>NZ_JAMXXM010000001.1:0-356765 GCF_024129715.1 Acinetobacter lwoffii
AAAACAGGTTATAGCGTGCGGCAACTCCGACAATCCAGTTTTCATTTTGATCCAGACTATATTCGCCAAAAGCAAAAACATTCGGTTTTTTCGCTGCTTGCTGGGCTTTGACATTGGCTTGAGCTAATTGAGTATCCAGCTGCATTTTTTGAATCAGCGCAGAGTTCTGACTAAAGGTTTTCAGCAGATGATTTAAGGCCTGTGGCTCGGTTTTATTGACAAATAAAGGCGTCGAAAGTTCGGTGATGCTACTTTCCTGAAGCAGATTATTCAGCTGGAACAGGGCAGCATTCAAATTGGCCTGCGTATTTTGCTGGCTGCGCTCGGCATTATTGCGTGCCACTTCAAACTGCATGCGGTGGCCTTTACTGATAAAACCTTGCTGTTCCATCTTTAAGGCATTGCGATAATGCTGCTGCATGGCATTCAGGTTAAACAGCGCAGCTGCATGCAGTTGCTTTTGAAGCTGTACATTAAAATAACTTTGAATCAGTTCAAAACGCTGCGTGTCTTGCTGCTGTTTGTTGCTGAGCTGACTACGACCGACCTGAATATTGGCGATTTCTTTGGCGCTGCTTGTCAGTCCACCGGTATAAAGCGGCATCATGATTGAAACCGTCGGACGAATCACCTGATCATCCAGCACGACATGCGAACTATCAGGAATTAAGCCCACCCCATTTTGAATAGGTTGTCTTAAACTATTTTTTAGTGGGTCAGCCAGATCACCTAAGTTCAGTTCATCAATTCTATTATTTACACCATCCGTTAAGGATTGCTCTAAATTATTTTTTAATGCGCCCAAAGGTAGATCGAGTTCATTATGAAAGGCATACGCACGAACATTCAGATCGATTCGTGGCAGACCTATACCTTTCACCGCTTCAGCTTCAAGTTTTGAGGCCTGTTCCAGACTTTGATAGGCTTGGCTGCTATAAGAATTTTGCAACAACTGACGTTCAGCGTCCTGAAAGCTGATGCTCTGCGCATGAGCAAAGCTGCCATACATCATTGATGCAAGCAGATTTAAACCCCAGACAAGCTGTCTTTTATTTTTCTTTAAGTTCATAAAGTCGCTAAACTGATTTAAAGCCGATAATGTTATCCGGCTAGTATAAATCAAAGGTTTGCAGATAGAACTAGTGTAAAGTTATAGTATTGTTTCTTGTACATCTGTATTTCAAATACTTATCGGCTGTTTTTAATGGAATATCTAGAATCAAAAAATGGCTTAATCTTGAATATTTTCAATTGTTAGTTCAAAGATGATAAAAACAGCAGGCTAAAATACTGGTCAATTTATCTTGTGAATCTACATTGATTTTTTGACTCTATCTTGACTCATAGATTGAAATAATTTTGTGCAAGACCCTGCCAGATATGGTTAAATGCCATCATTTTATTGTGTTTCACTCTGAAAGGAAAAATCATGCGCGCGTACAACTTCTGTGCTGGTCCTGCTGCATTACCGACTGCCGTACTTGAAAAAGCTCAAGCTGAAATGCTTGACTGGCACGGCAAAGGTCTTTCGATCATGGAAATGAGCCACCGTAGTGCCGACTATGTTGCCATGGCTGAAAAAGCGGAAGCAGACTTACGTAAACTCATGAATATTCCTGAGAACTACAAAGTATTGTTCTTGCAGGGTGGGGCATCATTACAGTTCTCGGCAATTCCATTGAACCTGCTTGGCAAAAACAACAAAGCAGACTATATCGATACCGGTATCTGGTCTGAAAAAGCCTTGAAAGAAGCGCAGCGTTATGGCGATATCAATGTTGTAAAAGCAGGTATCCAAATTGATGGCAAATATGCGATCAGTGCACAAAGCGAATGGAATCTTTCTGATGATGCAGCTTATGTGCATTATGCCGATAATGAAACCATTGGCGGTCTGCAATTTGCTTCAATTCCTGAAACAAACAAGCCATTAGTTTGCGATTATTCATCTAGTATTTTATCTGCGCCAGTAGATGTCTCTAAATTTGGTTTGATCTATGCGGGTGCGCAAAAGAATATCGGGCCTGCTGGTTTAACGCTGGTGATCATTCGTGAAGATTTACTTGATCAAGCTAAACCTGAAATTCCAAGCATCTTGAAATATTCAGATCAAGCGAAAAATGGCTCAATGGTTAACACACCATCAACTTATGCATGGTACTTGTCTGGTCTGGTGTTTGAGTGGTTGCTAGAAAATGGCGGTGTAGATGCCATGCACAAAGTGAACCTTGAGAAAGCTAACTTGCTTTATGGTTATATCGATCAAAGCGATTTTTATGCGAATCCGATTGCAAAAGCAAACCGTTCGATCATGAACGTACCATTTACTTTGGCTAATGCATATCTTGAGAAACAGTTCCTGAAAGAAGCTGAAGCGCAGCATTTATTGAATCTTGCTGGTCACCGTTCGGTTGGCGGTATGCGCGCAAGTATTTATAATGCCGTGCCTTTAGAGGGCGTGCAGGCATTGGTGAACTTTATGGATGACTTTGCCAAACGCAATGGTTAATTCCTGAAACGAAAAAACCCAGCACAGGCTGGGTTTTTTATGAATACAATAATTTTAGAAAATAAAAGTATGCAGGATGAATCCGCAGATCAGCATCCCCAACATGAAAAAAAGGCAGGACATCATATCAATATTATAGCGGGAGCTAAGATGATGCTCGACCTGTTGTAATGTTTCTTCTTGCACGATTTTCATAGATATTTATTGTCCGATCTATTTATCGTTAATACTAATTTGTTGTGAGTATTTTTATCATAAAAAATTGATTAAATAAAGTACATTTTTAATTAAAGAGCATAAATTTTCATTTTATTTGAATATTAGATTTGTATGACATCAGATTATTTATATGAGAAATCAAATGCTTATTTTTACAAGATTTTTAAGGTTATATTAAATATTTAAAATGAATTCGTTTGAATTTAAAAATGTGGATAACTTGGTTTTTAATGAATTTAAATAGATTATTAAGCCAGAAAATATGTATAAAAAATAATCAAAAATTAAAATGACAAATAAGAATATAGATGGATTAAAAGAAGATACCCATCAAAATGAATATCTTCTTTATATGTTTGAACTTAGGCCGCTTTTCTATAAATATTGGCCTGAATCCACAAGTTGCCACGAATATACTGACCAATCTGGAAGTTTTTGAACTGGTCATTCCGCGTTGCAATCCGGATCAGGGTCGCAGGCTGGTCTTCATCATGAATCAGGGTGACATCATACAGGGTGTAGTCCTGATCCATAAATTGCATGGTGGTTTTACCGACAATATTGCCCTGGAACCAGGCTTCATCTTCTTGACCCATGGTTTCGCCGTATAGATAAGCCACCATTTTAGAAAAATCTACGGTTACAGGTTCTTTATCTTCTTCGGACTGCGGCTGCCAGGCATCAATCTGTTCCTGCAAATTATCCGGGGCCACACCATTATTGGCAGCGAGAATATCATTCAAGGCACGGTGGTGCTTAATCGAAGCCGGATCATCAACCACCAGATGCTCATGATCTGCGACCGCTTCAAGTTCATAGGCCCAGCCATTCAGATTCACCACATAGGACTGGTCTTTTTCATAGTGCGGGTGATTGACGCTATACAGGCTATCGAAAGCGTAAATAATATTGTTAGCACCCAGATTCAGGCGCAATACAGCCTGAGTATTGGATTTACAGCTAATAATCCGGTCAATCGTGGCTTTCACCTGATAAGGACTGTCAAAGCAGGGGAATGCAGTTTTTACCGCTTGAGGCTTATTGTTTTCGACGGCAATCACTTGACTCAACTGTACCGCAGCTTTGCTTGGACCCTGAATCAGCCAGGTCTCTGCATCCATATCACATTCTTGTGTACAAAGGCCCATCGGCATGATTGGTTCATCAAGAGCTTTGCCTAACCACTGTGGTACATCTGTGCCAGGGTTGTCGGTGAGCAAGGTCCAGTGTTCGACATGACTACCGAAATTTTGATCATCAATGGTGATGATCTCTGGGCTATTCTGATTTTTCATATGCACAATTGATCTTGGATGACGTATTTATAGTTAATCGAGGGTCATTGCGATTTTTCAAGTCAATCGAATGAATTTTAAAATTAAAATGCCAGTCAAATGAAGTCAATTTTTTTCTCGCGTGAATCATGCCAGTTTTACCGGGCACATACTTTTTAAAATATTGATGACAGATGCAATGAAAATGGAGCAATTTAATCATCAACCTGATCACTGCAATTTGCTAGAATAACCATGATTTATACCTTAATGGGAAGCCCTGTGTTGCCATTCAAACTTTGGGTCGATGCCGATGCATTGCCCCGTATTCTGCGAGATGTGATTATTCGTGCTTCGGATCGCTATCAGCTAGAAGTCACTTTTGTTGCCAACCAACCAGTCGGAATAACTCCTTCGATCAGAATTAATTCAATTCAGGTGATGAGTGGGGCGGATGCTGCGGATAAAGAGATTATTCTGCGCATGAAAGAGCATGATATTGTCATGACCCAAGATATTCCCTTGGCTGCGGAAGTGATTGAAAAAGGCGGAATTGCGATTCATCCCCGTGGTGAAATTTATACTACGGCCAATGTCAAAGCGCGCTTACATCTGCGCGATTTTATGGACAGCTTACGCGGAGCGGGCGTGCAAACGGGCGGTCCGCCACCGATTTCAGAACGGGATAAACGCGAATTTTCCAGCGCACTCGATCAGACCATCCAAAAACAAAAACGTAAAACTTCCGCGCTTTAAGCCTTATTCAGAGTGACTCGCATGCCCACACAAACCAATATGATTGCCACCTATCTTTTATTGGTTTTTATCTGGGCGACGACACCGCTAGCTATTGTCTGGAGTGTGACGGATTTGCATCCGCTCTGGGCTTTGGCATTGCGTTTCTTTTTGGCTTTGCCTTTTGCATTTGCCTTGTTGTGGCTATTAAAAACCCGTTTTCCCTTAGATAAATTATCCATGCACAGTTACCTGGCTGGCGCATGCAGTTTTATCGGCTCACAGATTTTCACTTATCTGGCCACGGATTATCTGAGTTCAGGCATTATTGCCCTGATGTTCGGACTGGCGCCGATTATTACCGGTTTAATTGGCCGTTTTGTATTTCAGCTTAAGCTCTATCCTTCGCAGTGGGGTGGTATGGCGATTGCCTTGCTGGGTCTGGGCATTATCTGTGTCGGTGGCAAAGATCAGCATATTCAGCCGATTGGCATAGGCCTGATGTTGCTCAGTGTTTTTATTTACTGTGTTTCGATGTTCTGGGTGAAAAAAGTTAATGCACCTCTCGAACCTATGGCACAAGCGGCCGGTTCTATTGCTGTTTCAGCGGTCATGGCCTGTACCATGTTGCCATTTATCTGGCAATTTGCACCAACCCAGATCCCACAGGCAAAATCGCTGATTGGACTCAGTTATGCTGTAATCATGGCTTCCCTGATTGCGATGTTCTGTTATTTTAAACTGGTGCAGAAAATCAAGGCGACCACTTTGTCATTGACCACCGTATTGACGCCGATGCTGGCCTTATTTGTCGGGGTGATTCTGAATGATGAAAAATTATCGGGTGGAGCAGTCTTTGGCGTCGTTATCTTACTGGCTGGTTTGTTGTTATATTTTTCCAGAGAAATTAAAGCGAGCTATAACGCTCGCCTTTCATCACCCAGCAGCACTGACTAAAGCAGTAATTTAGGCAAAGCGAGCCTTGACGCATTCACCCAGTTTGACACGATCTTGTGGATGCATGGTAATAAAATAAGCACCAGTCCGATATTTGCCATTTTCTTCTTCGCGACTGTAGGCCACCTGAGCGGTTGCTGCAATATGGAAGAAATTTTCCGGATGACTCAAAGTCACGTGCAGATAGGTGCCTTCAGCGATAGGGCGCTCATTAAAGAAACTAAAACCGGTTTCTGAAAAGTTCACTTGCTCTGGTACAGGTAACATGCTTTGTACAATTGCGTCATACAAAGAACCGGTAATAAGGTTTAACTTTTGATTAAATAAGGATAAGATTCGAGCAATTTGTTGATCTTTTTCAGATAATTGTTCTAATTCGTAGTTAACCGCATGATCAAATTGATCTAGTTCTGCAAGTAGTAGAAAATAGCGGGGCAAGACGAAGTTAGGATCGTAAGGATCATTCAAGGCAACATCATCGGAAATAATCTGATAATTAATTCGTAAGGCAGCATCGATTCGAGACATGACGCGTCTTTCCGTAAATCCGTTTGGATGCTGTACATTTTCCATAATTTATTACCTCGGACTAGATGGTTATGTTCAAACCAATCTCGCTGTATATAGGGTTGAAATATACTCGCGCACGGCGTAGTAACCACTTCATTTCTTTTATCGCGTTGGTCTCAATGATCGGCCTCACACTCGGTGTGGCAGTCCTCATTACAGTGTTGTCTGTGATGAATGGTTTTGACCGAGAGTTAAAGAATCGTGTCTTAGGAATGATACCTCAAGCGACTGTTTCCTCAACACAAATTTTAACAAATTGGCCAGAACTTGCAAAGCAAATTGAAGGGCATGAGCATGTTCAGGGAGTCGCACCTTTTACTCAATTACAAGGCATGCTGACCGCACAGGGTCAGGTCGCCGGCATTATGGTCAGCGGGATTGAACCCGAGTATGAGAAAAAAGTTTCAATTATACAAAACCATATGGTTGAGGGCAGTATCGACAGCCTGAAAAAAGGTGAATTTGGTATTGTTTTGGGCAAGCAAATGACCGATGCCATGGGTGTGGGCTTAAATGACAATATTACTCTGGTTTTGCCAGAAGCCACCCCATCACCAGCTGGTGTCGTCCCGCGTTTCAAGCGTTTTAAAGTGGTGGGAATCTTCAGTATTGGTGCTGAAGTTGACTCGATGATGGGTTATATCGCTTTAAATGATGCCTCGACCTTGCTGCGTCTACCGGATGGTGCGCAGGGTGTGCGTATGAAGCTGGATGATATTTTCCTAGCACCACAAGTGTCTCAGGAAATTGTGCGTGATTTGCCGGGGAATTTCTATGCTTCGGACTGGACTTATACCCATGGTAATCTGTTCAGCGCGATTCAGATGGAAAAAGCCATGGTCAGCCTGCTTTTATTCCTGATCGTTCTAGTCGCGGCATTTAATATTGTGTCTTCACTGGTGATGGTGGTGACGGATAAAAAATCGGACATTGCCATTTTAAGGACTTTGGGGGCTTCACCTGCCACCATTACCAAAATCTTTATGGTGCAAGGTACCGTGATTGGGGTGATTGGAACTTGTGCAGGGGCCATCCTCGGGATTATTGCGGCAACCAGTATCAGTAGCTTTATTGGCTGGCTCAACAATACTTTAGGCCTGAATATGTTTGATGCCTATTTTATTAACTACTTACCTTCGTATCTGCGCTGGCAGGATGTCTTGGTGATTGTAGGCTTGTCACTGGCACTCAGTTTTGTCGCGACAATTTATCCGGCTTTACGTGCAGCAAAAATTCAACCGGCAGAGGCTTTGCGTTATGAGTAATCTGATTTTAGATGCCCAGAATATTCACAAATCCTTTACCGATGGCAAGGCCACTGTCGATGTGATTCGCGGCTTGTCGCTACAGGTAAAAGCAGGTGAGTTTGTTTCGATTGTAGGTTCAAGTGGTTCAGGCAAAAGTACCTTATTACATGTTTTGGGTGGATTGGATCGCCCGACGTCAGGTCAGGTCATGGTGAATGGCCGCCGTTTTGATACCTTGTCTGAAGCAGAACGCGGTTATGTGCGGAATGAGCATTTGGGCTTTGTTTATCAGTTTCATCACCTGTTGCCAGAATTTACGGCACTGGAAAATGTGGCCATGCCGCTGATGTTACGCGACAACATGAAGTTTAAGGAAGCCAAACAGCAGGCCGAATATTTGCTGGAACGTGTTGGTCTTTCGCATCGTCTGACTCACAAGCCGGGTGAATTATCCGGAGGTGAGCGTCAGCGTGTAGCTTTGGCGCGTGCAGTGGTCGGTAAACCTAAACTGATGATGGCCGATGAACCGACCGGAAATCTGGATCGCAAGACTGCAGCAAAGATTTTTGAACTGCTGACCGAATTGCAACGTGAGTTCAATATGGCGATGCTGATTGTGACGCATGATGAACAGCTAGCCCATGCAGCAGATCGGATTTTACATATGCAGGATGGTCTCTGGATTGAACCATAAATAACGAGAATATTCGCATTTGATTGAAGCTCACTCCGGTGGGCTTTATTATTGGGCAAAATAATAACAAGACAGAATAAGATTCAATGTTGCAGTGGCTATGTATTGGCTGGATTTTAGGCCTTGCGTGTATGGGGAAAAGTTTCCTGTCTGTTCAACTGAGCGGAACGGCAGTTTTGATCGTTGCGCTGTTGTGGTATCTGTGTTGCCATAAATTAAAGCTCATCTTGAATACACCACTGCGAAGCTTGTTGATCACTGGATCAAGCCTGCTTTTGGGACTATTTTTAGGTCATGCTTATGCCAATCTGCAACTGGCTGAACGTTTATCCAAGCGAGAACACGAGGTATCTGAAAAAGAAATCGTGGTCTATATCAAAGAGCTGAATAAACTGGGCGATCAGAATATCCAGCAAGCCCTGCATGTGCTTAACCCTGATGGCACTACAGTTAAGTGGATGGGTTTTCTGCCAGTTTCAGATCCTGTCATATCCAGTTTAGGAAATGATGTAACCAAACAGCAGACTCTTGAACTGGGACACTATTATTTATTACAAGGCCAGATTCGACCTAACCATAGTTATGCGACACCGGGTGCTTTTGATGCAGAAAAATGGGCCTTGCAGCAAAATGTTATGGCCGGGTTTAGGATTAAACATATCCAAGAGTTGCAACCGCAACAACTCTATGCACTAGGTCATGCTAAATATCTACGTCAGCAGAAAAATTTGAATCAGCGATTTTTGCTTTGGGTAGAACAGCAGCGACTGACCTTAAGAGAGTTTGTGGCCACACAACCAGTACAGCAGAAAGGCTTGTTACTGGCTCTATTAAGTGGTGATGAAAGTCTCTTGGATCAAGCGACGGAACAGCAATTCCAGCGTTTTGGCATGAGCCATTTACTGGCGATTTCCGGACCGCATGTCCTGATCTTTGCCTTTATTGTCTGTGGTACGTTGCAATATCTGATTTCAAGGTACACACCGCAGATTTATCTGAAATGGCCAAGGCAGTATTTTTTGAGTCTGCCTTTTTTATTATGTGTACTGCTGTATTGTGCCTTCGTCGGTTTTGAAATTCCGGCGTTACGCACTTTACTGATTTGTGTGATTGTGACTTTTACGCTGTTGCTCAGGCAAAGTGTGCAGCCATTAAGACTGTTGATTTTAAGTGCTGCCTTATTGTTGTTATTTGACTCTTTTAGTATTTTATCGGCCGCATTCTGGCTGTCTTATGGAGCCTGTTTTGTCTTGCTGCGAATCTATCAAACCATTCAGCAGCAACCGCATCAAACAATACAAACAGCATTACAATGGCTGTATTTTGCAATGAAAGTTTTAGTGGAGTCGCAGTGGAAAATTTTTCTGGCCCTGCTTCCCTTAATGATGCTGTTTTTTAAGCAGGTGGCCTGGATTACGCCGCTAAGCAACCTGGTGGCTATCCCGTGGATTGGCCTGCTGATTGTTCCAGTAGATATTCTGGCGGCTTTACTGTTTTTTGTTTCTGAGCCATTGTCGAGTCTGTTGTTTCAGCTCAATGATATTTTTATTCATATATTGCTGGCATTTTTGAATCTGCTTGATCGGCTGTTTGCACCGCAACTGATTCCTGTGGCCATGAATGTCTGGATGATTGCTCTATGTATTTTGGGCTTATTAATTGTCTTTTTGCCGCGTGGCTTAGTGCCCAAAAGCTGGACAGCACTTGCCTGTGTACCACTGTGCATTCCTCAACTTAATCAGCATGCATTTAAGCTGTCTGTTCTGGATGTTGGGCAGGGACAGGCAATCTTTATCCGTGACGGGCAACACAGCATGATGATCGACATGGGCGGTTATTATAATGAAGAAAAATTCAGTATTGGTCGACAAGTGATTAGGCCGTTTCTATCTGTGCAAGGTGTTGGGGAACTGGATCAACTGATTTTGACCCATCTGGATCAGGACCATAGCGGTGCATATCACAGCATTAAAGATCAACTAAACATCCGACAAGTGTCATCCAATCAGATGCCTGAAACAGCTGCTTCTTCAAGCTTTCAGTTTTGTTATGCAGGACAGCAATGGCAATGGTCTGAGACGATTAACTTTAAAATTCTGGCACCTCGGCAGCAGCAGTTAAATATGCCAAACTTCAATAAAAATGACCTCTCTTGTGTGGTATATCTGCAAATCAAAAATGCCGGACCGTATCAAAACTTTTTACTGATGGGGG
Organism: Acinetobacter lwoffii; assembly: GCF_024129715.1. Taxonomy (GTDB): domain Bacteria; phylum Pseudomonadota; class Gammaproteobacteria; order Pseudomonadales; family Moraxellaceae; genus Acinetobacter; species Acinetobacter lwoffii_U. The sequence continues at coordinate 10,420 of NZ_JAMXXM010000001.1, forward strand.
ATGCGGGTTGGGAAACTGAATATCAGCTGCTCCAAGACTATCCCGAACTTCAGGTCGATGTGCTGATACTCGGGCATCATGGCAGTCAGCACAGTTCAGCCTATCAATTTTTACAGGTTTTGAAGCCTAAACTGGCGATTGCCTCGGCTGGGAAATTTAACCGTTATGGCCACCCGAGCCAACTGACCCAGCAACGGTTGAAAGCACTTAATATTCCCTTATTGACCACAGCAGAACAGGGGAGTGTGTACTTCCAGCAACAAGGCTCAAAACTGGTGCTTTCTGCCGAACGACATGAATGGCAGTGGTTGTATCGTCAGCCCTTAAGTGACTGATTCCAATATGGGCGAAACTTTATGTAGTTCTTGAGTTCTTAATGCATTTACTTTGCCCAAAGCTTGTTCATGCTCAAGTTTGTAGAGATTTCCCAAGTCTTGATGCGCATTAAAGCGTTTATAACTCCAATGATAATGTTCCGGATGGCGACGAATTAAATTTTCAATACTATTGATAATGACTTGTGTGCCTTGATTGGCATTGCCATTATAAATTTTTTCATCAACTGCTTCGATAAAAATATCGAATCCATCTTCAGTATTACGTAGAGCATATAAAAACAGGGCACGCGCTTTGGTCTTTTGAATCAGCTTGGCACTTAAATTACTGGTGGCCAAAGGCACGCCGAAATAGGGAATATATTCACCACCGATATTCGGGGTATGATCCGGAAGGATGACCGTAGTGCCACCTTGTTTTAAGGCTTTAAAAATCTGACGGACGCCAGATTCATCGGTCGGCACCAGATGCGCCTGTTCACGACTACGGGCGGCCCGTACAAATTGATCTGCAGCCTGATTTTTCACAGGTTTGTACATAATGGTCATTGAGGTGAACTGGGCAATATAGGCATTCATAATTTCCCAGGTACCAAAATGCGGCACGATTAACACGAGGCCTTTATTTTGTGCAATGGCATCATGAAGTAGATCTTCGCCAATAACGCGATGAACGCGTTTAAGATTTTTCTGATTGCTTGAGCCCCAAATAGTAAAGAACTCGAAATATGACATTAATTCATTGCGAACCGCAGCACGGTTAATCTGTTCACGTTCCTGATTAGACAGTTCTGAAAGACTGATTTCAAGGTTGAGACGAATGACTTCCGAAGTTTTAGTGACTTTAAAACTGTTCACAATAAAGGCCAGAATACGGGCCATCCAGCGAGAAACCGGAAGCGGTTGGCGGCTAATGTATTTGAGTAATCCGTAAGCTGAATTCCGTGAGCCCTGTTTCGTCATTGATTTCGTCTAAGTACAAAAAAAGAGAACAAAATTTATTATAGGCGAAAACGTTTTGTTTAGACAGAATTACCCGATTCAGTGTATATAATGGATTCAATATAAATCAATTTATTGGATTATTTATGTCCGATTGGCCACCAAAACCTGAAAATCAAATACAAAATACGCAACAGCCAGTTCAACCGACTGGTCCGGAATGGAAATTGCTTGAAAAAGCAGTTTTAGCTTCGGTAGAAGAACAGCGCCGTGCACGCCGTTGGGGAATTTTCTTTAAATTTCTGACTTTTGCTTATCTGCTTGTTGTCATTTTGGCATTAGGCAAAAGCTGTAGTTCAGTTTCTTCAGATGCTAGCGCTGCTGCGGGTTCGCATATCGCAGTCGTGGATATTGTGGGTACGATTGCAGCCGACAAGCAGAGCGTCAACAGTAGCAATACCATCAAATCATTGAAAAAAGCCTTTGAAAATAAACAAAGTAAAGCAGTGGTGCTGAATATCAACTCACCTGGCGGTTCACCGGTACAGTCTGATGAAATCTGGCAGGAAATTCAGTATCTGAAAAAACAGCATTCTGGGAAAAAATTGTATGCCGTGATTGGCGATACTGGTGCTTCAGGTGCTTATTATATTGCTTCAGCTGCGGATGAAATTATTGTCAATCCATCGAGCTTGGTCGGTTCAATTGGGGTGATCATGCCGAATTATGGTGTGACTAATCTATTGCAAAAATTAGGTGTTGAAGATCGCACCATGACTTCAGGTGAAAATAAAGCTTTGCTGTCTATGACTCAGCCGGTTGATCCTGCGCAAAAAGCCCACGTACAGGGTGTGCTGGATAATGTGCATGGTCACTTTATTAATGCAGTTAAACAAGGACGTGGCAATAAATTGAAATCCAATGATCCTGCTATTTTCTCTGGCTTGTTCTGGACCGGTGATCAGGCGGTGAAATTAGGTATTGCGGATCGTATCGGTAGCTTAAATACCTTGAAACGCGAACTGAAAACTGAAAAAGCGTTGAATTACACCATTGAATATAGTCCATTTGAATCAGTCTTGGGTCGTATGGGTTCATCGATTGGGGATGGAATTGCTTCTTCAGTTGCACAGAAGCTTCAGTCAGAAAATAGCACGACACTGCAATGAAACCACTGATTCATTTCGCGCACGCCAATGGCGTGCCATCTAAAGTCTATCAAAAGCTGTTTGATGAATTGCAAGATGATTACGATATTATCTATGTGCCGCTTTTAGGGCGGGATAAGCGTTATCCGGTTGATAACCATTGGAAAAGCCTGACCCGGCAAGTGATCGACAGTATTGTACGCCAATCTCAAGGCCGACCCGTGATTGGTTTGGGACATTCGTTGGGCTCTGTATTAACGTTTCAGGCCGCTTTACAGCGCCCGGAACTGTTTTCACAAATGATCATGCTGGACCCGCCAATGATTATGGGCAAAGAAGCCTTTGCCTTGCATATCGCCAAGACTTTTCGTTTAAAAGCATTGGATAAAATGTCTCCGGCAGGTTTGTCGAAACGCCGTCGAGATCATTGGGATTCACGGGAACAAGCCGCTGAATTGCTGCGCCCTAAAGGTTTTTATCAGGATTTTGATGCAGATTGCTTCCAGGCGTATATTGATTATGCCTTACAGGATGATCCCATCCGGGGTGGAGTAGAACTTACTATCCCTAAAAGGGATGAGGTCGCAGTCTTTAGAACCAATCCGTCACTCTGGTGGTTGCCTCAGGCGAAACCAAAAATTCCTGTGCATCTGGTCGTTGCCGAGAAAGGTCCATTTCTGGCCCGCAAGTTCCCGCAGCAAGTGCAAAAGAAGTTTGGTATTCCTTTTACCGTAGTCGATGGCGGGCATATGTTCCCATTGGAACAACCCGATCAAGTCGCGAGCTTGCTCAAACAATTGATTCAGCAACAGTCTGCCTGAGTCATTGAATATATTGGAAATAAAAAAACGCATCCTAGGATGCGTTTTTTATATCTAAATTTTTTTTAAAACTTGCAGAATTGAACAGGCGCTTGCATTTTCTCATTTCGATATAACACACCATCTTTAGTATGTTGAATCGTTCCGCTACAAATCCATTCTACGACTTGTGGATAGATCACATGCTCGAGGCTATGCACACGTGTTGCCAAACTTTCTACCGTATCGTGATGAGAAACCTTGAGAACACCTTGCGCAAGCGCTTGGCCTGCATCCAGTTCAGCCGTGACATAATGCACCGTACAACCGTGCAGAACATCACCGGTATTGAGTACACGCTGATGCGTATGCATGCCTTTATAATGAGGTAACAGAGAAGGGTGAATATTCAACATTTTACCTTCCCAGGCTTTCACAAATTTTTCACTTAAAATTCGCATAAAGCCGGCAAGCACCACCAGATCTACATCCCAATCGAGTAACTGTTGATGCATCACATCATCAAAAGCTTCACGATTCGGATATTGCTTGTGTTCAATAACTGCAGTCTGAATGCCTGCCTGCTGTGCACGCGTTAAAGCAAAGGCTTCAGGTTTGTTGGAAATCACCCCTACAATTTGCCCGGAAAGATTGGCATCCATCAAGGCTTGCAGATTTGATCCGCTACCTGAAACAAGTACAGCAATTTTAATCATGCGAAATTACGCGAAGATCACACGAATTTTTTCGTCTGCACCTGCAACCGATTCAGCATTGTCTTGAATCTGACCCATTGCCCATGCTTTTTCGCCAAGCTGGTTGAGTAATTCAACAGTTTTGTCTGCATCGGCTGCATCAACAACCAGCACCATGCCGACACCACAGTTGAAAGTACGGTACATTTCAAACTGTTCTACACCACCTTCGCGTTGTAGAAGTTTGAATAGCTCAGGCCATTCCCAAGAAGATTCATTCACAAGCGCTTGAGCGCCGTTTGGAAGTACGCGAGGCAAGTTACCTGGTAAACCACCACCGGTGATGTGTGCCATCGCATGGACATCAACGTGTTTTAACAGTTCAAGAATTGGTTTTACATAAATGCGTGTTGGTTCCATTGCAACATCTGCAAGTGGGCGACCATCGACGATTTGATTCAGATCAACGTTTTTCACGTCCAGGATTTTACGAAGCAGTGAGTAGCCGTTTGAGTGCGCACCTGAAGAAGCTACACCAATTAAAACGTCACCCGCTTTGACTTTAGAGCCATCAATAATTTTGCTTTGCTCAACAACACCGACACAGAAACCTGCAAGATCGTAATCTTCGCCTTCATACATGCCTGGCATTTCGGCAGTTTCACCGCCAACTAATGCACAGCCAGCAAGTTCACAACCAGCGCCAATACCTGTGACTACATTTGCAGCAACATCAACATTTAAGTGACCAGTTGCATAATAATCAAGGAAGAACAGTGGTTCAGCACCACAGACAAGAAGGTCATTCACGCACATTGCAACCAGGTCTTGACCAATTGTGTCATGACGGTTCAAATTCAGTGCCAGACGTAATTTTGTACCAACACCATCTGTGCCAGATACGAGAACAGGTTCTTCATAACCTTTAGGAATTTTACAAAGTGCACCAAAGCCACCTAGACCGCCCATAACTTCGGGACGTGAGGTACGCTTAGCGACAGATTTGATACGATCGACTAACGCGTCGCCCGCCTCAATGTCGACACCTGCATCTTTGTAGCTTAAACCAGTGTTTGGGGTAGAAGTTGAGTTGCTCATAATGAAGTCTCCGCATTCGCGGGTGCGATTATAACCTGAATATGTAAAACTCTTATGGTATTTGTGGCCTAAAATGCTATCTTTATTAAAATATTTTAATTTTTAGAATGATTAATAGAGAAAAGGCAAGATTCTATGGTCGATCGTACTTTACGGCGCATTCTTATACTTGCTGGTATAGCATTGATACTTTGGGTTTTATATCTGCTTAAACCAGTTGTGGTTCCTTTTGTGGCAGCTTTTCTAATTGCTTATTTATTTAGCCCACTGGTCGATGTTTTGCACCGCATTGGGCTGGCTCGATGGCTCTCGATCAGTATCGTATTTATCGGGATTGGGGTCGTGGTCACCTTGGTGATGTGGTATCTGGTGCCACTGGTCTGGCAGCAGCTGATGTATGCGCGTGATAGCATTCCGGCCGGGATTCACTGGATCAATTACACATTTCTACCTTGGCTTTCCGATAGCTTTAATCTGGTCCCGATGGAGATTGATACCGATCAGATTTCCTCCGTGGTGATGGACTATGTCCAGACCAATTATAGTGCTGACAGTATTCAGGCAATGCTGCTGAAACTGGCACAATCTGGTCTGAATTTTATCCAGATTGGTGGCACGATTGTCCTGATTCCGATTATTGCCTTTTATTTCTTGCTGGATTGGGATCGTATGCTGGACAGCTTACGCCGCCTGATTCCCCGTCCTTATGAAAAAACAACCTTAACTATTGTGAGTGAATGTCATAGTGTTTTAGGTGCCTTTGTCAAAGGTCAGTTCCTGGTCATGGTTCTGCTAGGCGTAGTCTATGCAGTGGGACTGCAACTGATTGGCCTAGAGATTGGCTTGATCATCGGGATGATTGCCGGATTGTGCAGTATCATTCCGTATCTTGGTTTTGCGGTTGGAATTATTGCCGCAGTCATTGCAACCTTTTTCCAATTTGGAATCGACTGGTGGCAACTGGTATTGGTCGGGATTGTATTCATGGTGGGTCAGGCTGTAGAAGGCTATATCCTACAACCGTTCTTACTAGGTGATAAAATTGGTCTTTCTCCTGTAGCTGTAGTATTTGCAGTTCTGGCAGGTGCGCAACTGGCCGGTTTCTTGGGCATGCTGATTGCCTTACCAGTGGCAGCCGTGATTGTGGTACTGCTGCGGCATATCCGTGAGTATTATGAACATACGCCATTTTATGGTGATCGGGCTGTTATCATACAAGATGCATCTACCGGTTCAATCAATATTGAAACAGCAGACTTAGATGTTGATATTGAAATGAAAAAGCCACAGAAAAAACCGCTGCAAGCAGAGGAGAACTCAAGTAAAATTCATGATCCACATCGTAAAGACTCATAAGGCCAAAAAATCGTATGCGTCAATTGCAGTTAGATATAGAACCTCAGCTCGATGCCCGAATCAGTGATTTTTCAGGGCCGGGTTGGGGGCATGTCATTGATGCTGTCCGTCAATTACATGCAGGCCTGATCAACCAATTTTATGTCTATGGGGGAGCCGGTACAGGTAAAAGTCATTTGTTGTCTGCCATCTGTGACTCTTATCTGGAAGTAGGTAAATCTGCAATTCAGGTATCTTTGCTTGAGCTTTTAGATGCACCGACTGAGGCGATTACTTCTCTAGATCGTTTTGATCTGGTAGCACTTGATGATATCGAAGCGATTAGTGGCGTACCCCATTGGCAACGCGCAGTATTTCACTTGATTAATTATAATAATGAAGGTGGTGGGCAGTTGGTGTTTTCGTCACGTTTTGCACCTATCGAACTCAAACTCGAATTGCCAGATTTACAATCCCGTCTCACGCAGGCGGTCAGTACCCGTGTTCCGAGTGGCAGTTTGTATGCTGATCGCTATGCGCTGGTTTCCTCGGTACTCGATCGTCGTGGGATCCATTTAGACCCTCAAATCTTTGACTATTTACTAAGCCATGGGCCACATCAAACTTCAGTGCTGCTTCAAAGATTAGAGCAGATTATTCAATTGCTTAAAGGGGAAAAATTGAAAGTCAGCAATGCTAATCTGCGGCAGATATATGCCTTGATTGACGAATATCGGTAAAATATAAAAATTCTTGAGTAATTACTCAGTCTATGACACAGTAAGGCAAAATAATTCGCTGTTGCAAGGATTCTGCAACTTTAGAAGAAAAAGAAAGAAATAAAAATTAAGGAGAAGGTTATGCTCAAGAAGAGCATAGGCATAGCTTTGCTATGTATAGCGGGGCAGTCGTATAGTGCAGATATTATTGTAACCACTACAGAAGATATTGAAAAAGATGACAAGGAATGTTCACTTCGAGAAGCTGTTGAGTATGTTAACCGTGGCTTAGCTAAATCAGGTTTTATGGGGTGTGGTGGGGAGAACTCATCCAGTACCATTATTTTAAAAGAAAAAAATACCTATGTGTTAAACCAGCATATCGCGATTAAAAAATCTCTTACCATCCGTGCGGTCGCAGAAAGTGATGGCGAATTCAGTACGGATGAAAAAGCATTAGGCTTGCATAATGCTCATATTCAAATGAAAGGTACTGATAACCTTTTCCGGATCAACAGTACAGATACATTGGTTCAGTTAAATTTGAAAGAACTGGATCTTGAAGGCTGTGGTAAAACCAGTTGTGCTGAACAAGGTGGCCTAATTTATAATAAAGGTCAGCTAATTCTAGAATATAACCGTCTATTTAATGCTGCTGCCAACTTGGGTGGGGCAATTTATAATGCTGGCAAGTTTGGTCAGAACTTAACAAGCCGTGCACAAATTAAAAATAGTCTGATCGAAAATAATAAAGCCCAACGAGGCGGGATCCTGTATAGCGAGCTACCTGCTTTCCTCATTTATCAAAGTGTACTTAAAAATAATCAGACACTGGATAATTCCGCGACCAATATTTATAGCGCGGGACAGTTTGCTGACTCCAGTAAAGATCAAGGTATTAGTGGGGAGGTATTAAGTAGTACGATACTAAAAAATAAGGGTGTATTTATTAATGTCCTGGACGGGATGGGATTGAATAATCTCACCATAGTTGACAATGAAAATACTGCTTTAAATATCCATGCACCGTATGGAAGAGCTTATGTAGCGAATAGTATTATTTTAAGAAATGGTACACAGGATTGCCAAATTATCACTGGTGATAAGTCTGTGTCGCAAAATAATCTGCTGACAGCCTCGTGTGGTGTAGGGGATGCCGTCGCGCCGAACCAGTTCTGGAATGGTACACGACTTTTTGCTGAATCCTCAGATAAAAGTGAAGGTATTTGTCAGACCCTACAAGAAAATAATAATGCCATACTTTGTCCATATAGCGTTCCTAAAGGACAATTTCTCGGTTATATGCGCCCACGAATTTTGTTGAACTATATCCTTGTGAGTGAATCACCGATTGTGAATAGAGGCACAGGATTGAATCTGGCAAATCCAACAGTAGCATGTGAGGCGGCAGATCAGCGTGGGATCAACCGTTTGATGGATAATCTGTTTTGTGATCGAGGTGCTGTTGAAATCACAATACCAATTTCAGGCAGTCTAGTGGGACAAGATCTGTTAAAGGGTGAAATTGCCAAGTTTTCAATTGAATCTTATCTGGGAGATAGTGATTTAATTCCAAAAGAACAGTGTAATGCCATTGTTGGTCATAATCCGACGGGTGAGCCTTGGCAAGATGGCTGTTTGAAAGTGGTACAAACCAAAACAGCTTCCAAGGGTAAAACAATCATCGATATTCATGGCAATGTCGTTTATACCCCGGATTCTACCTGGCATGGAGCAGATATTTTCGAACTACAAGTGGTGACCTCATCGACACGGTTTAATAAAAGTAAACCTTATTTGACTATTACTACTCAAATTGTTCAGGAGCCAAAAAATGAAATGGAAGACAAAGCAGTCAAAACTTCAGGCGGCTCATGGGGTGGTGGTGGGCTACTGATTTTACTCGGATTAATAGGTTTACGCCGTGGATTAAAAGATTAAGGAAAAATCATGAAAAATTATAAAAAAGGACTGCTTGCGGCCATGATTTTATCTGCCATGAGTTTGATGGCAGCCGAAGATAAAACGATATATGTAACTACTTTTGCTGATGAAGATGGCGAGAATAATAATGCCTGTTCTTTACGAGAAGCCATTAAAACTGCAAAACTGGATAAATCTTATGGCGGATGTAATGTAGGACGTACGCTTCGATTGGATGGTTCAGCTGCAGATGTGATTCAGCTTGAAGCAGGCGAGTACAAATTAGATAAAGAGCTGATCGTAGAGTCAGCGCTCAAAATTTATGGGAAAACTCCGCTTAACTATGCTAGTCGTAGTCCGATTACGCTGTTATATCCAACCCGGGAGGCTTTAAAAAGTACTATTTCGGGTCAGGGGAAAACCAGATTATTTAATAGCATGGCCAGTCAATCCAGTCTGGAAATTCATCATCTGATCTTAAAGGATGGTTATGCAGCAATAAATACCTTGGATAAAGGGAATGGCGGTACTTTTTATGTAGCCGGGCCTTTAAGTATTAATACCAGTGAAATAGTAAATTCCCGAGCTGCTGCAGAAGGTGGGGCGATTTATAGTGTAGCAATGAATACGGAAAGGAATATTGTCATTCAGGATTCTTTGATTCAAAAAAATCAGGCGAGTTCATATGGTAGTGTTTTGGCAATGGACTGTCAGGGAAATTTAGGGACAACTCAAACCAATGTGAAAATTAATTCCAGTAGTATTGTTAAAAACGGTTCAGACACTACTAACAGTATTATTGATTTTTGTGGCTATGCCACAGTAGAAATTGTTAACTCTACTATTGCGAAGAATACTGCAAGTACCACAGGACATATTGTGCGTATGACGAATGAAGTTAATCGTCCGCTCAGTAAATTCTCCAGTTTAACTGCATTAAGTAATACTATTGTTGAAAATACAGCCCAATCTACTTTATTTTATGACAATACCGGTTTTAGGTATTTTAATTTCAATATTTTAGCCTTTAACCAAGGCCTGTCTTGTGAATATGCCTTAAATCAGGGAAATCCGACCAAGGCACAACGTGTTGAATTTTCTACAATTCGAAATGCAATTCAAACGACTGGGTCATCACGTTGCGTATTGCCAGAATTAGACGAAGATACTACTTCAAATAATCTTGATGTCTCTAACAATATAATCAGCAGTTTATTAACAAATTATATTGAGCCTGCTATTGATAATCGCTATTTAGGGCTGTATTACCCGCGTGATAATCAGACCGCAACGGATTTGGTAGATATCGGAGTGAGTGGCTGTATTGAACAAGACCAGCGTGGTATTGATCGTGTGATTGGATCCACATTAACATTTGATCCAAGTGCTAAAAATACTTGCGAGATCGGCTCAGTTGAAATCCGACGTTTGACTGCAGCCGATATTACGGACTTGCAAAATAAGAGTTTGGTAGAACTCAATGACTTTTATCAGGAGAATATAGATGATCTCGAAGAAATCATTGCTGATAAAAATACTCCAGAAAATGAGCTTCCTGGTTTAAAGGAAGAATTGAAAAGTTATCAGGATTTGCTTAAATATACCAAGCAATATCAGAAATATCGTGCAATCTATATTAATCCTTTTATCTTGGCTATGCCTCAAGAAACTCTAACCAATGATAAGATTCAAATTAAAGCCTTAAATTCAGAAAATTATGAGGTCAGTGTAAAAACTTTAGGTGTTGGTAAGTTAATTGGTACTGGTAATTCGACCACTGTGGAAGGAAATCCCAATGATCCAAATCTTAAATGTGAGTGGAAACCTGATTTAAACCGGATCATGATGTATCGCACTGATGGTAAGCAGACCAGTTCGGTTGATATGGAGTTCTGTAGTTATACACTTAAAGACCAGGCTACAGGTGTAAGCAGTGCTGGCCTCTTAAGAGCAGCTTTTAACAACATTGCACCAATTGCAAAAGATGATGAATATCGGCTTAGTCCAGAGAATAATCTTACAGTGATGGTAAATCCGCTTGAAAATGATAGTGATGATGGGGATGGGCCTCTACCATCAGGAAAGTCGGCTTTTTATCAAGATAAAGATGGAAAAGAGATCCCGATTCATATTGTTAAGCTGCCTGCGGGAGTTTCACTGAAGGCAGAGCGACAAGGAGCCTGTCCTGATACCTACCAAAATCAGACCTGTTATGGTGGACAGCTGACATTTAGTGTAAAAAATAATTTAAGCCAGGCAAATTACAGCATGGATTATGCGATTTTTGATGCTGATGAAAAAATGTCAGAAAAAGCGACAATCTTGTTACGTAATACAGTTAAAAATACGAATACGTCCTCAAGTGGTGGTGGGGCAATTGGAATGTGGGGGCTACTAGGATTATTAGGGCTTGCAGGTTATCGCCGCTTAAGAAAATAAAATATGATTGAAACATCAAAAAAGCCTCCATATGGAGGCTTTTTTATATTAAGTTTTTAATGCGAGTTAGGCTGCTGAGTCACTTGCTGATATTTGAGAATGTATTCTTCGCGAATGGCAAGGCGTTGCTCAGGAGACGCTTTTTGCATACGTGCGCCCAGTTCTTTGCGTTCCTGACTGCTCATCATTTGCCAAGTCTCACGCATTCTTTGTTTTTCCGCATTAGGGAGTTGAGTAAACCAGTCCATACGCTGCTGTAAGCTAACACGTTGTTGTTCGGGGATTTCTTTTAGAGATTGGTAACGTTTAATCAGTGCCAATTGTTCAGAATCAGAAAGACTATCCCAAGTATCAGTTACTTGGGTATTCGCATCTTTGGAAAATAGCCAAAAACGTTCAAATCCTGCAAAGCTGGTTTGCAGAAAACTGAATGCACAAAAAGCAATCACCAATTTTTTAGCTGCCATGTGGAACTTTGTCCTCACCTAAAACCATTAACATTTCTAAATCTTCAAGCATTTGCGGAGACAGTTTTGGGACTGACACCATTTGAGTTTGCGGTTCGTTATGGTCCGAAAGATTCGGTAATACCACAACGCCTGCAATCGCAGCTGCCAAAGCAAAACCTGACATTTTTAGAAATGCAAAGCGTGAGTGTTTTGAATCCTGAATTTCTTCAAGAACATGGTGCATGACAACAGGTTTGTCTTTATGTTGTTGTGCCAGTCCATCAAGTTTGGAAGTTACTTGTTTTAAGAAATCATCTTGATTCATTCGGATGACCCTCCCAGATATGGATTTAAATGTGCTAAAGAGGCGCGTAAGCCTTGGATAGCACGGTAGTAATGGGTTTTTACACTGCCTTCTGTGCAGTTCATAATCTGTGCGGTGGTATGCGTATCAAATCCTTCCCAAGCTCTGAGCATAAATGCCTGCTGCTGACGCACAGGCAATTTTGCAATCGCTTCCTGGATTTCTTCAGCAGTGACTGCCTGATCGAGAAAGTCCAGCGGCGTTGGTGTTGATTCATCGACGACATCATCAAATTCAATTTCGTCGTCATCAAGACTGACTTTCTTGAAAAATGAAAACATTTGACCACGCCGTGACTCTTTACGACGCCAGTCCTGTAACTTGTTGTTGAGAATGGTATAAAATAGGGGATACCATTCTTCAGTACTTTTTTCTGCATAGGATTTGTGTAAGGAAATGAAAGCTTCCTGAACCAGATCCATGGCAATACCATGATGACCTTGAGTCGCACTTTCCATCATCACCAAGGCACGCCCCGTCACATCCTGCATGAAATTCTTCAGACGTGCTTCAGCCGTACTCTTCAGAATACTTACATCGTGTGTTTGCAACTGTTTTGGTGCTAAATCCATAGAGATGGAAAATCCTGTCATTGGACACCCACCATTATTCCCAAGTTCATAATCATATAACGTTGGGAATCCTGGTTTGGTTGACAATTAAGTTTATTATTTTTGTAGTTTAATCTATTTTATACATGGGCAGGGTCGTATTAAAACACTGTAACCTAAATCCCTAATTAGATACGTTGACGTACCATTTCAAAGAAACAGATCGAACCTGCAATTGCGACATTCAGTGATTCCTGACCGCCAGGTTGCGGAATGCTCACGGCTTCAGCATGTTGCATCGCATAATCAGACACGCCTTGGCCTTCATTACCCAGAATCCACACGCAAGGTTTACGTAAGTCTTTTGAATACAGGCTTTCAGCACGGTGTGAGCTAGTTACATAGACAGGGATTTGAAATTGCTCAAGAATTTGTTCAAGCGCGATATTTTCAAAGGTTTGCAGTGTGAAATGTGCACCCATACCGGCACGTAATACGCGTGGAGACCAGAGCGAGGCAGAACCTTTGGTACACACAATCTGTTCAATACCGGCAGCAGCAGCCGAGCGAAGCAGGGTGCCTACATTACCCGGATCCTGTACATTTTCCAGAATCAAAGTGTCTGCTTTAAAATCCAATGCATAATTTGCTGTTGGTAAAGTGACCACAGCTAAACACGCTAAAGATGTTCCTAAGGTACTTAAATCTTTGTATAAAGATTCGCTCAGAACAAAGACCATACCTGTGTATTTTGCGAGAATTTTCTCGAAATCAGGATGTGAAAGTGCATGTTCTGTAGTGAAAATCGAATCAATTTTACGGTTTTCATGTAGCCAGGCGAGAGACAGATGCGTGCCTTCTAAAACCGTTTGACCCTGTTTTTTACGATAGGTATTTTGTTCAATTAAACCACGTAAGTGTTTAATCTTTGGATTGTCTTTTGAATCAAGAAAAAAAGTTGGCATGGGAGATATAATCCACGGCAGCCGATTCAATATCGACTGCCGCTATAAAAATTAGTTGTGGTAGCTGGTCACAAGATCAACTTCGTTTTTAGAACCAATGATCACTGGTACACGTTGATGTAGATCTGTCGGTTCGATCTCAAGAATACGCACGCGACCTGTAGTCGATGCACCGCCAGCCTGTTCCATGAGCATGCTCATTGGGTTGGCTTCGTACATTAAACGTAGACGGCCAGCTTTAGCCGGATCTTTAAGGTCGTATGGATACATGAAGATACCGCTACGGCAAAGAATACGGTGAATGTCGCCCACCATACAAGCCACCCAGCGCATATTGAAGTCTTTTTCACGAGGGCCGGTTTTGCCCGCTAATAATTCATCGATATAACGCTGTACTGGTGCTTCCCAATGACGTTGATTTGAGGCATTGATCGCATATTCTTTGGTATCTGCAGCGACTTGAATATCTTTAGAAGTCAGCAAGAATTCTTGAGTTTCTGGGTCGAATGTGAAGAAGACAGTTCCTGCACCTACAGTCAGCGCCATCATGGTAGACGGGCCATACAATACATAACCTGCAGCGACCTGGTTGATACCCGCCTGCATAAAGTCTTCTGCCTGAGTCACGGCATTTTTTGCAGGAAGAATCGAAAAAATGGTACCCACACACATATTGATGTCGATATTGCTTGAACCGTCTAATGGATCGAACAATACCAGAAATTGACCATTTTCTTGTGCAGGGGTGAATTCATCCAGTTCTTCTGAGGCCAAACCACCCACATTTGGATGTTGCTGCAAGGCATTAATCAAATAGTCATTAGAAATGACATCCAGTTTCTTTTGCTCTTCGCCTTGAACGTTTTCATGCTGTGCACTTCCCAATACACCCGCTAAAGCACCTTTTTGTAGTAATTGATCAATGTCTTTGCAAGTGTTTGCAATTGTTTCAATAACTTGCGCAAGTTCAGGTGTGAGATTCCCGCTTTGTTGTTGTAAAAACTGGGATAAAGTGCGGTATGACATAGGGAAACTCCAAAACTTAAATCGGGAAAAAATGATCAAAACGATATGCGGCTATATTTTAGATGAGAACGTACTAAAAGAAAAATTAAACTGGATTATTTGTATCGATTTTGCCCTTGCAACTCCTGCGGAAAATGCTATGTTGAAGACAAAGGAAAATTGAGAATAGGAGCACAGATATGACAACATTGAAGTTTGATGCGACTCCAACGCCAAGCGAAGGCATTACTTTAGATGATATCTCTGAAGACAAGATGAAAGAAGCCTGGCGGGATTATGAAGCAAAACCAGAGTACAAACAATTCAATAAACATGACCTGATCGAATCGATGCATCCGGCTGAACAGGATCAGCTTCCAAAGTAGACCGATTCTTTCATTGAAGCCAATAAAAAGCACTCAGGATTGAGTGCTTTTTATTTGATGAAAGCATCATGAATGAAAATTATTTCAACAATGGTGGTACCGCTTCATAATTAATTTCTACACGGCGGTTTTCTTTCCAGGCATTTTCGTCATGGCCCGCATTGATTGGCATTTCCTTACCATAGCTGACTGCTTCCAATTGACCAGGATTAACACCAGTCGTCACCAGGAAACTTTCTACTGCTTTGGCACGACGCTCGCCAAGTGCCATGTTGTATTCACGGGTACCGCGTTCATCGGTATGGCCAGTGAGTGCTACACGTGAATTGGCATTGGCCATCAGGAACTGCGCATGGGCTTGCAGCGTATTTAGATCTTCATTGCTGAGCTCAGTACTGTCATAGTCAAAATGCACCACGCGTTTTGCTAAGAATGCTTTATTTTCTGCAGTAACGCCTTTTGCAGAAGCGCCTGCCATGTTTTGTGCATTCAGTGCTGCATCTTCACTCAGACCTTGAGTATTCACAGTTGTTGTACCGGTCGTATCTAAACCGCCCGTTTGAACTTCAGCGGCAGGCTTACGGCTCGCACAACCTGTCATGACAACAGCTGCTGCTAAAAGTGGCAAGGCAAATAATTTTACTTTGTTCATCTTCATCTCCATGAAGTTTGATTATGGGGTAAAGGGTTTATCAATATAAAAATCTTATTTTGGCGCCCAAGCCGGTTCACGGACTTCACCCGTTTCACTTGGTAAATTCATACGGAAGCGGCCATCCAGCGACATGATCGACAAGAGTCCGCGTGCACCTTCACGGGTGGCATAGACCACCATCTGGCCATTTGGTGAGAAGCTCGGTGATTCGTCCAGCGTCGTTGGCGTCAGAATATTGTTCACACCGGAGGCCATGTCCTGAACCGCAACTCGATAGTTACTGCCGCTTGGACGATGAACTAATGCAAGTTTTTTACCATCTGCGCTCAGCGTGCCGCGCGCGTTGAATGCACCACGGAAGGTCAGGCGTTTATTGCTACTTGATTCAAGATCATGGCGGTAAATTTGCGGAGAACCACCACGGTCAGAAGTGAAAATAAAAGATTTTCCATCTGGCGAATAACGTGCTTCAGTATCAATGGCACTGTCATTGGTCATACGTTGTAGCTTACGCGTTTCCAGATTCATCTGGTAGATTTCCGGATTGCCGTGCATAGAAGCAGTAAACAGCATGCTCTTGCCATCTGGAGAGAAACTCGGCGCGCCATTCAAGCCGCGGAAGCTGGCCAGTTTTTCACGCTGTCCGGTCGCCAGATCCTGTACATAAATCGCCGGGCGTTTGGTTTCAAAGGACACATAAGCGATTTTTTTGGCATCTGGTGTCCATGCCGGAGAAAGGATCGGATCACGCGAGGTTAAAATGGTTTTTGGCTGTTCGCCATCGGTGTCGGCAATCTGCAAGGTATAGCGTTGTTCCGGCGTAGCAGGATTACGCAGCACATAGGCAATACGTCCGCTAAAGTCACCCGGAATACCGGTCAATGCCTGATAGATGGCATCACTGATCATATGCGCTGCCTGACGGGTGCGTGAGGCTGGAACAGTCAGCAATTCATTTAATAGATATTGTTTTTTTTCGACATCATAAAGCTGATACTGGATTTCAAAAGAACCATCGGCTGTGGTCTTGGATGAACCAGTGACCACATAGGGAACACCAGCCGATGCCCAAGCTTCTGCATTCGGATTATTCAATGTCGCTGTTGCAGGCAGGTTTTTTGAAGCACTGGTAAAGCGGCCAGAACGATTCAGGTCATTTTCCACAATAGGATAAATGCTCTGATCCTGACTGAAAGGTACAACGGCAATTTTAGGTGCTGCCTCAGGTGCTTTGGTAATTTCCAGATGCAATTGGGCATAAGACTGGGTTGCCAATACAGGGCTTAAAGCGCTAATGATTGCGAGGCAGAGTAGATGTTTGCGAGTCTTTTCCATCATTCGTTATTTACTCAAATCAACGGATTTATTGTATAGGTGCTTGGGCTACATCATCGCATGGATTTAATAGAATAAAACCATGAATTTATGACCAAACTGTTATGACACTGTGAAAAGTGAATATTATTTAATCAACTTAAAGTGAAGTTTAGCTTAAAAAATAAAAGCCATCACAACATTATTTATGTGATGGCTCCGTTTTTTATTGCGCAGTAAAGGTTGAAGTAAAGCTTCGTGCTTCTCTGCGTGCATCTGGATCGGATGGCATTGGATAAGGTGCGGCAGCACGGACTGCAGCTTCTACACTGGCTTTCATGTCTGAATCACTTGAATTCACAATGACCGAGACCACACCGCCATTATCATTCAGGGTTACACGTGCAGTCGCACGCTGGCCTGATGATCCGACTGGTGTATCCCAGGCGCGTTTGATTTTGTTTTCAAAATCGCGCTTCGCAGTGGATGCAATCCGTTTTGATTCCGCTTTTTTCTGTGCAGCTTCTTCAGCAGCCTGTTTAGCGGCTGAAGCTTTGGCCTCTGCATCAGCTCTGGCTTTTGCTTCGGCATTCGCTTTGGCTTTAGCGTCGGCATCTGCTTTGGCCTTAGCGTCTGCATCTGCCTTGCGTTTGGCATCAGCGTCGGCTTTAGCTTTAGCAGCCGCATCGGCTTTGGCTTTTGCATCAGCATCCGCTTTGCGTTTCGTCGCTGCATCATTTTTAGCCTTGGCTGCCGCGTCTGCTTTGGCTTTTGCTGCTGCATCCGCTTTAGCTTTCGCATCAGCATCTGCTTTACGTTTCGCTGCTGCATCATTATTGGCTTTTGCCGCCGCATCTGCCTTTGCTTTAGCAGCAGCTTCAGCCTTACGTTTGGCATCAGCCTCTGCTTTGGCTTTTGTTGCAGCATCCGCTTTTTGCTTGGCAGCTAAGTCAGCTTTTTTCTGTGCTTCCAGTTTGGCTTTTTGAGCAGCATCGGCTTTGCGTTGTGCATTCAGTTCAGCTTGGCGTGCAGCTTCGGCTTCCGCCTTGGATTTTTGCGCTGCATCGGCTTTAGCTTTGGCTGCTGCCTGTTTGGCCTGTTCAGCGGCTTGGGCACGTTTTGCTGCTTCCGCTGCTTGCTGCGCAGCCTTGGCTTGTGCTGCCTCTGCCGCTTTTAGCTCCTGCTGCGCTTTTTGTGTATCGACTTTTGGCGGAGGTGGAGTCACAGGTACAGCAGGGGCAGCAGTTGGAATGACAGGAGCCGGTTCTATACTGGGTTCAGCAGTTTGGGTAATTTCTTCTGCGACGTTTTCATGTGCAGTTTCCTCAAATTCGGTTTCTTCGCGAGTCACCGGTTTAAGGTCTTCTGGCTTGATCAGAACGGTTTTGATCTGTTTTGGCGGTTCAGGGGGTTTACTCATGCCCAGATAAAGTAAGCCCACCAAAGCCACTGCATGGATGCCGAGTGTAAATCCAATCGCAATTGCTTTTTTTTGAAAGGGCGGTTTCTGATAATTTTTCATACTTTATTCTAGGGGTTTGGTCAGTAAACCGACTTGAGAAAGGCCAGCATCCTGCAGGCTGGACATCAAGGCCATGACATCGCCATATGGACGGGTATTATGGCCATTGATCACGACATTGAGCACCTTGTTTTCATTTTGTGCCTGGGTTTGGGCATCAACCAGAGTACGCGTCAATTCTTCCAGTGTGACCGGACCAGTCGCCTGATTTTTATATTCTAGATAATATGAACCATCTTCTTTCAGTGTGACAATGGTCGGGGCATCCTTGGATTCGATCGGTAATCCGTTGGCCTGAGGCAAGTCAACCTTGATGCCACTGGTAATCATCGGAGCGGTGACCATAAAGATCACCAGAAGTACCAGCATGACATCGATATATGGTACGACATTCATGTCACTTTTCAGTGGCTTTTTAATACGCTGAAAGCGTCCTGAACCTTGAATCGCCATTAGTCTTTGTCCTGAGTTACGCCCACAGACTGACGTTGCAATAGCGCCACCATTTCTTCGGCAAATAGCGCACGGTCAGAGTAGACCGTTTCACCTTTGGCCGTGAAGTGGTTAAAGGCCAATACCGCTGGAATGGCTGCAAACAGACCGATCGCTGTTGCAATTAGTGCTTCGGCAATACCGGGTGCGACTGTCGCCAAAGTCACCTGATCAACATCTGCCAGGCCAATGAAGGCGTTCATGATGCCCCAGACTGTACCGAACAGACCGACATAAGGCGCAACCGAGCCGATACTTGCTAATGCACCCAGACCTTGTTCCAGATGACCTTGGTCACGGCTTAAACCGACACGCAGAATACGCTCTGTCCCTTCAATCGACTGGGCAGTTGGCGCATGGCGTTTTTTCAGTTTCAGGAACTCGCCCAGACCCTGATAGAAAATATCTTCAAGGCCGGTACGTTTAGAATTGAGTTGTGCATTGTTATACAGGGTGTTCAACTCAGCGCCAGACCAGAAGATTTTCTGGAAATGTTCATCATCGGCCTGGGCTTTTTTATAACTCATATAGAGCCTGGCAATCAGATACCAGCTATATATTGAGGCTAACAGGAGAGAAAGCATCACCAGTTGTACGACAGGGCTTGCTTGTAAAATAAGATCTGAAACTTGAAGAGATGATTCTAACTGAGTCGCCATAGTTGTTACGTGTGCCAATAAATTTTTTTAGTCTTGTTCCAATTCTTTTTGAATTAGTTCGCGGATTTCATCCGGGAGTCGACGTGGTCGCATCTCTGCACTGATACATGCCAACTCAACCTCACCTGATGCAAGCATGATTTCACCACGATAAATATTTTGTTGCAATACAAATGATGAAGCTTTACATGAAATGACACGTGCCGTAACAGTAATTAAATCATCCATCAGGATCGGACGCATATATTTGACATTAATTTTATGCACCACAAAGTTGTAGTCTGTCTGATGCCAGTAATGGCTCACTCCAGCGGCACGTAACCATTCGGTACGGGTACGTTCCATATAGCGAATATGATTGGCGTGATAGACAATGCCACCCGCATCAGTATCTTCAATATAAACGCGGATATTGAATTCAAAGTGATTCGCCATAGTTTTGTTCCATGCAGATTTTCGAAATTTTTGCTTGTTTTTAGATGCAGGAAAGGGATTAGAGTTTGCCGGATTCCTGCCAACAGTCAAGCAATTTAGCGGTTCAAAGTTTAGCATTGTGAGTCTTGAGACCAATGGCACAAGGTGTCAAATCTGGAGAGAAGTCACTAAGATGAAGTACTGAGCGCTTAACAGCTCATTTATAAAACAGCAGCAGATACTAAAATGCGCGAGTCTATTGAGCCGCGCATTTTAGTAATAGAAGATTAGCCTTTATTTTTCTGTTTCCAGTTGGCCTGAACCTGCTCGGCCACTTTTGGATAGTCCAGAATAAAACGGACATGGCTTTCGACCCCGGTTTTCAAGGTCGCATCATCGACAATGAAATTCGGGTTGTGGTTCGGTGCGGCTTTTGCCGGATCCTGATCTGCTGGTGTGGCACCAACAAACACGAAGAGCGATGGCATGAGCTGGCCATAGTAAGCAAAGTCTTCACTGGCGCTGGCATTGTTGTCTAAAACATGCAATTTATCTTCACCATGCACGCTCGCTAATGTCGGGCGCATCAATTCAGTCAAGGTTTTATCATTGGTGGTCACTGGTGCATAAGGTGCAATTTCGACTTTCACCTTGACGTCATTGGCTGCGGCATTGTGTTCCAGCATTTTCGGCAAGTCTTTTAAAATGCCTTGACGTACATCTTCACTATTGGAGCGGATGGTGCCAACCATATTGACCTGATCTGGAATGACGTTACCGGTGGTGCCGCCCTGAATGCTGCCAATACTGACCACGCCCATTCCTTTAGTCAAATCGGCTTTACGGCTGATCAGGCTTTGTAAATTGGTGACCATCTGGGCAGAGGCATAAATCGGGTCTTTACCTGCCCAAGGCATGGAGCCATGCACCTGACTGCCATTCACCTGAATACGTAAATGATCGGCACTGTTTAAAATCGCACCATCTTTGTAGAAGATATTGCCGCTTGGCATGCCTGCCATAACATGCATCCCGAAAATCACTTCAGGTTTTGGATTTTTTAAGGCACCGTCGGCAATCATTTTACGTGAGCCAATCTGATCGCCATGAGTGAAATTATCGATATCTGCACCGCCTTCTTCAGCTGGCTGGAATACAAACACCACTGTCCCTGCAATTTTATCTTTATTGGCGGCCAGAACTTTGGCTGCACCCAATAACATCGCAGTATGCGCGTCATGGCCACAGGCATGCATCACATAAGATTCTTTGCCTTGATAAATGGCTTTTTGCTTACTGGCAAAAGACACAGGTGCAGTTTCTTTAATTGGTAGTGCATCCATATCTGCACGTAAGGCCATCACAGGGCCAGGTTTGCCACCTTTTAATAGACCGATTACACCCGTTTTGGCATAGCCTTTACGTACTTCAATGCCGTAGGATTTTAATTCTTTTTGGACCAGCTCCGAGGTTTTAAATTCCATATTTCCCAGTTCAGGATGCTGATGGATATGCTGGCGTAATTTGATGGTGTGTGCTTCAGCAGCGTATACAGAGTCATCAATCCAGTCGGCCAGGCTGAACTGGCTACAGAAAAGAAGAGGAAGACAAAGGGATATCTGCTTATACATATTCATACTTCGGGAGAACCTTAAGAATTTGAAATGGTTAAAGTGATTCTTTAGGATGGCATACTGATTTAAATTCGACCAAAACCCTCTAAGTATTTTTTAATACTTTAAAGGTATTCTGGGTGTTAATATCTGTTCTCAAAGAGCTTTGTTCACTCTTTTACATTGTAAAAATATGTGTCTAAATTGATTTTTTATATTTATAAGGTATGAATTTTATAAAAAATTACCACATGAAAAAGAATCGGGGAAAAGAAAAAACGATTCCATTTATATCAATAACTCCGATGAAGTGAAGATTTTTTAAACCTCTTAAAATTATTTTGGCACTTAGATTGCATTCACTCTTCCGTAATATTTTTTATGACGGAAATTGAACACATGTTAAAACCTTTGGCTTTATCTCTGGCAGTGGCTTCAAGCTTAAGTTTTATTTCGACAAGCCTATGGGCTGAAGACTTTAAAATACTGAAACAGCTGGAAAATAAACCCACATTACTCAAAAGTGGTGAATATAAAGGTCATTATTATGTGCCGAGTACCTTGAATACGATTACGTGGGGTTATCTGCCAAATAAAGATGCAAAACCTGTCTTGACTGTCCCTTCAGGTAGCACAGTTACTTTCGATACAGTTTCGCATGAAGGGCTGCTGGAAGATCAAGGCCGCAATGCAGAGAAATATTTCACATCAAAAGGCGTCAAACCTGAGCATGTATTGGATGAAGCCAAGCTGATCACGAATTCCAAATTGAAACATGATTTCCATAAAGATGGACCACACATTATTACCGGGCCTGTCTATGTAGAAGGGGCAATGCCGGGCGATATTCTAAAGGTGGAGATTTTAAAAGTTGAACCGCGTGTACCTTATGGCGTGATTTCAAACCGTCATGGCAAAGGCACTTTACCCGAATTCCCGAAACGTCAGAAACATGAGCATGCATCTCCAGCCAATCCTGATGCTTATGGCAACGTGTCCATTTTTACCCCAATTGAGAAAAATGCGGATGGTGTATGGAAAGGCGTTTTAAAAACTGAATCTGGTAAAGCGATTCGTTTCCCGCTGAATCCGTTTATGGGCACGATGGGCGTTGCACCAAATACCAGTGAGCCTGTGCACTCTGTGCCGCCATCATTTTATGGCGGGAATATCGACATTAATGAATTAGGTGCAGGTGCAACGGCTTATTATCCTGTACAGGTGCCAGGTGCTTTGTTCTATACAGGCGATAGTCACTTTGTACAAGGCGATGGCGAGGTGGCTTTAACTGCCTTGGAAGGATCAGCACGGGCGACTTTAAAATTCACTTTGCTTAAATCTGGCAAGGATAAAATTCCAGGTGCAGAGATTAAACAGCCGCTGGCTGAAAATGCTGAATTCTGGATTACGCCGGGTCTGGATGAAGACTTAGATGAAGCCATGCGTAAATCCACCCGTGAAGCGATTCGCTTCCTAGTCAATGAATATGGCATTTCTGAAGAAATTGCCTATGCCTACTTAAGTGCAGCGACTGATTTTGAAGTGTCTCAAGTGGTCGATCGAACCAAGGGTATTCATGCGATGATTCGTAAAGCGGACTTTAAGGAGTTTAAGGAAGACACAAAATAAGTCTAAATAAAACTTAGAAAAAATAGAGTTGTGCTTTTGCCAACTGATTTAGACATGGTCAGTTGGCTTTTTCTTTTGTAATGATTTGAAAATGTTTAGAATGCGAGGGGTAAATAGTCGATTTAAAACAAGAAGGGTCAATTGTGGCAGTAGAAGAAAAACAAGCAGTCATTTTAGAACAGCCTAAAGGTCAGAAAGTATATTTAGATTTACAACATTCGACAGATTGGGTTGTTGCAGCTTCAGTTTTTGTATCGGGTTTAATCAGTCTGTTTGGTTTTATAGTGACGGTTTATGTGGTGAGAAAATCTACAGAAAGTCAAATTAAATCTACTGGGGATTTAATAGAAAGCCAAAGAGATCATTTGGAAAAAGAGTTAGCATTTAAAAATAAACAACTTATAACTCAAAACTTTATTCAATATGCTTCAAGCTTCATTAGTGGACAAGCTAAACTTATTATAAAACTTAGAGATTTCGGGGTATTTTACGGAGCTATTAGTGAAAAGGAAAAATTGGATCGAACTATACATGTAGGACAAATATATCAAGAGTTAAGAGATACTTCGAGTCAGGTATTACAAGATTATCATGTATTAGAATTATTTTTACTTAGTAAAGGTAGAGCTACCAATAATCTAGAAATTAAGAACAGATTATTTTTTAAATTACTATGGCCATATTTAGAACTTTTATTAATGGAAGCAGGGTCTGAACTAATGATTGAAAGACAAGATAAGACAATAACAGAAGTACTAGAACACAGTGAGTTTCAAAATATAGGAATTGAGCTTAAAAAGATTATAGGTGAAGATAATATTACAATTTACTTGATACTAAATGAGCTAAATAGACAGATCAGCAAAATGATTAAAACTGAAATAAAAAAAGCAGCCTAAGCTGCTTTTTAAAATCACTTCTCTTTTGGTTCGGGCGGCGTCATCCCAAACTGCAAATACGCCATATTCGTTGCAATACGACCACGCGCGGTTCGCATCACATAACCTTGCTGAATCAGGTAAGGCTCAATGACATCTTCAAGCGTGCCTGAATCTTCCGCCATGGCAGCAGCCAAGGCTTCAACACCGGCAGGACCACCATCAAAACGCTCAAGCAACATTGATAAATAACGGCGGTCGAGTGTATCTAAACCATCTTTATCGACTTTGAGCATGTCCAAAGCACGTTGGGCCATATCCTGATTGATCTCACCGGTACCTTTGACCTGAGCGTAATCACGAACTCGACGCAATAAACGGTTAGCAATACGCGGTGTACCTCGTGAGCGACGGGCAATTTCTTTTGCGCCATCTCCAGTCATAGGTACATCCATCAAATTGGCTGAACGTTTGACAATGTGGGTTAAATCTTCAACCGAATAAAACTCTAAACGCTGTACGATTCCGAAACGGTCACGCAGCGGAGAGGTGAGTAGACCAGCTCGTGTAGTTGCAGCTACCAAGGTAAATGGCGGTAAATCCAGTTTAATCGAACGGGCTGCAGGGCCTTCACCAATCATGATATCGAGTTGATAATCTTCCATCGCCGGATACAGGATTTCTTCAATCACGGGTGAAAGACGGTGAATCTCGTCAATAAACAGGACATCGCCTTCTTCCAGGTTCGTTAGCATCGCGGCTAAGTCACCAGCACGTTCCAGTACCGGGCCAGAAGTTGACTTGAGATTACCACCCATTTCTCGGGCAATAATATTGGCCAATGTCGTTTTACCCAGACCTGGCGGGCCAAAAATCAGGGTGTGATCAAGGGCTTCTTCACGGCCACGTGCTGCGCCAATGAAAATTTCCATCTGCTCGCGGACCACCGGCTGACCGATGTAGTCATCGAGGGAAGTCGGGCGGATGGCACGATCAAAATGATCTTCGGGTTTTTCAGAACCACTGATGAGACGGTCTTGCATCTTTTGAGTTAATCTCTATGGTTTATTTGAGGTGAATAAAGTCATAGCCTCAAAATGCTCTTGGAATTTCTATGCCATTGAGTCGGCATGCTCTTACTTTTGACTGGGCAAAAGTAACAAAACCCATTTGTTAAACTGATGCTACGTCCTGATAGCACAGTTTAACAGGCGACATCCATGTCGCCAGGTAGATTCTGATACTGGCATAAATTTTATATTCAATATCTGATTGCTATTATTTATTCATCGACTTTAATGCCGCGCGAATGATCTCACTGGCTTCAGTAAATTCACCTTTGGCAGCATTCACCAGTTTTTGTGCTTCAGCAGGTTTATAGCCCAAGGACTGTAATGCAGCTTCCGCTTCAGCCACGGCTGAATTGCCCATAAACTGAATTTTTGGTGCAGTTGAATTGCTTGGCACAGCACCTGAAGCCATGGCTTTAAAGCGGTCACGCAATTCAATCATCAGGCGTTCAGCAGTCTTTTTACCCACTCCCGGAACTTTGACCAGAGTGTTGATATCTTCATGTTCAACGGTATGGATCAGCATTTCCACACTTAAAGTGGAAAGAATACCAAGCGCCATTTTCGGGCCAACGCCGTTCACCTTTAATAAGGTACGGAAAATGGTTTTTTCCTGCGCATTGATAAAGCCATAAAGTAATTGGGCATCTTCACGAACAGCCAGATGGGTCCACAGGGTAATTTTCTGGCCTTTTTGCAACTGGCAGAAAGTGGTTAAAGGAGTATCAATCTCATAACCTACGCCGTTTACATTTAATAAAACAGTCGGTGCTTCCAGCGCCAGCACTTCCCCAATCAGGCATCCAATCATTTTTTATATACTCAAATTTAATACAGGCATAGTAGTCAGCATTTTCGATAAAGGCAAAACTCTATCATTCAAAAGCAGTGATTTTGCTGAGATTATCATCAGGCGCTCGTTCGCATTAGAGTAACCCGGCTTTATTGCCATGCAGTTCCTGCGCCAGATTGTAAGCCTGATGATCAGAAAACTTGGAGACAATATCCAGCACCTGCATAATGTTGTCATAATGATCAGCACTAAACTGCGCACCCGAACGTTTTAAAATAGCCATTAAACGCTGTTCCTTAAAGCTTAAGGTTTTGTGCGGTGTGGTGAGTGGAATAAAGGCATCCAGAATCGTTTGTAAACTTTGATGCGCGATAATTTCCAGACCGGCTTTTTGCGGATGTTCGAAGATCTTGTCTCGCGCCAGTTCTTTGGCCCGGTTAATGCCAATCTCAATGTCGGCACTACAATAACCCAGCAATGAACCTTGCAGTTGGCCCATCAAAATTTCCTGTTGATGTCGCGCAAAAGCTGTGGTGACTTCATCTACCAGACGTTTCATGACCCGACCACGTAAGGCGGCAATTTTTTGTTGCCAGGTGGTATTAGGCAGATTGATTTCTTCAGGTGTGCCATATTCTCCCAGCAAGTTTAGGAAAACTGGCTCGACTTCGGCATAACTGAGCATATTCAGGCTAATACCATCTTCCAGATCAATCAGGGCATAGCAGATGTCATCCGCAGCTTCTAAAAGATAGGTCAGCGGATGACGACAATAATGATATTCACCAAGCTGGATTAATCCTAGCTGTTCAGCAATTTCCTGCAAAATCTCTTTTTCAGACTGGTAACAACCAAATTTAGGACGTCGGCTGGCAGGGGTGTTGCCAGTCGGGTCAATCGCCTCAGAGAGCCACGGATATTTAAGATAGGCACCGAGTGTGGCATAGGTCAGGCGCATGCCGCCATCATAAGGATGATAATCGATCTTGGTCAGCAGGCGCAGGCCTTGGGCATTGCCTTCAAACTGGCGGACATCGGCTTCCTGTTCAGGACTTAAATCTTTTAAAAAGTCGGTATGAGAAGCATCGTCAAACCATTCCCGAATGGCGTATTCACCGGCATGACCAAAAGGCGGGTTGCCAATATCATGTGCCAGACAGGCAGCCTGAATGATGGCACCGACATCAGCCGGAGAAATCCAGGCAGGTAAATTATCTTTGATTTTCTCTGCAGCCAGCATACCGAGTGAACGGCCAATACAGGAGACTTCTAGCGAATGGGTCAAACGGGTATGAATACCATCATGCTGGGTCAGTGGATGGACTTGGGTTTTGCGGTTTAACTGCCGGAAGCTTTGCGAAAAAATAATACGGTCATAATCTTTATGAAACGGGCTGCGTGCCAGTTCAGTGCTCTGCTTTTTACTACCAATCCGAACTGTCGAAAGCAGTTCTAACCAACGCATTTGAGTCATTTATCATTATTCAGTGATCCACTATTTGCATCATGCCAAAAAACTGGTTCGGGGACTAGGGCAGTGCGACATGAATTGTCTTGCTGCATATTGTTATTTCAGTCAGCTGGAAAAAACTAAGAATTAAAAATCGAAATCATCAAATGAACAATAAAAAAGCAGACTCAATGGCCTGCTTTTTGTTTAGGATGAAGAATCAAATTAGCTCTTCGCCATTTTTCTTGGCCTGTTGTGTGTCTTTATAGACATTCAGGCAAATCGTGAACAAGACTAGGCTTGCCACCAATGGCCAAAAAAGTACATATAGGGTCAATAATTGACTTGTCATCTGAAATCTCCTTATTTACTTTTCTCAGATAGCTGGTGAAATTCAATCACCATCTTGTTGATTTGCTTAAAATCAAATTTTTCTTTGCTGTAGAATAGCGTCAACACAGTACATACCAGCGCACTACTGCCATACGCTGTCAGTGAGCTTAACAAGGTGCCGTATTCACGCAAGAAGCCGATGGTCCATGGCATGAAGCCAATACTGGCCAATATGCCAACGACCAGACCCACTTTCTTGCCGAAGAAACCAAAGGTCATCAAACCCAGCACCACACCAATCCCCAGGGTCGCAACGAGTTCAAAGCCAAGTGCGATCAATCCCTGAATCGGAAGCCATTCAAAACGTACTATCAGAAAGCTGAAAAATGCGAGGCCCACTGACCAGTTAAAGGCCCGGGCATTCACCTTGTCCCAATACAGGCTGACAATCACCGGGAATACAATAGAGCCCCAAAGCGCACCCACAAAAATCAGCATCGACAAAATGTCAAACTTCAAGGTGGCAATCACAATCCCCAGCATGGTGGCAACGATCATGGTCATACGGCCAATAAACAGCATTTTCTTTGGATCAGGACGGTTTTTCGCAATCTGTTTGCCATAAATGTCCGTCATGACAATCGCAGACAGGGCAGACAGATCCGAGTCAGCGGTAGAAGACAATGCTCCAATCACCATGATGAATAACAGCGCGACCATAAATGGAGAAAGATAAGTCGCTGCCATTTGCGGAATCAGGTTATTCAGGTTGCCATCAATGGGCTGAATACCTGCAAATAGTGCCAATAACCCCAGCATGCCTAGACCAATAACAATTGCAGCATAACCAATGGTTGCAGTGATAAAACTCGGTTTGATCAGGTCTTCACGGACTGCAAACAGGCGCTGGGCAATGGTCTGATTACCAATCGCGTAGGCCAATACGGCAACAAAAAATGGTGCACCTTGTTCCAGAAAGGCTGTTTTAGAGAAAAAATCTAGCTGTTCCGGCTGCAGGTGATGAATCCCGCTTTGAAACAGGGAAGGTCCGCCTAAGGTAAAGAACAAGGTTGGAATAATGATCACAGCCGCGACAATCATCGCCACCAGTTGACCAAAATCGGTAAACACCGAAGAACGGAAGCCCGACCAGAGGGTATAGGACAGCACACCGATACCGGTAATCAGCACGCCATGGATAAAGCTTAAAGGAGATAAAATCTCAACCAGTGCCCCAGCGGCGGTAAAGTTCACCATCAGGCTGATGACGCTACCCACAATATTGGAACCCGCCAGAATCATCTGGCTTTGGTTGCCATGCCGGGCATGCATAATTTCTGCCAAGGTGTGGGCATTAGGCGCCAGTTCACGAAAGCGCTTGCCAAAGGGATAGATAAATAAAATCATCAGCGCACCCCACAAACCATAGTGTAGGGCACCGGAAACGCCGTATGTATATCCGGATGAAGCTGCTGCATAAAACGAGGCGGCCCAGATCCAGGTGGCGGTCATACTGGCCGCAGACATTCCAAATCCGATGGAGCCATTCGAGACCATGTAGCCATCGACATTTTCATTTTTCTGTTTAATACGTAACGATAGTAGAAAGGTGATGCCATAGAAAAGCACCATCAATAGTACAGTTGCTGTACTAGTGAATTGAAACATACATACTCCTTAAGCGGGTCACCTTTTGTTTTTGAAAATTAAATCATTGGTGACAGATTAAGGCTCTAAAATAGACAGAGCAGTGAAGCTATAGAACATCAAAAAATTAGTGTCCGAATATAGAATTTATATTCATCTCTACAGCAGAAAGGAAAAACCATTGCCAGGCCCAGAATTTGGACAATTCCTCAGCAATTCGGCTAGAGCTTAACATAAAATCATCAAATTTACTGATGAAGTGTCTATTTGGTAAGATTCTTAGCTGATATAAACGTGTGGGCCTGTTATTCTGTTAGTTGAATAAAAAAGAAAATTTTCTATATTTTTTCAGCAATTACAAATATTTATTTTAAACTTTTCGAGTTAAATAAAACCTGAGAATACGGATTAAATAAAAAAGGTAACAAAATTTTATTATTAATCATTTCTTCATTATTTTTTTATATAAGCCTCATAATTCCTGGTAAATTTCCTCATAAATATAAGTGGTATTTTGCTATTTATATTGTGTTTTTTACGCATAATAGAGCTCATGAATAAATGATGAAATTTCAAAATATTGGATATGGTGGGGGATTTTGTCGATATATTTTTTGGTCTTTTAGATGAGTAAATTTCGCTTAATTATGATCTGAGAAAATAAATATCAAATATGAAAGAATAAAGGGATCAAATAAGGGATTTTATTTTTATTCTTTTAGAAGATGAGAGTAGGTGTCCGGTTTTTTCCCCGCAGATGATGTCAAATTAAAATACCACTCATTATTAATTACTCATTTATATGGCGGAGTAATTTTTGTCGGATGCTGTAATGGCGGAGACGAGCGGAGAATTGCTCTTTGTATTTCATAAAGGCAGAAGACCTTTAACCAGTTTTCTAATCTTAAAAGTCAAAGTTAAGAGTCAATCAAAATAATTAAAAACAGTCTGCAAAAAATACGACTTCATGAAATCTTGTAATCAAGTATTTCATTTTGGCCTAAATCGGAACTTTGACAGGTCATGACAATAAAACCTGAATTTGATTTTGCACTGATTGCTGTTGAAAAATAATACAATTTTTATGCAGAAAATTATTCTGAGGCGGTTTTGATTTTTCTTGAAAAAAATGTGTTAACCTGTGAGACTACATTCAATTTTCCTGACTGAAAGTAAACGAAATATTTTAAAAGTCCAGGATATTTCAGACGTACTTTTCTGATTTGGCATCTAGCCGATTTCCTTATTTCACAGTAGAATATGCGCTCTCTCAAGTCACATTGTGGCATGGTTGTTCAGACCATCCCGTGGAGCCAAAATCAGCATGTTTATCGTTGCCGGTGCACCCGCACATTCTTCTTTTAAGAAAACTCAACTATTATCGCGTTTGACGTCAATTAGTTCTGTTCAATCAATTGAAAGTCAATGGGTCTACCTCTTTGACCAAGCGCTCAGCGAGCAACAACAGCAATCAGCTTTACAGCTTCTCAACGATGGTCAATCTTTTAAATTGCACCAGGCTGCAAGTGATGAAATCCAGATTCTAGTCACACCGCGCGTCGGAACCATCTCTCCTTGGTCCTCTAAAGCGACGGACATTTTCAAAAACTGTAATACGCCGGTTCATCGACTTGAACGCGGCGTTTTGTTTACTTTGAAGGGCGTAAAAGAGCTCTCTAAAGAAGCATTGCAAGTACTTCACGACCGTATGACCGAAAGCGTATTCAATGCGATTGAAGATGCTGCGGTATTATTTGTGGAAACTGCGCCAAAACCATTGAACTCGATTGATATTCTGGGTGAAGGTAAAGAAGCACTGGTAAAAGCCAACAACGAGTTTGGTTTTGCATTATCAATGGACGAAATTGATTACCTGACTGAGGCTTTCATCAAGCTAGGTCGTAATCCGAATGACATCGAACTGATGATGTTTGCGCAAGCCAACTCTGAGCATTGCCGTCATAAAATTTTTGGTTCAGAATGGACCATTGATGGTGAAGTTCAGCCTTTGTCATTGTTCCAGATGATCAAGAACACCTATAAAGAATCACCAACAGACGTATTGTCAGCTTATAAAGATAACGCTTCGGTGATTGTTGGTTCGGATACCCAGCGTTTTTATCCAACCCAAGAAGACAACGGCCATCAGGTTTATAAATACAAGAGCCAAGCTGCTCACATCCTGATGAAAGTGGAAACCCACAACCATCCAACTGCGATTGCGCCATTTGCCGGTGCAGCGACAGGTTCAGGCGGTGAAATCCGTGATGAAGGCGCGACCGGTCGTGGTGGTAAACCGAAAGCAGGTTTAACCGGCTTTACGGTATCTAACCTGAATATTCCAGGCTTTGAACAGCCTTGGGAAGAAAACTACGGCAAACCATCACGTATGGCATCGCCGTTACAAATCATGATTGAAGGCCCATTGGGTGGTGCTGCATTCAATAACGAATTTGGTCGTCCAGCTTTAAACGGTTACTTCCGTACTTTTGAACAAAACGTCAATGGCGATGTTAAAGGTTTCCATAAGCCAATCATGATCGCGGGTGGTTACGGAAATATCCGTCCAGATCACGTTGAAAAAGATCCGATTTTACCGGGTGATTTGTTAATCGTACTCGGTGGTCCAGCCATGCTGATCGGTCTTGGCGGTGGTGCTGCATCTTCTGTAGATAGCGGTAAATTGGGCGAAAACCTAGATTTTGCTTCGGTACAACGTGAAAACCCGGAAATGGAACGCCGTTGTCAAGAAGTGATCGATACTTGCTGGCGCATGGAAGACCATAACCCAATTGTGTCGGTGCATGATGTAGGCGCGGGTGGTGTATCAAATGCTATGCCTGAACTGGTGAATGATCATGAGTTAGGTGCAGTGCTAGATCTTCGTAAGATTCCATCTTTAGAACCTGGCATGTCGCCAATGGAGATCTGGTCAAATGAAGCGCAAGAGCGTTATGTATTGGCGATTCGTCCATCTTCTTTAGAATTATTTGAGTCAATCTGTGCACGTGAACGTTGTCCGTTCGCAGTACTGGGTGAGGCGACTGAAGCACGTCATTTAACTGTTGAAGATCCATTGTTCGGCAACAAACCAGTGGATATGCCAATGCAGGTGATGCTTGGTGGTACGCCACGTATGAGCCGTACCTATGAAACGATTGAACGCAAAGGCGATGACTTTGATGCGGCTAAAGTCACCGATTTAAAAGATGCGATTTATCGCGTTCTTAAAAACCCGACTGTTGCTTCTAAATCATTCCTGATCAGTATTGGTGACCGTTCAATTACCGGTATGGTCGCACGTGACCAAATGGTAGGTCGCTGGCAGGTTCCTGTCGCAGATGCTGCTGTGACTACAACAAGTCTTGTCGGTTACACTGGTGAAGCGATGGCAATGGGTGAGCGTCCTCCAGTAGCCTTGTTAAATCCTGCTGCTTCTGCACGTTTATCGGTGGCTGAATCGATCTCGAACATCATGTCTGCGAAGATTGAAAAAATCAGCGACATCAAATTGTCTGCAAACTGGATGGCTGCTGCGGGTCAACCGGGCGAAGATCAGGCATTGTTCGAAGGCGTGAAAGCCATCGGTATGGAAATGTGTCCTGCACTGGGTATCGCGATTCCAGTCGGTAAAGACTCATTGTCTATGCGTACCACCTGGAATGATGAAGGTGAAGACAAGTCTGTGACTTCTCCAATGTCGGGCGTGATCACTGCATTTGCGCCAGTGACTGATGTGCGTCAAACATTGACTCCTGAACTGAAAGATATTGAATCTATATTGGTTCGTATTGATCTGTCTAAAGGTCAGTTCCGTTTAGGCGGTTCGATTCTGGCGCAGGTATACAAAGCAATTGGTTCAGTTACTCCTGATGTGGATAGCTTCGATGACTTCAAAGCATTCTTCGCATTAGTTCAAGACTGGAACAACCGTGGTCTGATCAAGGCGTATCATGACATCGGTGATGGTGGTTTATTGGCGACTGTTGCAGAAATGATGTTCGCATCACGTCTGGGTGTTGCTCTAGAAGATCAATCAACTGCAAGCCTATTTGCTGAAGAGATTGGTGCAGTTCTACAAATTGCCAAAGCAGATTGGGAAGCATTACAAGCTGAAGTTGCAGCATCTACGCTTAAAGATGCAATTGCAGTGGTTGGTAGTGTAAACAATACGGACCAATTGTCTATCAATGGTCTGGTACTTGAACGTGCTGACCTGCAAGTGGCATGGACTGAAGTTTCTCATCAAATCCAGCGCCTACGTGACAACGTACAAACTGCAGATCAGGAATTTGCCTTAATTACTGATAAAGCGCACAAAGGTATTATCGCCCAACCAACATTCGACTTGAACGAAGCGATTGAAGCACCTTTCATTAACTTGCGTCGTCCAAATATGGCAATTCTGCGTGAGCAGGGTGTGAATGGTCATATTGAAATGGCGGCAGCTTTCGACAAAGTCGGTTTCAATACCGTTGACGTCCACATGAGTGACTTGCTGGCAGGTCGTATCAGCCTGGATGATTTCGAAGGTTTGGTAACGTGTGGTGGCTTCTCGTATGGTGACGTGATGGGCGCTGGTGGGGGCTGGGCGAAATCCGTATTGTTCAATGCTAAATTGCGTGACCAGTTTGAGAAATTCTTCAACCGTCAAGAAACCTTCTCGCTCGGTATCTGTAATGGTTGTCAAATGTTGTCTCAATTGGCTCCATTAATTCCGGGTGCGGATGCTTGGCCACGTTTCCATCGCAATACGTCTGAAGTATTTGAAGCGCGAGCAGTGAACGTTCGTGTGGAAAAATCGAATTCAGTATTGTTACAAGACATGCAAGGTTCGATTCTGCCGATCGCTGTGGCGCATGGTGAAGGTCGTGCAGTTGCAACGGCGGAAAACTTTGCTGCACTGAATGCATCGAATCAGGTGGTTCTACGTTATGTCGACAGCCATGGCAATGCAACTGAACAATATCCGTTGAACCCGAATGGTTCACCGGAAGGTATTACCGGTGTAACCTCTCAGGATGGCCGTGCAACGATTATGATGCCGCACCCTGAACGTAACTTCCGCGCGCTCCAGCATTCCTGGAAACCAGAAGACTGGGATCAAGACGGTGCTTGGTTACGTATGTTCCGTAATGCACGTAAATTTATTGGCTAATTGATATAATCAAGAATTAAAAAAGCCCCGAAAGGGGCTTTTTTAATAAGCAAATTATAGATTTATAGGTGATTAGATATAGAATTGAAAAAGATTAAAAAATGAATAAAGAGTCCTCAAATGTCCGATTTAATTGAAAAAGTTTTACTTTTACAAGAATTGCTAATAGCTAGAGCTACTGATACTTATGAAAAAGGTTCTTCAGAGGCATTTATGCAGCTTAGACAAGAGTTACTGACATTTAAAAACTTTTATGAATATATTCCATTTTTTATTAAAGACACACGCACATTAGATGAATTTGAAGCTAGGATTAAGTGGGATTTTGAATCTTACGCTGAACGTGAAAATTATATTTATTCGGAATTTAAAGAATTCTTTAATGTATTAGAAAGTCTAGATGTTCCTCCATTGGATCAGGTAGTACAGTTGAAGATTGCTGAATTAAGCTCGGATTATATACATCAAATATGGCAGAAAGCATTAGAGCGAAGAAGTACAGATCCCGAAGGTGCGATTACATTAGCTCGAACACTTTTAGAATCGACCTGCAAATATATTCTTGATGAATACGAAGTCGGTTATGGCAATGCTCCAGATATAAATCAACTGTATAGATTGGTGATTAAAGAATTAAACCTTGCTCCATCTCAACATACGGAGCAGACTTTCAAACAAATTCTCGGAGGATGTAGTTCCATCATTGAAGGTTTAGGATCATTGAGAAATAAAGTGGGTGATGCTCATGGGCAAGGTAAAATAAACTTTAAACCTTCTCCAAGACATGCAGAATTAGCAGTGAATTTGGCTGGTACAATGTCCGTGTTTTTATTCTCATCTTGGAAATTAAAACAAGGTGAATGAATTTTTTATTATAAATATTGTTTTTAAATAGTATCTTAATTTTACTGTATGGAAAAATTAAAATAAATTCACTAACATAGGATTATTCAACCACCAATTTGGTGGATTTTTGCTTTTTAAGCATTCTGATTTTTTAATTTTTTTTCTTCCTGCTGAGTTGGTTTAGATTTTGCTTTTATATTGTATATAAAGTGCTATGGTATGTTTTATGCACAACTTTATTGCACTATAAAAGAAAGATGGAATAGATCGGTTCAGTATCAATTCTCAAAGATGAGGTGATGACATGGCTAAAACACTTAGAATAATGGATAAGGCGGCAATGCGTCAGAAAGGCTGGATGTTGTTTTGTATTGTTGTAGGACTACAAATATTGTTCGTTGTGGGCAGTTACTTGCTGCAGGGTTCTTGATCATCAGCTTTAAGAAAGCCACCATTAAGGTGGCTTTATAATTTAAATAACCAATTGAACCTGCTTCAATACCGCCTTTAACGTATTTTCATAATCAAAAGCTTTATTGGTACTGTCCTGATAACGCCAAGCCACATAACCATCCGGACAAACCAGTACTGCACCAGATTCATGAATTTCAGACTTGGCATTCCAGGTTCCATACACATCACGATAGCCACGTGAACCAATCTGAGTCACATCCAGATATGGCAAATCCAATGCTTCTGCCGCCTGTTTCCAGCCTTTACCGGATAAACCTGTGAGCAGGGTAAAACGACCTTTACCCGTAATATCCAGTGTCGACTGCTTTTGACCTTTGGCATTGATCAGCCAAGTATGCGGAACTTTAGCGCCTGGGCGAGTGGTTGCCTGTAAATAAAGCTGCTCATCTTTTTCAAAAATCTCAGGCTCGGATTCTGCAATCACCGTATTGGAGCTATATCGCTGGTTCAGTTCTACACCTTGTGCATTAAATTCGAAGTTTTTAATTTCCAAAGCTTCAAATAGTTTTTGACGGATTTCAGCACCTTGCTCATCTTCCGCAAAGATACGTTCCAGCATTTGCTTCTGAGTCGTCACACCTTGATCAAAACCAAAGACTTCTTTCAGGTATTTATAATCAAAACGTGACTGGTTCGCACGCGCTACAATCTGCTTGCCGACCGGTGCACGCTCGGTGGTATAGGAATCCAGCAGGGAAGGTGCAGCCCAGCCTTTTACCGCGTATGCCAGTTTCCAGCCTAGATTAAAGGCATCCTGCATGCAGGTATTTGAACCTAGGCCACTCGATGGTGGATGACGGTGTACTGCATCACCACCACAGAACACTCGACCTTTAGAATATTCAGTGGCCCAGGTCTGGTTCACATACCAGTACGATAATTTCTGGATTTCAACTTCTTCGACTTCAGTACCAACAAAAGCATTCAGGCGGGCACGGACCTGTTCTTCAGTAACTTGTGGTTCGCCTTTGGAAATGTCAAAGCCCCAACCCATGATCCATTCATTCCATGGCGTAATGGCACGTAACAATCCCATACCGAGATCGCCAAAGCTGGCTTCAGGATTCACGATCCATTGCAGAATCGCAGGACGGTGCTGAACGTATTGAGAAAGATCAGCTTTAAAGGTCACATAGACGGTACCGGCACGTGCCATCACGCCTTCCAGTGGCAAGCCGAGCTGTTCCAATACACGAGATTTTGCCCCATCCATACCCACCAGATATTTTGCTCTTAAGCTAAATTCAGTATTGGTAATGCGGTTCAGGAAAGTAGCAGTCACGCCATCTTCGTCCTGCACATGTGACAGGTATTCAGTATTGAAGTTATAAATTGCACCACGTTCACCGGCATTTTTCACCAGTAAAGCTTCCATTTTTGGCTGAATCAGATCGACTAATGGACATGGACTGCCTTGGATATAGTCACCATGACGTTCATCACCGGTACCCCATGCACTTAAACGGGCGATTTCTTCGCCGACCAGACTGGTGGTAATCAGGCTTTCACCCATCTGTTCCCATGGTGTTGCAATCTCTTTAACCTGTTCTTCAATACCTAAATCACGTAATACTTCCATGGCACGCTGATTGGTAATATGGGCACGTGGACTATTGGCCAGCCAGCTAAACTGGGTAAACAGTTGTACCTTGATACCATAATTCGCCAAAGCCAAACCTAATGTTGAACCTGCAGGACCGGTACCAATGATCAGAACATCAGTGTCATAGTGTTGTGTCATACAAGACTCCATGTGTATAGGTGAAGAACAAGCTATCTATATAATCAGGCAGTCTAGTAAAACAGGATCTGTTGATATAGCGATATTCATATAAACTATCGACCTATTCTTATTTGCAATACGTGGGTCATAATCTTAAGATGCTGACCTGATCAGAAACCGGGCAGGCTATGGAACTTCGACATTTACGCTATTTTATTACTGTGGCGCAGCAACAAAGTTTTACCAAGGCTGCCGAAAAACTGTTTAC
The DNA here is from genome assembly GCF_024129715.1 of Acinetobacter lwoffii. Lineage (GTDB taxonomy): Bacteria > Pseudomonadota > Gammaproteobacteria > Pseudomonadales > Moraxellaceae > Acinetobacter > Acinetobacter lwoffii_U. Next base: position 48,512 of record NZ_JAMXXM010000001.1, read on the forward strand.
CGCTCAGCCGTCATTAAGCCAGCAAATTAAGGATCTGGAGCAGGAAGTAGGCGTCATGCTGTTTGATCGTTCATCCAGAAAGGTCAAACTCACCGATGAAGGGCAGGCTTTTCAGATCTATGCCGAAAAAGCACTGGAAAATGCCAAACTGGCAGTAGCAGCAGCGCGTCAGGTTGCGCAGCAGAAAAATAACCAGATTCACATTGGCTTCCTGAATGTCGCAGAAATAAAAGTGATGCCACAGATTCTGGCTCAGCTTAAAAAAACCATGCCGGACTTAAAAATCCATCTGCATAGCCTGACCTGTATGGAACAGATTCAGCGGCTAAAAAATGCTGAACTGGATTTATGTATTACCCGCTTTCATCTGGACCATCCAGATTTTGAGAATATTCATTTATTAACCGAGCAAATTTATCTGATAGCCGCTCAGCACTTACATTCTACAGATCGAATCCTGAAATTACAGGAACTGAAAAATCACAATATGATTATGTGCGAGCAGAATGCTTCGCCCGTATTTTATGAAAAGCTGGATAAACTGCTTTGTATTGATCAGTTCGAACATGAACAGCTGTTGTGGGTGACCAATGTCTTGCAACACATTAATCTGACCAATATGGGAATGGGCTTTAGTTTTGCGCCCGAATATTTACTGCGTTTTTTGAATGATCATGTGAAAATCATCCAGACTGATCAGGCACTGCCAAAACTGGGTTTGTATGCAACATTTAACAAGAATTCCCAAAATCCTGCATTGAAGATGATTACCCAAGCGCTTAATAATACGGCAAGTATCTGAATTTCAGGAAGGAATATATGTTAAAGCTGATTTACTACGTGCCAGATGAAAATCTGGAAGACACCAAGAATGCGATATTTGTAGCAGGAGCGGGCGGTATTGGTGAGTATACGAATTGTGCCTGGCAGGTTTTAGGAACCGGACAGTTTAAACCACAGGAAGGTGCAGATCCTCATATTGGTGAAGTGGGTAAACTGGAACAGGTGGAAGAATGGCGGGTAGAAATTCTGGTGCCAGATGAAAAGGCGGTTGATGTGGCCAAGGCGCTGAAAGAAAGCCATCCTTATGAAGAGCCAGCCTTTGAGTTTATTCAGCTTCTGGATATCGAAGTCTAAAATTATAAAAGTTACGTTCTATTACGGCACGGCGTATTCAATTTGATGCGCCGTTAATCTAGATTCAGAAAACAGCCAAACCACTTTTGTTATTATCATTTCTGCCAGAATAATCCAAAGAAAAAAGACAATAAGGAAAATAACAATGCCGTGGCCAAAACCGCTGAGTAGCGTGCTTAAGAATACCCTCAGCAAATCTATCCAGTACGGTACAGAAATCCTGCATCAGCGCATTCCGTAGTCGCTGGATAATCCCTATCTGGAAGGTATATTTGCACCAGAGCGGCAGGAACACTTTTCCACAAATTTAAAGGTTGAAGGGCAGATTCCTGCAGAACTGGATGGCGCATTAATGCGGATTGGCCCAAATCCTATTAACATCAAAAACCCACGCAACTATCACTGGTTTACGGGCGATGGCATGTTGCATGCGCTCAGACTTAAAGGTGGTGAGGCACATTGGTATAAAAGCAGTTATATCGGTTCTGCCAGTGTGCAGAAAAAACTTCATCGACCACAAATTCCAGGTAAAACGCTAGGTGTCGCGGATGCAGTCAATACCAATGTTATCCACTTTGCCGGAAAAATCTGGGCACTGGTAGAAGCAGGCGCATATCCAGTTGAATTGAATGCTGCACTGGAGTCAAAACGACATCATTTGTTTGAAGAGGATCAGGATCTACCATTTACTGCCCATCCGCATATTGATCCTGAAACGGGCGATATTCATGCGATTTGTTATGATGCTTTAAGTCAGAACAAAGTTTTTTATTTGCAGATAGATTCAAAAGGTAAGTTGAAACATCATGTCGACATTCCAGTGAAACATGGTCCGATGATTCATGATTGTGCCATTACCAAATCTCAGGTGCTGATTCTGGATCTGAATGTGAACTTTTCTGTACGCAGTGCTTTAAAGGGTTCAATGTTGCCATATCAATGGAATCCAAAACGGCAGGCACGCATTGGTATATTGCCATTTGGTGGTAAGGCAATAGATATTCGCTGGTATAAGATTGATCCCTGTTTTATTTTTCATACCGTGAATGCTTATGAGCTGGATTCTGGTGATGTGGTTATGGATGCGGTGGTGCACTCCAAAGCATTGGTCAGTTCGATTCAGGGACCGATTGAAGATCAGGATATTTGGCTGGAGCGGTTTATTTTTGAACACGGTACTGGAAAAGTGGTGCGGACGATATTATCCGAGATGAAACAAGAATTCCCACGGATTAATGAAGCTTATACCGGACGGCCTTATCGCTATGTCTACACTATTTCCTTTGGCGAGTTTGATGATCCTCCTCATGTCAGCAGCAATACTCTTTTGAGCCATGATGTGGAAACTGGCAATTCAGAAAGCTATTCTTTTGGAGAAAACTGGGTGACAGGAGAGGTGATATTCGTCGCACGGCAAGGGGCTCAAGCCGAAAATGATGGTTGGCTGATGTCTTATGTTCATGCTTTAGATGGACGCCCATCCAAAGTGGTGATTCTGGATGCACAGCAGATGACGACAGGACCGGTTGCAACCATTCATTTGCCGGTACGTGTACCCATCGGGTTTCATTGTAACTGGATTGATTATCGGAAACTGAGAACAATATGAGCTTGAGTTGTTTACAGATAGCTATATAAGCAGAAGCCTACCTGAAATTAAGCGGGCTTTATTATAGGCTTACAATTGAAATTCAATTCCAGAATTCCTGATATTTTGAGACCCAGTACAATTTGGTTTCTATATCGTAGCTACCGTCAGGGTTCAGGGAAATGAGGTAATGAATCTCTTTACCTCGACTACGGTTGCCTTTACCTTCAGGAACCTGATACTTGTATTTTTCTACTTCTTTAGGTGGGGTGAGGACAATCTGTTTCCATGCAGAAGGGGGAAGTTTGTCGATAGCAGTTTCAATATTTTTCTTAAGAATGGTTGTATTGTATTTAAGTGCATTTTCGTCCTTACCTAGAAATGCATCTTTGGTAACAGCATAAGAGGTTACTCTATCACCAGTAATTATGACTTTTTTCCTTTTAGTTCAGGTATTTTTTGTTGCTCTTCATAAGTTAACCAAGGTGCATATTCAATAATAATTTGTTCAGGCACATAACCTTCAGGGGACACCTTACAGCGACTATAGGTTGTAATATATTTTTGCTTTTTTATAGGATCTGATGTGCCCGACAAGTTGCCACATTCAGGCCAGTTGTCTCTGTAAACCACATCCTGTCCTTTTAAGTGGTCATTTATCTGAAATGATATTGAATTTTTCATTGGTATAGCTGAGCATCCTGATAGGGCTAGACTAGTCGTTAAGCTTATTAAAAGCATTAAATTCTTCATTTTGATTCCCCCCCCTTTTTTTGCTGCATTAAATGTTAATGCTGTCCCGTAATTGGCTTTGATCTAGTTAAAATAATTTATGATTTGAATTAATTTTTTAAATATTCTTATTATATAAATATTAATTAAACAGATAATTATTTTTTAATTATAAAAGATATCTATTACTTTTAAATAGATATCTTTTATGCTAATTATTATAATATTACGTCCTTAAGTTTAAAAAATATAATTTCCCCTGATTTCAACTAAAATTTTATATACTTTAATTTACCTTTGATTCAATTAATGCGAAGGAGCCAGATTGCGGAAAATATGCTTAAGACTGTGTAGCATTTTTTCAATTTGCAACGGTGTTAAACCATCGAAAGATTGCTCTAGTACAACAACACTAAGATCATTAATCTTTTTAATCATTTGCTGACCTTTTTCGGTTAATAATACTCGGGTAATTCGTGCATCATCCTCACAGGAATAAGTATGTACTAATCCCTCATCTTTCAGGCGATAGATGATTTTAGTGGTAGTTGACATCTTATAAATCAACATGTCAGATAAATCAGAAATACTCGCTCTATTTTTAAATTTTAATGCCAGCAAAATACGTCTTCGAGAATTGTCTAAACCGTATTTCTTTAAGGCATAGTCAACATTTTGCACATATTGGGTATGCACTTGACTAATCCAATGATAGGGTGAATCTTCTAAATTAAAATCTGTAGGAATGGATAAAAATTTACTATACTTTTTTGTCATGGCCTCAACTCTTCTGTATGTTAGGGTCTTTTTAATTTGTTTAAAAAATGCATTTTATTTCAAAATATTTGCTATCCTGTTACAAGGTTATGAATCTTATCTTCAGTACGTCTTCACCTCCTATTTAACTTCTGTTTAAGATGAACCCTCTAATTCTTTTTTGCTTCTTCGAGCCTCTTTTTATAAAAGAACTAGAGAGCCAAAATTTCAGTCACATTTTTTTTTATTTATCTATTGTTATTATGCGAACTGATTAAATCATCTTAATGATTAAATGATCTATCACAAAAAATACCATTTTCAATTAAGAAATACTTAAATATTTGTTCTGGTTAGCATTTTTTTATTTCGGAAAATTCATCTTTCTTTTTACCTTAACTTTAATTCAGTAAGCTTAAGATAGTTTTATAAGTCTTTTTAAAATATATTAAGATATTGTTTTATAATAATATTTAATTTTTTTTATACTTTTAAAGTATAAAAAATAGCTTCATAAAAAATAGAAGAAAAATAAACTATCTTTTAAATTCCACAATAGACATTTTGTGTGATTGTGTAAAAAATTTTTAAACTTTTTAGCTCGGCTTAATTTTCGATTAAAAAGAAATTTAACTAGAGAAATCACTAAATTGGATCTTGAATTCAAAACTTATAATCAAAAAATTAATGGAAGAAGAATCGGAATTGTACATATTTTGGGTAGTGTGGAAGCTTTAAAAATATTTACTGAGCACTAGCCAAATAATGGGAAAAGACTCAATCTAAGATTTAATTTCTGGCATCTAAAATTTGCACCTGAGTAAAAAATAACTTATGAAAGGGCACTAATAAAAAATATGAAATTTCCGTTAAGATTTATCTTATATAGTTTTTAACGAATAAAGAGTGAATGATGTGACATCCATGTCACAAGAGATCTACCAGATTTAAGCTATTTAATTTCTATAGGTGTGAAGCTTAAACCTTCTGAATAAACAGTTCACGATCAAAACGGTACTGCGGGAAGAATACTCCATCTTCAGCGCGTTCACCCGCACCAATTACCATGACTGGATACTGTTCATCATTTAATTTCAGAATTTCACGAACCATCGGCTCATCAAAACCTTCCATCATACAGCTGTCAAAACCATAAGCACGTAAAGCTAAGACCAGATTTTCACAAGCGAGCGCCGTCGTTTTGGTCGCCCACAGTTTTGCATCAGCCGGACTGAAAGCAGATACTGGCATTTGTTTATCCAATGTACGGGCAACTTTGAAAGCCACTTTCTTAAAGTTACCAAAAGCATTCAGATAACCAGTCTTATAGTTGTAGGGAATATATTTATAGTATTTCTTAATTGCAGGCGGTGCTTCTGGAAATGGAAATTCATTCACATTACGTTTCGCCATTTCATCGATACGGTCGGTACGTGCGATACAGACAATTAGCTCAGAAGCTGTTTTGGCTGCCAGTTGACTCATACAAGCTTTGACTAGACGTTTTTTCTTGCCCGGATTTTGTACCACATAAAAAGTCCAAGGCTGCAAGTTCGACGAATTTGGTGCCAACAACGCTAGGTCCAGACAGGCATCCAGAACTTCGACAGGAATTGGCTTTTTGGTAAATTTACGCACTGAACGTCGGCTTTCAATCACCTTACGAAAATTGTCTATATCTATATCTTGAGGTGCAGGTTCGTAATAACGTTTCTTTTCTGGATTTGAACTGTCTGTTGTTTGGGAAGAGGTTTGGGAGTTTTGATTTGGCATACTTCAGATTCTTGGAAAAATAAAAGATTGAGGCAGTCTAAACCACCTCATTGAACTCATAAGTTTGAAAATTAGTTGAATTGTGTGAAATCAGGTTTACGTTTTTGCATAAACGCTTGAACCGCTTCCAGCATTTCTGGCGAGCCGACACGCTGCATGAAAATTTCTGCTTCATGGTCAATCCATTCTACAATTTCATTCACATTGTGTTTCATCAAGGATTTGGATTGCACCAGTGATGCCAATGGCAGGGCAGAGAGCTGGGCAGCTTGTTCTGCTGCTTTAGTGTAAACATCTTCTTCAATGCTATTCACCAGACCTGCGTCGAGCGCTTTTTCGCTATTGAATTTTTGCGCAGTCAGCAATAATTCTGCCGCTTTATGATAACCCGCTTGCTGAATCAACAGCTTGCTTGAAGCGCCTTCAGGCGATAAACCCAGACTGACAAATGGAATCTGGAACAGGGCAGTATTGTCACTATAAACCAGATCACAATGCAGTAAGATTGTCACGCCAATGCCGATTGCAACACCACGCACCGCAGCAATCAAAGGCTTGGAAAATTTTGCAGCAGATTTGAGTAAAACAAACGGCGGGCCTTCAGCAGCGGGTGCCTGACCTTTCTTCGCAGCAGATTTCATAAAATCCTGCATATCATTACCGGCACTAAAGTCTGCATCCTGACCACGCAATACAACTACACGAACTTCAGGCGCCTGATCTGCTTCATCCAAGGCTTTCGCAATCCATAAATAAAGCTCGCTATATAGCGCATTTTTCGCTTCCGGGCGATTGATGGCCAAAGTGAGTACACCATGTTCTAAATTCGCATTCAAATGCTCATGAGGTTGTTGAATACAGCTCAGTGTCATCGTACTATCCTTGCTTTAAAACTTAATTTGATTTTATGGGAATGATTATGTCGCATATTTATTGGGGCAGCACAACTCATGAGTCATAAAAAACTGATCCCTTATGAACTATACATTTGATTATCTGGTTTTCATTGGCCGCTTTCAGCCTTTTCATCTGGCACACATGCAAACTATTAATATTGCCCTGCAGCACAGTCAACATGTGATTTTGGCTCTCGGTTCTGCGCAAAATGAACGCAATATCAAGAATCCATTCTTGGCTTCGGAGCGTGAAGCCATGATCCTGTCAAATTTTAGTCCAGAAGATCAAGCTCGGATCAAATTTGTAGAAGTCATTGATGTTTATAATGATGAAAAATGGCAAAAACTGGTGAAATCGCTGGTGAATCAGGTTATTGAACCGGATGCCAAAGTTGGGCTGATTGGGCACTTTAAAGATGATTCTTCTTATTATTTAAAGTTTTTTCCAGAATGGGAAATGGTCGAACTTGACAGCCTGGAAGATGCCTTATCCGCCACGCCGATGCGTGAAGCTTATTATCGTGGCGAAATTCAACGAGATAAATTTCCACAAGGCACGATTGATTTTCTAGAGAATTTCCAAAAAACCACGACCTATCAGCAACTCAGTGAAAAATTCGCCCAGAATGATAAAACCAATCTGCTTTAAAAGTATAAGGTGGTTATGGGTTGATTCATGGTAGTTTGAGCATGCTGTTTCAAACATTCCCCAAGGATTTCTAAAGCAGGAGACTGTTCTTTCCAGTGATGCCAATATAAGGGAACTTCAATTCGCATCTCACTTGAAAGTTCAAGAAGTCGGCCTGACTCCAGCAAATCCCTGGTTTGATAGTCCGGCAGCCAGCCATAGCCTAGACCCATGACAATCGCATCAAAAAATGCGTGGGTCGATGGAATAAAAAAGTGAGGATATTGAGCAAGGTTCAGGCCAAATTCGTGCTGAATAAATTGGGTATGGAGTTGGTCTTTTTCATTAAAAATAATGGCAGGGGCAAGGCGTAGCGCATCCCGATGTACGCCTTGATGAAACCAGTTTCGGGAAAACTTAGGGGTGGCGACCAGACGATACTGCATCTGTCCGATCAATTCGGCCCGGCAACCTTTCATTGCCTTGGCTTCAGTACTCAAACAGGCATTGACGAGACCTGCTTCTAACAGATGATGAGTTTGAGATTGATCATCTACCTGAAAATGCAGCACAATTTTATGCTGGATCAGCTGGGCTTGTAAGGTGGGTAATAGCCAGGTCGCGAGTGAATCAGCATTGGTGGCAATATTCAGACAATAGAAACCTTCATGTTGCAGCTGTCCACCCAAATCTTGCATCAAATTCTGTTCTAGCAAACGTTGATGCTGTAAATAATGCAATAAAGTTTGCCCGGATTGGGTCACGCGGCAAGGCCGATCTCTGACCAGAAGCAATTGTCCCAATTTTTTTTCCAGACTTTGAACACGAAGGGTCACTGCCGAAGCAGTAATATTTAGCTGCTCGGCAGCCAGATCGAAACTTCCCGTTTTTGCAACTGCATAAAAAGCATCACATTGTTTCGCATTCAGCATTTCTATTATCTAAAAATAATTTAGTTAAATTGATATTAACTTAGTTTTAATTAATCGCACTCATTTTGTTCAATAATTCATTTATTCGAAAAAGGGGAATGTGATGTTCAGTTATATGATGAGTGGTTTTGCTGTGGGAATGAGCCTGATTGTCAGTATCGGTGCACAGAATGCTTTTGTATTAAAACAAGGTTTAAAACAGCAGCATGTGTTCTGGGTCTGTGTGATTTGTGCTTTGTCTGATTCCATTTTAATTCTGCTTGGCGTACTGGGCTTTGCGCGTGTCATTGAACATTATCCGGATATTGTTATATTTTCTAAATATATTGGTGCAGGATTCCTGTTTTATTATGGTTTACACCATGCGATCAGCGCATTTAAATCAACGGAGGTTTTGGCACCAAGTGATCAGCTAACAGAGCATTTTCTACAAGTACTGATGATCTGCTTGGCTTTTACCTGGCTAAATCCGCATGTTTACTTAGACACAGTCATATTGATTGGATCAATTTCAACCCAATACGCCTTAGGAAAATGGTGGTTTGCTTTAGGTGCTATCTGTGCTTCCTGGTTTTTCTTCTTTAGTTTGGGATATGGGGCAAAGATACTGACGCCTTGGTTCCAACATCCAAAAGCATGGAAAATACTGGATGCTATTATTGCCTGTACTATGTGGGGCGTCGCAGTGTCATTAATCCTCAGTATTTGATTCAGGCTACGAAAGTCTATAAATCGGTTAAGAGTTGTCTAAGCGTTTTATTTTAGATAGTGATCGAGAATAGGCAGCGCAGAACACAACTCTTTTCAGTGCTGCAAGTATGGATATTTCAATCTATATTGCGCTTAAAATCAACGATCTGTCTTATATAAAAAATTTATAAAATCAGAATTTTATAAGATGACACCAGTCTCCTGCTAGCTTAGCAGGACCATTTATCAGAGAAAAATCAGCGCAAGTATTTTGTCCGTTAGTCATGAATGATTTTACAAAAACTTCAATAAACTGGTATAAAAATAACGAAAACCTGTTCGCTCAAAAAACAAAAAAAATTAGTTTCAGATTAAGCCGTGGACTTAAATCCGATCAATAAGAAATTAAACAAGGTGGATTTAAAATTGAAAAAAATAATAAAAACTGGGCTCCTTAGTCTAGCGATCTGTTTAGCTTTGACCAGTCAGTCTTTTGCAAGATCATGGACCTTAACTCCCAAAAGTGATGTCGGTTTTGAGATCAAGTCAATGGGACTGACTGTGGTTAAAGCCAAGTTCAATCAGGTTCAATCCACGATGCAGTTTGATGCTAAAGCACCGCAAAATGCCTCAACCCATCTGGCCATGGATGTGGAAAGTTTAAGCTTTAGTAAGCCGCTATTTAAACATATGATTTTGGGCGAAGACCTGTTTTATGTAGAAAAATATAAGACTGTAATTTTTAAAAGTATCCAGTTTAAAGACTTGGGCAATGGCAAATATAATGTTTTAGGTCATTTAACCCTGCGCGGTGTGACCAAGCCTGTGATTTTCGAAACAACCTTTAAACCCAGTATGTCGAATGCCAACCTGCTTGATGTTCAGGCATCTGCTGTGATTAACCGTAGGGATTTTGGTATGAAAAAAGGAATTGCCGGGGTAGGGGATAAAGTTAATCTTCATCTATCAGGCCAGTGTGAAATGAACTAGGGTAGATATAAAATACTTGATGATATGAAAGTTATTGTAAAAAAAGCTCGAATATTTCGAGCTTTTGTCTATACGGTAAGCATGCAATTAAGCAGCTTGCAAAGCTTTTAAATCTTCCAGAACTTGTTCTGCATGACCTGCTGCTTTGACCTTACGGTATTCTTTGACCAGTTGGCTATTATGGAAAATAAAAGTTGAACGCTCAATGCCCATTACTTGTTTGCCATACATGTTCTTTTCTTTAATCACATCAAAGTGATTGCACAACACTTCTTCTTTATCGCTGATCAGATTGATACTCAAATTTTGCTTTTCAGTAAAGTTCTGATGCGCTTTTACCGAATCACGTGATACGCCAAGAATTGTGGTGTTTAAAGCATCGAACTGATCTTTTAAACAGGAAAAGCCAACTGCCTGAGTGGTGCAGCCCGGCGTAGAATCTTTAGGATAAAAGTAGATGACCAGCCATTCTGTATTTAACTGGGTTAAATTGATTTCGCCTGTGGTCGCAGGAAAATTCTGGTCAAGCAAACTAATTTTAGACATAAAAACTCCTGTTTTATTTAAGTTTTTTCAAAAAAATAAGCCACATTATAGTGGCTTATTTCATTAAAGAATAAGAAAAATTGGATCTTATTTCTTTGGTGCCGCTTGAGCTGATTTCATTGCTTCTTCAGTCAAAGTTTTCAGTTTGCCGGTTAACTGCGGACCAAAACATGCTTGAAGATCTTTATTCTGCTTCTGTACAAAAGCTAGAGTACCTGGGCTTTTCTTCTGGTTAATGGTGCTTTGAATTTCCCATTTTTGTGCATTGGTTAATTTGCCATCTGCCTCAATAGCACAACCACAATATTTGCTGACTTCAGCCGCCGTCAATTTTTTGCTTTTGCCAGTTTCATTTTTACAAACATTGATCAATGCAGATTTTACATTGGTGCTTTTATAAGCTTGTTGTAATTTGTCATCAGCCGCTTGAGCCGTAGTTGCGAACATAGCAGCAGCTGAAACAATTGCTGAAAGCACGATGCTTGATTTTAAATTCTTCATAAACTCTACCTTGTTATTACGGTATATAACGTGTCGGGTCTTCAACACCTGCGTCCGCAAAACCCTGTTTACGTAAACGACAACTGTCGCATTTGCCACAGGCACGTCCTTGGTCATCTGCTTGATAGCATGACACCGTTTGACTGTAGTCTACGCCATGTTCAATACCTAAGCGAATGATATTTGCTTTGGATAAATGTAACAAAGGTGTTTCAAATTTGAGCGCCTGACCCTCTACGCCAACCTTGGTCGCAAGGCGTGCCATGTTGGCAAATGCCTCGATAAATTCCGGACGGCAATCCGGATAACCGGAGTAATCAACCGCATTAATTCCGATCACAATCGCTTCAGCTTCGAATACTTCTGCCGCGGCCAGAGCGTAAGACAAGAAGATGGTATTACGTGCCGGAACATAGGTAATCGGAATACCAGCCTGTTCATGGTCGGGCACCTCAATACTATGATCGGTAAGGGCTGAGCCACCCAGATTACCCAGATCAATATTGATCACTCGATGTTCCACACCCGCATGTTGCGTTAAAGCTTTTGCTGCATCCAGCTCGGTCGTTGAACGCTGACCATATCGAAAACTAAGTGCGATACATTCATAGCGTGCCTGCGCCCAAGCCAGACATGTTGTTGAGTCTAATCCGCCAGATAACAGGACAATGGCACGAGGGCGCATAAGCTGATTCTCCAAAAAAAATACTTTACAAAAAATTAACGACCAGTTTCATCATTCCATAACAACTTGTGTAGCTGTAACTGGAAACGAACAGGGAGATGGTCTTCTAAAATCCACTGAGCCAAATCACTTGCCAGTGGTGGTAAACGAACCGCACCTTTTTCAACCGCAAATGCAGGCGAAAACCAAACTGTACTCACTTTGTCTTGAAGTTGGTACAGTTCTAACTGCTGCTTTGACCATTCATAATCTTCACGATTGCATATCACAAACTTGATTTGATCATGTGCAGTTAAATGATCGAGATTAGAAAGCAAATTCCGTGCAACTTCACCTGAAGTTGGTGTTTTTAAATCGAGGACTTTGGAAACACGTGAATCCACTTTGGACACATCTAAAGCGCCACTGGTTTCAAGTGAAACTTCGCATCCTAAATCTGCCAGTCGCTGCATCAGGGGTAGGGCATTGGGCTGCGCCAGTGGTTCACCACCGGTAACACAGACATAAGGGGTTTTAAAATCAAGCGTGGTCTGGATAATATCGTCCAGAGACTGACGCTCACCGCCTTCAAAGGAATAGGTGGTATCACAATAGCTACAACGTAATGGGCAACCGGTTAAACGGATAAATACTGTTGGCAGTCCTGCGGCATTGGCTTCACCTTGCAATGAATAGAAAATCTCCGTAATGCGTAAACCCGCAGACGGATCAGAGACAGGAATTGCGGAAGATCGAAGCGTATTCATAACAAAACTAACCAATGAGAAATAAATAACCGGGTATAAAAATAAAAATCCCTACGATTATTACTAATCGTAGAGACGAGGAGCAGTTGAAGCTCCGAGGAACACAAATGTGTCCTCTAAGTTAAGACATCTTAGTCTTCACGTAATAGATCGTTCAGACTTGTTTTAGAACGAGTTTGTGCATCAACTTTTTTCACGATGATGGCAGCATACAGGCTGTAAGTGCCACACTTAGAAGGGAGGCTACCAGCAACAACGACTGAACCTGCTGGTACACGGCCGTAGTGGATTTCGCCAGTGGCACGGTCATAAATCTTGGTTGATTGACCAATGAATACGCCCATTGAAATCACAGAACCTTCTTCAACGATTACGCCTTCAACGATTTCAGAACGTGCACCGATAAAGCAGTTATCTTCAATAATGGTTGGATTCGCTTGAAGCGGTTCAAGCACACCACCAATACCTACACCACCTGACAAGTGAACATTTTTACCGATTTGCGCACATGAACCTACAGTTGCCCAAGTATCAACCATCGTGCCTTCATCTACATAAGCACCGATGTTGACATAAGAAGGCATCAAGATTACGCCTTTGGCCTGAAAAGAACCTTTACGTGCGACAGCAGGTGGTACGACACGTACACCAGCTGCCTTAAACTGCTCTTCAGTCCAGCCTGAGAATTTAGTTTCTACTTTGTCATAGAAACGAAGATCACAAGCTTCCATTGGTTTATTGTCGTTTAATTTAAATGATAACAATACCGCTTTTTTAATCCATTGATGAACAACCCATTCACCATCGATTTTTTCAGCAACACGTAAAGTACCATTGTCTAGACCAGCAATTACTTCCTCAACTGCTTGACGGATTTCAGCAGAGCAATCTGCAGCTGTAAAATTCGCACGGTCTTCAAACGCTTGTTCAATGATTGTTGAAAGCTGCGACATGATCTTCCTTCCAGAAAAAAATTTTCTAGATTTTACACTATATTGCAGGAAAAATAGTTGAAAGCACTAAAAATAGATGAAAAATAACCAGAAGTGTAGAAAGCGTGAAATTATTAAAGTGATAAGTGTACTTTTTCATTATGTTGAAATGTAGGAGAAGTGTTAGAAAACACTTGGTTCTCAACAAGAAAAATTAATTTGTATCAAAAAATAACAAAAGATGAGCAAAATGTGAATAAAAAATATTTTTTAAGTCCTTTATATTGAGCCTATCACGAATAACTAATGATCAAAATAAGTTCTTTTGAGGAGAGAAATAATGAAATCTTTACATAACATTTTAGCAGTATCAGTCTTAGCTCTAGCAGCGGGTTCTGCGATGGCTGCTGATGAAACAATCGTAACAGATGAAGGCGTTGCTGAATTCTCTTTCTTTAAACCAGCTTCTGTTCGTGCTGAAGTCGGTACTACCGGTTATGGTGGTGCAATTTCCTGGAGTGCTAACCCATATGTAGGCGTCACTTTAGGTTATAACGGCGGTGATATTTCCTGGTCGGATGATTTATCAATCAATGGTTCTGATTATGACTTGGATATGGACAATAATCTGACTTATCTAAATGCTGAAATTCGTCCTTGGGCAAACTGGTTCTATATGGCAGCCGGTGTAGCTTATGTTGATAATCAATATGATATCGATCGCCGAGTTCGTTCTGGTGAAACCTTCTCCGTAAATGATGTTGAATTCCGAGCAAATGGAGATGCACGTATTAGTGGTGACCTATCTTATAAAAATAATATTGCACCATACCTAGGTATTGGTTTCTCTCCAGCAATTACTAATCGTTGGGGTGTGTTTGGTGAAATTGGTGCTTACTACAATGGAAATCCAACAGTTAACTTAACTTCAAGTGGAGCTGCTACTCCTACAAATCCTGGAGTCATTGCTGACTTTAACCAACAAGTTCAGCTGGAAGAAGACGATATTCGTAATGACAACGAATATAAGTGGCTACCAGTAGCGAAACTAGGTGTGAGCTTCCGCTTCTAAGATTTTACTTAATACAAAAAACGGGCTTCGGCCCGTTTTTTGTTTTTAGAACAATTTTAAAAGTGATAACCCAGTTTCAAACCTAGGATCCAGGCACTGTTATCAGAAACTGCGGATAAACCTGCGATCTGTGGCGTAATAGGTTCTGATAAGGAAATTTCAGGTTTTTGAAACTTTAAATAATATAGTCCTGTCGCAATATCCCAGGTTTCTTGAATCTTATAAAGATGACTTAGTCCGATGCCCCAATAGCCATCACTCGGATTCAGGGTTGAAGCCGGATTTCCTGTACCAGAATCCCATAAGAGTTCGATAGAATTTATGCCAAAAGATGGCCATTGATGAGCAAGTCCGATTTTTCCAGACCATTGATCCTCCCGATAATCAATCATCCTGAATGATTTTAATTCTGGGAATTCTAAGGCCGCATAGTCAATCACTGCACCGAATTTAGGCGGCTGAATGACAAAATTTTGCCAGTTCGACCAACGCAGTGTGCCATAGAGCGCATTTTGATCAGTTAAAGCTGTCTGAAAATCCAGATTTACTGACTGAGGAGTTTGAATTTCTGTATAAGGTGCTGGAGTTGTACCTACAACAATCGATTCAGTGGTTTTATTGTGATGAGTGATTGCAGAACGATAGGTCAGTGCGGTTCTAAAAAAATATTCTGGAATCTGATAACTAATTCCTGCAAGCCAGCCCCAAGCGGGATCTCGTTCAAATGTGGCTCTATAACCATTGAATATATAAAATGTCTGCCCGGATAAATATAAATTTCCCTCTAAGCTTTGATAACTTAGCCCTGTATAAAAATTCCAGTTATCGTCTGGTTGAAAGCCAATTAATGAGGTCAAATTATGGCTCTTAAACTGAATGGTAGCAGCCTCAATTGGAAGCGCTGCACCTGCAAAAACAGGATCATAACGATAAGCGATATCTATAGAATAAGGCTGATCGTAAATCAGTCCCCACGACACTTGAGGATTCAACTGGAATTTTAATGCGGCATTGGAAACCCATTGGTTATGGGTAAGATTTCCTGTAGAAAAATCGGTGATGCCTAATTGTTGCAGCTCTTCGGTATGTTGTACCTGACCGCTGATATCAGGGCGAACCCAGGCCAATGAAACTTCAGCATAATGATTTTTTTCAAAAAACGATTGGATGCTTTGGTTAGATTGTTCAAACGCTGCTGCATAACCTGACCCGGAGAAAAACAAGCCCATGGAGAAAAGAGCAAATTTATTATTGATCATCTTGGTATAATTCAATTTATTATGCACGTGATTATGCTTGATATTTATATTCTTTATCCACTCAAAAAATAAAAAAGAGGCGATGTAGCCTCTTTGATTAAAAACTTAAAATACTGCAATTTATTCGTCTGGATAAGCCACTTTTTTCAGTGCCTTAATATCTGCGTCTGGTGAGCAGAGGGAAATAAACTCGTAGCCATAACCGCGTAATAAATGACCTTTACGCACTGCAATCCAGGTGGTATTTACGCCGAAAATATCGGTTTCAATCTGCTTTAAACGGTAATCACGCTCCGGGTCATAGGCCACATCGTTGACAATGCCGATGCCCATATTCATTTCTACATAGGTCTTGATGACATCGGCATCAAGCGCGGACATCACAATATCTACATCAAAACCAGCTTCTTCAAAGGCGGTATCAATCTTGGAGCGACCGGTAAAACCACCATGATAGGTAATAATCGGGTAGTGCGCCAGATCTTCGATGAGCACGTGTTCTTTGCTTGCCAGTGGATGATTCTGCGGGGTAATAATACTGTGTTGCCAGTTATAGTAAGGTACGCTGGCCAGATTATCTTCAGTGGTGAGTGCTTCGGTCGCAATACCGATATCCGCTTGACCTTGCAGTAGCATTTCCGTGATTTCAATCGGGCTGGCCTGTTGCAAAATCAAATGTACTTTAGGGAATTCTTTTTTGAATTGGCTGACAATTGGTGGCAACACATAACGCGCCTGGGTATGCGTCGTGGCAATCGTCAATGTGCCTTCATCGACTTTATTGAAATCATCGGCCAGACGTTTGATATTGTCGGCATCGACCAGCATGCGTTCCACAATGCCTAAAAGTGCCTGACCTGGTTCGGTTAAGCCCAGTAGACGTTTACCTTTACGGATAAATAACTGCACCCCCAGTTCATCTTCCAGATCTTTAATATGCTTACTTACCCCGGACTGTGAAGTATAAAGCGCAGCAGAAGCTTCAGTTAAATTAAAGTTTTGTCTAACCGTTTCTCGTATAATTCTTAATTGTTGGAAATTCATAATTCTCTTACCCTAGAAGAGGATGGGGCATTTTAAAGCCCCATCTTTTGATCTTAAGCGACCTGGTTTTCAAATAAATGCAAATTCACCGCACTTAACCAAACAGTTTGATTTGGGCGG
This sequence comes from Acinetobacter lwoffii, assembly GCF_024129715.1. Classification (GTDB taxonomy): domain Bacteria; phylum Pseudomonadota; class Gammaproteobacteria; order Pseudomonadales; family Moraxellaceae; genus Acinetobacter; species Acinetobacter lwoffii_U. The sequence continues at coordinate 65,539 of NZ_JAMXXM010000001.1, forward strand.
AATTGATGCGCTCTCGCTTCATCAGGCGTCAGTAAAATTTCAATCAGATTGCCTTGACGGTCATTTAGCTCAGCAACTACTTTACCCGCGATCCATAATTCACGAATGAAGGTCGCCTGAATGGCATTGTCGTGTGGCTGTGCATGGATGCGTAGTTCATCTGGACGTGCGAATAAAATCACTTCACCTTGAGCGGCATTTTTTGCACCCTCGAATTGAATACGGTCTTCACCGAGCTGGATGATGCCTGCATTGTTTTGACCTTCAAAACGATTCGCCTGACCTAAGAAGTCGAATACAAATGGGGTTTTCGGTGTTTCATAGACTTCACGTGGTGAACCAATTTGTTCAACATTGCCCTTGTTCATCACCACGATTTGATCTGCAACTTCAAGCGCTTCTTCCTGATCGTGTGTTACGAAAATAGAAGTAATATGCAATTCGTCATGCAGGGTGCGTAACCAGCGACGCAGCTCCTTACGGACTTTGGCATCCAGTGCACCGAAAGGTTCATCCAGTAACAATACGCGCGGTTCAACTGCCAAAGCACGTGCCAAGGCAATACGCTGGCGCTGACCACCAGAAAGTTGAGCTGGATATCGGTCAGCCAGGAAACCAAGCTGAACCAAGTCGAGCAAACGAGTCACACGTTTCTTGATTTCTGCTTCCGATGGACGGGTTTTACGCGGACGAACACGCAAACCAAAGGCAATATTGTCAAATACCGTCATATGGCGGAATAGGGCATAGTGCTGGAATACAAAGCCAACTTCACGCTCACGCACATGTACATTGGTGGCATCCTGACCTTCTAAAATCACCTGACCGCCATCCGCAGATTCCAGACCGGCAATAATCCGTAGCAAAGTGGTTTTACCACAGCCGGATGGGCCAAGAAGTGCGACCAGTTGACCATCTGGGAAATCCAGCGAGATATTTTTAAGTGCATGGAATGCACCAAAGTGTTTTTCAATATTTTGTACTTGAATACTCATGTGGGCATTCCTTAAGAAACTGTTGAATCTTCATTACGTTTGTCTTGTTTTTCCTGGCGCAGTTCCACCCATGTTTTTAAAATCAGGGTTACAATTGCGAGGAGAGCCAGAAGCGAAGACACGGCAAACGCAGCACTAAAGGTATATTCGTTATAAAGAATTTCGACGTGTAGCGGCAAGGTATTGGTTTCACCACGGATATGGCCGGAAACCACCGACACCGCACCAAATTCACCCATGGCCCGCGCATTACACAGAATCACGCCATAGATCAGACCCCATTTGATATTGGGCAGGGTCACTTTCCAGAAAGTCTGCCAGCCAGATGCACCGAGTACAATCGCAGCTTCTTCTTCTTCGGTTCCTTGTGCTTCCATTAACGGAATCAACTCACGTGCAACAAAAGGTACAGTAATGAAGATAGTCGCCAGGACAATTGCAGGCACCGCATAAAGGATCTTGATATCATGATCCATCAGCCAAGATCCCATCCAGCCTTGGGTACCGAAAATCAGCACCAGCATCATACCCGCGATCACAGGTGAAACCGAGAAGGGGAGATCAATAATGGTCGTCAGGAATGATTTACCTGGAAAGTTAAACTTCGCCACAGACCAGGCTGCCGCAACACCAAATACGACGTTGAGCGGTACCGCGATTGCAGCCGTCAGCAAGGTAAGTTTCACTGCCGACAAGGTATCTGGATGCACCAGTGCCTGTGTATAAACGCCAACCCCTTGTTTAAACGCTTCAACAAAAACCAGAATCAAGGGCAGAATCAAGCAGCTTAAAAAGAAGATTAAGGCAATAGTGAGCAGTGTATAGCGTACCCAAGTCGGTTCGCGGGTTGCATCACGGGATTGCAGCTTTTCAGCCAGCGCATTACTGTTGGTATTTAAACTCATCGCGCAGTTCTCCCGGTACGACGGCTGGCCCATGCCTGTAATAAGTTAATCAGGAATAGCATCACGAAGGAAATCAGTAGCATGACGACAGCAATCGTGGTTGCACCAGCATAGTCATATTCTTCTAAACGAGAAATAATCATTAAGGGTGCAATTTCCGTTTCAAAAGGCTGGTTACCGGCAATAAAGATCACCGAACCATACTCACCGACACCACGGGCAAAGGCTAAAGCGAAGCCAGTGATCAGCGCAGGCAGCAGAATTGGGAAAATCACTTTGGTCACGATCTGAAAACGGTTGGCACCCAATGCAGATGCAGCTTCTTCCAGTTCGGTTTCCAGATCGCTAAGGACTGGCTGAACTGTACGCACTACAAAAGGCAGACCAATAAAGATCAATGCCAGTGTAATACCAATCGGGGTATAAGCGACTTGAATGCCAATCGGTTCTAAATATTGACCAATCCAGCCGGTCGGTGCATATAAAGAGGTCAGGGCAATACCCGCAACCGCAGTGGGTAAGGCAAAAGGCAAATCTACCAGGGCATCGACAATACGTTTGCCCGGAAAGCTGTAACGTACCAGACACCACGCCAGTAACAGGCCAAACACTACATTGACCAGTGCAGCGACAATGGCCGCGGTGAAACTTAACTGCAATGATTTCAAGATACGTTCAGAGCTCAGGATTTCCCATAAGCCATCCCAGCCAATGCCCAGTGATTTAATAAAAACAGCTGACAGCGGGATCAAAACGATTAATGACAAATACGCTAGGGTAAAGCCTAGAGAAAGACCAAATCCTGGCAGCACTCGGGATCGCTGCGACATGATTACTCCTCAGAAGAGAGAAAGCTGATTGAAGTCAATCAGCTAAAATAAAAAAACAATTTGGGCACAAGCATAATTTGCAGCGACTAAAATGCAAATTTAAAATAACACTTGCTCTCATCAACTTTGCTGATATGGGGCATAGTGTTTTCTGAAATCAAATAGTGTTCAATTTCAGGAAAAGGGCCAAAACCAGAAGCGACATTGACATGACCGACTGCACCCAGATTAATTGGTTTGATTTTCCAGGTTTGGGCCAGTATGTGGGCATCTTCAAAACTTAACCAGGGATCATTTTCACTGATCAATAACGTGGTGGGCACCTGAAGCTTGAGCTGTTGAAAATAGGTGCTGTAGTCAGTCTGACTGTCGCGCGAAAAACCATTTTCCCCAAATCGTGCCGGATTAGCTGGTGCCACCAATAGCAGATTTTTTACTTTTGCATTGAGTTCGGGATGTTGGGCAAGGGCCGCAATACTGGTCAGACAGCCAAAGCTGTGTGCGACAATCTGAACCTCTGCTGGAATGGCTTGCAGAGTTTTGACAAATTCTGCTACCCAGATATCCAGTACCGGATGATTCCAGTCCTTTTGCTGCACACGGGAGCATCGCATCAGCCGGTGCTGTAAGCAGGTTTGCCAGTGGTTGTATTCACTGCCACCTACACCAGGAACGATAAGCGTATGAATCATGTCGATGCTCCTATATCAATCAGCTTGGAAAATTATTTCGCGCTGTTGGCTTTAACGATCTGGTCAAATACACCACCATTTTCAAAGTGAGCCTTTTGTACTTTGTTCCAGCCGCCAAATTCCTGATCAACCGTCACCAGTTTTAATGGCTTAAATACTTGGCTGTATTTGGCCAGTACTTTGGCATTACGTGGACGATAATAATGTTTACCTGCCAGGTCTTGACCCAATGGCGAATACAGGAAGTTCAAATAACCTTGAGCCAAGTGCTGGTTGCCTTTTTTCTTGGCATTTTTTTCTACAATCACCACCGGTGGCTCAGCCAGAATCGACAGAGAAGGGGTAATAATTTCAAACTTGCCCGGCTGTTCGCGAAGGGCTAAATGCGCTTCGTTTTCCCATGCGAGTAAAACATCCCCAATGCCACGTTCAGCAAAGGTCGTGGTTGAACCACGTGCCCCGGAATCCAGAACTTTGGTATTTTTATAAATTTTACGAACAAATTCTTGCGCAGTCTTATCGTTGCCGCCCGCCTGATGTTTGGCCCAAGCCCAAGCCGCCAGATAATTCCAGCGTGCACCGCCTGAAGTTTTCGGGTTTGGGGTAATGATTGCTACGCCCGGTTTGACCAGATCACCCCAGTCCTTAATCTCTTTCGGATTGCCTTTACGCACCAGGAACACGATGGTTGAAGTATAAGGCGTCGAGTTTTGCGGCAATTTCTTTTGCCAGTCCGCAGATAACAGTTTAGCTTTTTCTGCCAGCACATCAATATCGGCAGCCAATGCTAACGTTACGATATCTGCATCCAGACCATCAATCACGGCACGTGCCTGTTTGCCTGAACCGCCATGCGATTGCTTGAAATTGATTTTTTGACCGGTACGGCTTTCCCAATATTTGCCAAAATTCTTATTTACATCTTCATACAGTTCACGGGTCGGATCATAGGATACATTGAGAAAATCACGTGCTGCTGCACCAAATGAGGTTGCCGAGATAACAGCTGCTAAAACCCCAAGTTTTAATGTGTTTGAAATGCTCATCTGGACTGAATCTCTGATATGTTCTGTAACATAAGCACAGAATAAACTTATTCTTTATGCATAAAAAATAATTAAAAATGAATTTTATATGAAAAAAAGAGATAAATAAGCTCTTAAGTGTTTGAAATAAGAATGGCCTTATGAATAAAGGCCATAATGAACTGCATTTAAAGTATTATTTTGCGTGATTGGCTTTGACAATCTGATCAAACACACCGCCATTGTCAAAATGCTGTTTCTGAACCTTGGTCCAGCCACCAAATTCTTTATCAATGGTGACCAGTTTTAAGGACTTGAATACGGTACTGTATTGCTTTAATACATTCGCATTACGTGGACGGTAAAAGTTTTTCGCCGCCACAGTCTGTCCAGCAGGTGAATAGAGGTAATTTAAATAGGCTTTGGCCAGATGTTCATTACCATCTTTCTTGGCATTTTTTTCTACGATTGCCACGGGTGGTTCAGCCAGAATAGACAGAGAAGGAGTAATGATTTCAAATTTTCCCGGCTGTTCGCGGACGGCCAAATGTGCTTCATTTTCCCAAGCCAGTAATACATCCCCAATCCCGCGTTCAGCGAAAGTCGTGGTAGCACCACGTGCACCCGAATCCAGTACTTTGGTTTGTTTGTAGATTTGACGGACAAAGTCTTGTGCTTTGGCATCATTGCCACCTTTCTGGTGTTTGGCCCACGCCCAGGCAGCCAGATAATTCCAGCGTGCACCACCTGAAGTTTTTGGGTTCGGGGTAATAATGTCTACGCCTGGTTTAACCAGATCTCCCCAGTCTTTGATTCCTTTTGGATTGCCTTTACGTACAAGAAAAACGATGGTTGAAGTATAGGGTGTCGAATTCTGCGGGAATTTCTTTTGCCAGTCTTTAGGCAGCAAACCACGTTCTGCAATTTCATCAATATCTGCTGCCAGTGCCAGTGTTACAACATCGGCATCCAGTCCGTCAATCACGGCACGTGCCTGTTTGCCTGAACCGCCATGTGACTGTTTATAATTGACTTCCTGGCCTGTGGTTTTTTTCCAGTAAGCACTGAATTCTTTATTAAAGTTGTCGTACAATTCGCGAGTCGGGTCATAAGACACGTTCAGGAAATCTTTTGCAGAGACGCTCAACGCGCTTGCTGAAAGTAGCGCTGCCAGTACCCCGATTTTTAATTTACGCGTGTTCATTTTTTGCCTCAAGTTTTTTAGCTTTTGTTAGATGGGGCAAGAATAGCTTGAGATTTTTTGCATAAAAAATAATTAAAAAAGAATTGGATGTGAGTAAAAAAGATATATAGGTGAAGCCTGATTCTGACTGCTCGATTTTTCATTTTAGAGGCTGCAAAATATGCTGTATTTAAAAAATGCCCAACCTGTCAGCCATATAGATGTGCTGGATCGTGGCTTTCATTATGGTGATGGTTGTTTTACCACGGCCCGGATTCGGCATAACCGGATTGAATTATATGATCGTCATCTGGCACGTTTGCACATTAGCAATCAGAGCTTAAGCCTGAATGCCAATCTTGATCTGATTTCAGAAAGTTTACAGATTTTACGGCAGTCTGAACGTGAGCTGAATGGAACATTAAAGATTGTGCTGAGTCGTGGAATCGGTCAGCGCGGTTATAGTTTGCCGGATCATCCTGGAGATCTCTGGCTATTTTATTACCCTCAAACTCTACAGGAATTTAAGTTTGAGCAGATTCAAAGTGGCGTATTGCAGCAGGCAGTGGGATTGACGATGCCCAGTCTGGTCGGGCTAAAAACCTTAAACCGTCTGGAGCAGGTTTTGCTGAAACAGGAAGCAGATCAACGCGGCTGGACTGAGGCCATGGTGACAGATGTACAGGGCGGTGTTGTCGAAGGGGTGAGCAGTAATTGTTTCATTCGTATAAACAATACATGGATTACGCCGGAACTTCGTTATAATGGCGTCTTCGGTGTCATGCGTGCAGAAATTCTACAACGTATGCAAGATCAGGGAATTAGCTGTCAGCAACGCTGTATTGATATGGATGAAATCAACCATATTCAAAGCCTGTTTTTCTGCAATGCACTCAGCCCGATGAAAATTGTCACGCAATTTGAGCAGCGAACCTTGGATGGCGATGCTTGTATTGAAATTTTTAACCGTCTTCGATTGAACCAGATGTCTTAATATGTCAGCTTCCAAACCTAAAGCCAAAAAGAAAAATAAAGCGAGATTCTCCTCATCTTTCAAAGGAATTGCCTTGGTCCTGATGGGGATTGCTTTGATCTTGGCGTTGATCCTGAAAAGCAGTTTGTGGAAGGAGTATCCTGTCGAAGGAAAAAAACAGCTGCTCGCGATTGAATCTGGTCAAACCTATTCCGGTTTTATTGATCGTCTGGCCAAAGAAAATCAGGTGAGTTTTCCGATCATTCTCAAGCTGTATCAGCGCATCATGATTCATGACAGCATGAAAGCGGGCGTGTATGAAGTGCGCCAGGGCATGAGCATCCGTCAGGTCTTGGAGATGATTTCCGATGCAGACAATGCCCAGATGAGCCGGATTCTGGTGATTGAAGGAACGACTTTTAAGCAACTGATTGATGCCCTGAAGAAAAATGATCTGGTCACCAAAGAAGTGCTGCATCTGCCTACTGAGCAATTACTCAAAGAACTGAATATTCCGTTTTCACATCCTGAAGGGCTGTTTGCACCGGATACTTATTTCTTTGCCAAAGGTGAAACTGACCGTAAAATTCTGACCAATCTTTATCAGCGACAGATGAAAGCACTGGATGAGGCGTGGGCGAAACGTGCAACTGATCTGCCATATCAGAATAAATATGACGCGCTGATTATGGCATCGATTATTGAAAAAGAGACCAGTGTAGATCGTGAATTGGAACAGGTTTCTGGGGTATTTGTACGCCGTTTAAAAATTGGCATGCGTTTACAGACCGATCCAACAGTGATTTACGGAATGGGCGATAATTATAATGGCAATATTACCCGTAAAGATTTACGCACACCGACGCCGTATAACACCTATACTATTTCAGGTTTGCCGCCAACGCCGATTGCCTTGCCAAGCAAGAAAGCCATTGAAGCAGCCATGCATCCGGATAATTCTGACAACCTGTATTTTGTCGCTACCGGTAATGGTGGACATAAGTTCACGAGCAATCTGAATGACCACAATAAAGCCGTACAGGAATATCTGACGATTTTACGCTCGAAAAATAAGGAATGAGTATGTTTATTAGCTTTGAAGGCACAGAAGGTGTAGGTAAAACCACGCTCATTCGTTCGATCTATGAAGGTTTTATCGCACAGGGTAAGGACGTTATTCTCACCCGAGAACCGGGGGGAACACCAATGGCCGAGCAGATTCGCTCGCTGTTGCTAGCTGTGAACCATGAAGAAACCATGGCACATGATACCGAGCTGTTATTGATGTATGCGGCGCGTGCCCAGCATCTGGCACAAGTGATTCTGCCCGCATTAGAAGCGGGGAAAATTGTCCTGTGTGACCGTTTTAGCGATGCCAGCTTTGCCTATCAATGTGCAGGTCGGGGATTGAGTGAAACCAAGTTGCAGTTACTGAATGATTACTTTGTCGCGCGCATGCCGGACATTACCTTTTGGCTAGAGGCACCGATTGAACTGGGGATGAACCGAGCACGTGAACGTGGTGCGCTGGATCGCTTTGAACAGGAAAAAGTCACTTTTTTTGAGAAAGTGAGAGCGGGATATGAAACTTCATGGCAACGTCATCCTGAACGGATCAAACGTCTGGATGCGACTCAGACACCTGAGCAAGTATTTGAGCAGGCCTTAAGTTATCTAAAATAAGCCGATTATTAAAATAATTTTTATTTAATTTTTCTCTAGGTTTATCTGTGAAGAATCTTCTATATTAAGACTGATATAGAAGATTTTTTTAATAAGATGAAAACGACCAAAACAGAGATAGAACAATTTTTACAACAAGAATTTCCACAAAGCCTGGAGAAGTGCCGGATTGAAGCCATTTCTCCGCGTGGAGCCACTCTACTTTATCAGGTGAGATCAGAGGAGTTGCGTCCAGGCGGTACCGTTTCTGGTCCAACCATGATGACCTTGGCGGATTTTGCTCTTTATGTTGCCATTCTGGGTGAAATTGGATTGGTCGGTTTGGCCGTGACCACTAACTTGAATATCAATTTTTTACGTAAACCTTCTGGTGGAACGGATATACGGGGAGAATGTAAGCTGATCAAGGTCGGCAAGGCACTGATCGTGGGAGAAGTCTGGATTTATTCGATAGATCATGAAGAACCTGTGGCGCATGTGACCGGAACATATTCAATTCCACCACAACGTTAAATATTTGAAATTAGAATACTGGCTATAAATAGCCTAAGCTACCTTTGAGTAAATAAAAATCTAAAAAGAAAAGGAGATATCACCCAAGGGTGTTATCTCCATATACTTTTAACAATTCACCAAAGGCGTTTCCACTTCAAAATTTGGTGGGACCAGGACTGTTTTGCGTAATTCTGGTAGCAGCTCGGGATAATCCAAGGTGAAATGCAAACCGCGAGATTCTTTACGGTGCATGGCGCAGCGCACGATCATCTCGGACACCAGCACCAGATTGCGCAGCTCGATCAGATTTTTGCTGACCTGGTAATCCTGATAATACTCGGTAATTTCTTTTTTCAGCATTTCAATACGATGTAGCGCACGTTCCAGGCGTTTGGTCGTGCGAACAATGCCAACATAGTTCCACATGGTCTGACGTAGCTCATCCCAGTTTTGCAGAATTACGACATCCTCATCGGGGTTGGTCACCTGAGAATCATCCCAAACTGGGACTACAGGAGCTGGCTGATCGGTCTTAAAATTTTCCTGAATGTGCTTGGCCGCACTCATTCCATAGACAAAACATTCTAAAAGTGAGTTACTGGCCATACGGTTAGCACCATGCAGGCCAGTATAAGAGGTTTCCCCAATCGCATAGAGGCCGACAATATCAGTCTGACTGTTTTCATCGACTATGACACCACCGCAGGTGTAATGGGCTGCCGGAACAACTGGAATCATGTCCTTAGTAATATCAATACCCAGTTCGAGCAAACGAGCATACAGGGTAGGGAAATGCTCTTTGACAAAGCTTTCATCTTTATGGGTAATGTCTAGCCAGACATGACGAATACCGAGCCGCTTGATTTCATAGTCGATGGCACGTGCCACGATATCACGCGGTGCGAGTTCGGCGCGTTCGTCAAAACGCAGCATAAAGCGTTCACCATCAGGCAGGCGCAGATAAGCGCCTTCACCACGCATTGCTTCAGTAATCAGGAAAGAACGTGCTTGTGGATGATAAAGGCAGGTCGGGTGAAACTGGTTAAATTCCATGTTGGCGACCCGGCAGCCGGCACGATAAGCCATGGCAATACCATCACCCGTGGCAATGTCGGGATTTGAGGTGTAAAGATAAGCTTTCATAGCACCGCCACAGGCAAGGGCGGTAAATGGAGCCAAGAAGGTATGCACTTTTTCAGTTGTTTCATCCAGGGCATATAAACCCAGCGCACGATTATCGCCGTCTAAACCGAGCTTTTGTGAACAGATCAGGTCAATCGCAATATAATTTTCAAAGATTTTAATATTCTGTTTTTCTTGGGCCCGTTGTACCAAGGTGGTGGAAATGGCACGACCAGTCGCATCGGCCGCATGAATAATTCGGCGCTGTGAATGACCACCTTCACGGGTGAGATGTAACTGTTCCTGTTCATCCAGAGTAAATTGCACGCCGTGTTTCAGCAGGAAATCAACTGAAGGTTTGCCACCTTCTACCGTCTGTTTAACCGCATCCATTTCACACAGTTGCGCGCCTGCAATCATGGTGTCATCAATATGCTGTTCAATCGAATCCATTTCATCCAGTACTGCGGCCACACCGCCTTGAGCATAAAAAGTACTGGCATCTGTCAGGGTGGATTTCGCCAAGACTGCAATATTAAAATGATCTGGGAGCGATAAGGCTAAACTTAAACCGGCACCGCCACTGCCCACAATAATGACGTCAAATTGATGGGTAAGGGATAAATTAGACATGTCCATCAGCTAATTTTAAAAAAAGTTTGGTAATAACAGCGCTTTTTTGTACAAAAGGCAAGCGTTGAAGTGCTCATTTATTGATGAAAAAAATTAATCAAAGTCTTAACTTAGGGTTTTGATAATGAGATATTGTCCAGAGCGACGTTTTGAAACATATTATTACTTAAACTTTACAGTGTTTGTGATAAAACCTATTTACATAAATTTATCAACAATTTGAGTGAATAATTTATATGAAAATTCTAGACTTAAAAAAAGGATTATTTGCAGCGACCCTCACCATGAGTGCTGCACAGTTGCAGGCGGTTACGCCGGTTGATTTTTCAAATCTGGTGGAGCAGGTCAGTCCTGCTGTAGTCAGTGTCAATGTCGTTAAAAAAATGAGCGAAGAAGAGCTCTTACAACAACAAGTTCCAGAAATTCTGCGCCGCTTTTTTGGCAATCAGGTGATTATTCCGCAGCAGCGTATGCCACAGGAAAAGACGGGCTATGGCAGTGCATTCTTTATCAGCAAGGATGGTTATCTGCTAACCAATCATCATGTGGTTGAGGATGCTTCCAAAGTTACAATTACCCTGAATGACCGTCGTGAAATTGATGCCACTGTTGTCGGTAGTGATGCACGAACTGACGTAGCTTTGCTGAAGGTAAATGGTTCGAATTTCCCAGAATTACGGACAGGAGATGTCGGACACTTACGTGTTGGTGAGCCTGTACTCGCCATTGGTTCACCATTTGGTTTTGATTATTCCGCTTCTGCCGGAATTGTTAGTGCCAAAATGCGTAATATGATGGGCGAAACTGCAGTACCTTTCATCCAGACAGATGTAGCATTGAACCCGGGTAACTCAGGTGGTCCTCTATTTAACCAGCGTGGTGAAGTAGTCGGTGTTAACTCACGGATCTTTAGTGGAACCGGTGGGTATATGGGCTTGTCCTTCTCGATCCCGATTGATGTGGCGATGGAAGTTGCGGATCAATTGAAGAAGAACGGCAAAGTGACGCGTTCATATCTGGGGGTGAGTTTGCAGGATATCGACCGTAACCTGGCTGAATCTTATAATCTGCCTAAGCCTGAAGGTTCCCTGGTGACTCAGGTTGCGCCAAACTCACCGGCTGCACGTGCAGGTCTGCGTGCTAGTGATGTCATCTTAAAATACAACGGTACCCCAATCTCACGTACCAGTGAATTGTTGAACTATCTGAACCGTACTGCACCTCAGCAACAGGTACAACTTGAAATCTTGCGTGATGATAAACGTCGTAGTATTGCAGCGACTTTAAGTGCGGCACCAGATGATACCCCGGCAAAAGCAGGCACACAGGCTCAACCAAGTAAAGGACCAGTGATCGGGGTTTCAATTCGTGACTTAAGTCCAGCAGAGCTGGCGCGGTTAGAAATTAAAGGCGGTGTGGTGATTCAGGATGTACGTCCGGGTGGTATTGCTGCACAGGCACGAATCATGCCGAATGATGTGATCACCCAAATTAATAACCAGACAGTACTGAATTCCAATCAGTTTGTGCAAGAGGTGTCTGAACTGAAAAAGGGTAGCATCGCGCGCGTGACCTTGATTCGTCAGGGTCAACTTGCGGTAGTCGGAATGCGTATCTCATAAGATTGCTAGATTTTCGTGAAAGACCGCTTGTAGAAGCGGTTTTTTATTTTTTGCAATTTACCCGAGCGATAAATTCGGTAGACTCTATAGCCTTAAAATCATGGAAAGGATAAGAGCACAGTGAGCGGTATTTTTGATCTTGCATTAACGGTTCAAACCAAACATATTGATGGATTGGGTCATGTGAACAATGTGATCTATGTGCAATGGATGCAGGATGTCGCATCAGCTCATATTGAAAAGCTGGGTTTGGGACTCAAGCAATATGTGGAGCTGAAACATGCCATGGTCGCGGTTGAGCATCAGGTGCAATATCGCAAGGCGGCTTTTGAAGGCGACGAGATTATTCTGCGCACCTGGCTTAATGATATCAATGCCTTGTATTCATTTAGACAATACGCATTTTATCGACCACAGGATCAGATTCTGTTGTTTACTGGAAGTACCCAATGGGCCTGTATCGAAATGGCCACCGGACGTCCCAAACGCATGTCACCGACATTTACCCAAGCATATCAGCCACTTTCAGAACATATAAATCCTTTTGATTTTTCAATTTTACATCTGGATTAATGAGACAACATTTTCCAGTTTGAGCAGTACATCTGGATAATATTGAGGAAGAAGTGGAGCTGGGGAGCTATTTTCTAATCATGGTGATCCAGATTTCATCTGACTGAGGTGTACGCGACCTAGGGAATAAAGGAAAAAATATAATTCTTTTTCTAGATCACCATTCTGCTATAATCCTTCGCAATTTCTATTCGGCTTTTGTTATGTAATATTTTTAAATTACATAACGTGTTTTTTCTCAAGGTAACCCATGGCGCAAGCTAAAAAATCTGTTGATATTAAAAACATTCGTAACTTCTCGATTATTGCGCACATTGACCACGGTAAATCGACCCTAGCGGATCGCTTTATTCAAACTTGTGGCGGCTTGCAAGATCGTGAAATGCAGGCTCAAGTCCTTGACTCAATGGAGCTTGAGCGCGAACGTGGGATTACCATTAAAGCCACTTCGGTAACCTTGTACTATACGCATCCCAACGGTCAAGAGTATCAGTTGAACTTTATTGATACACCGGGACACGTCGACTTCTCGTATGAAGTCTCACGCTCCCTTGCTGCCTGTGAAGGTGCCTTGCTGGTTGTAGATGCTGCGCAGGGCGTAGAAGCACAGTCTGTTGCTAACTGCTATACCGCAATTGAACAAGGTCTGGAAGTACTTCCGGTACTGAACAAGATCGACTTGCCGCAAGCTGAACCTGAACGTGTCATTCAGGAAATTGAAGACATTATCGGGATTGAAGCCACAGAAGCGCCGACCTGTTCTGCAAAAACAGGTTTAGGTATTGAAGGTGTGCTTGAAACACTGGTCAATGTAATTCCTGCACCTGAGGGTGATCGCGAAGCGCCATTACAAGCGCTGATTGTGGATTCATGGTTTGATAACTACCTTGGTGTAGTTTCTCTGGTTCGGGTCAAGCAGGGTCGAGTGCGTAAAGGCGACAAGATGTTGATCAAATCAACTGGTCAAACGCATATTATTACTTCTGTAGGTATCTTTAACCCGAAACATACTGAAACCGGTATGCTGGAAGCGGGTGAAGTTGGTTTTGTCATTGCCGGTATCAAAGATATTTTCGGTGCGCCAGTCGGTGATACGATTACCTTGGCAACCACACCTGAAGTGGCAACATTGCCGGGCTTTAAAAAGGTGAAACCACAGGTTTATGCTGGTCTATTCCCGATTGATGCCAGCGATTTTGAACCTTTCCGTGAAGCATTGCACAAGCTGCAAATCAATGACTCGGCTTTGTTCTTTGAACCTGAAAGTTCAGATGCGCTCGGTTTTGGTTTCCGCTGTGGTTTCTTGGGCATGCTGCACATGGAAATCGTACAGGAACGTCTGGAACGCGAGTATGATCTTGACCTGATTTCTTCTGCGCCAACCGTAATTTATGAAGCGGTGATGAAGAATGGTCAGACGATTTATATCGACAGTCCATCCAAAATGCCGGATGGTTCAACGGTTGAAGATTTACGTGAACCGATTGCTGAATGTCATATCCTTGTGCCGCAAGAATACCTAGGTAACGTCATGACATTATGTGTTGAGCGCCGTGGTGTGCAAAAAGACATGAAGTTTATGGCGAATCAGGTTTCTATTACTTTCGAAATTCCAATGGCCGAAGTGGTCATGGACTTCTTTGATAAATTGAAGTCATGTTCACGTGGTTTTGCCTCACTCGACTATAACTTTGTCCGTTTTGAAAGCTCATCTTTAGTTAAAGTAGATGTGCTGATTAATGGTGAAAAAGTCGATGCCTTGGCGATGATCTGTCACCGTAACGATGCACGCCATCGTGGTATTGCACTGGTTGAAAAAATGAAAGACCTGATTCCACGTCAAATGTTTGATGTCGCGATTCAGGCGGCAATTGGTGCGCAAATCATTGCCCGTTCGACTGTAAAAGCGATGCGTAAAAACGTATTGGCGAAGTGTTATGGTGGTGACGTGTCACGTAAGAAAAAACTTCTGTCTAAACAGAAAGAAGGTAAGAAACGCATGAAACAGGTGGGTAGCGTAGAAATCCCGCAAGAAGCGTTCTTAGCTGTATTAAAAGTCGAACGCTAAAATAATAAGGATATAAGCCCATGGATTTTGATTTTAATTTGATTCTTGTGCCTGCGACCCTGTTTTTTGTCACAGTGTGGTTGCTAGACAAGTTTGTCTTGAAACAAAGACAAACCCGAGGTAAGGGCCAGGAGAATTTTATTATCACCTGGGCTTATGACTTTTGGCCGGTACTGACCATTGTGCTGGTACTGCGTTCGTTTTTATATGAACCTTTTAATATTCCGTCCGATTCGATGGTGCCGACGCTGGAAACTGGTGATTTTATTCTGGTGAATAAATTTGACTATGGCATCAAACTGCCTATGGTCAATACCAAAATTATTGATACCGGCAGTCCGGAACGTGGTGATGTGGCGGTATTCCGTTATCCACCGCAACCGACCATCAGTTATATCAAGCGTATTGTCGGCTTGCCAGGCGATCATATTGTTTATGATCATGGCCAGTTGAGCATTAATGGTGAAAAAGTAGCGAAAGTTCCAGTAAAATTTAGCCGCGAAAAAGACCGTTTAGATACTCCAAATGCCATTTACCATAAAGAAACCCTGGGTGAGCATACCTTTACCATGCGTGAGCTGGAAGGCGTGAATGTCGCTCGTCAGGCACCTTTTATTAACTACTTGGAAAATGGTAAATATTCAGGTGAAAATGGTTTATATTGGGAAGTGAAAGTACCAGAAGGTCATTACTTTGCGATGGGGGATAATCGCGATCAGAGTGCTGACAGTCGTTTTTGGGGGCTTGTTCCGGAAGAAAACTTAACAGGTCGTGCCTTCTATATCTGGATGCATAAAGAACCTGGCTTTAAATTGCCATCGTTTGGTCGAAACGGAACAATCGATTAATTGTTTCAATCAGGAAAATAAAAATGAGACATCAACAAGGTGCTTCTTATATTGGGGTTTTAATTGCAATCGTGGGCTTTGCATTTCTTGCAAAAGTGGCGATTGCGGTGTGGGGACCATACTTCGATGATCGTATGGTAGATGGTGAGATTGAGGCGCTGTTAAAAAGTGCTCCAGCCAATATAACGCCAGAAACATTCCGTCAACAGATGAGTCAGCGTTTAGACATGAATAATATTCGTGATCTGAAGTTTGACGAAATTGCCAAAGTCACCAATACCGATGGTTTACAGGTGCACAAGAATTATGAAATTCGTAAAAATTTCATAATGAATATCGATTTAGTGATGAAGTTTGAGAAAGAGTTTGATCAAAGCACAGTCAAAGCTAAATGATGAACGTCTTGCCAAACGGATCGGCTATCAGTTTAAACAGGCTGATTTGCTGAAACTGGCATTGACTCATCGTTCAGTCAGTCATAAACACAACTACGAGCGCCTGGAATTTCTGGGCGATTCTCTTTTAGGGATGATCATTGCGAATTATCTTTTTAATGCCTATCCAAGCGAAAATGAAGGCCGGTTGACGCGTATGCGTGCAACCCTGGTTCGTCAGGAAGCATTAGGAAAAATCGCCAATGATTTAAAACTGAGCCAGAATTTAATTCTCAGTACCGGTGAATTGAAATCTGGTGGTCATCATCGTGAGTCTATACTGGCAGATACAGTAGAAGCCATTATTGGCGCAATCTATGTCGACTGCGGTGATCTCACTGTGCTAGAACCGATTGTGTTAAAATGGTACGAACCCTATTTAGATCATATTGAGCCCACAGATCAGCTTAAAGATCCTAAATCTCGCTTACAAGAGTATTTACAAGCACGTAAGAAACCTCTCCCAGTTTACGAGGTTGTAGATATTCAAGGTGATGCACCCAATCAGCATTTTAAAGTGGAATGCCAGATTGCGGGATTGCCGACTATGCAAGGCGAAGGCGCGAGTCGGCGTTTTGCTGAACAAGCCGTTGCGGCGGATATTTTGAAACTTTTGGAGCATAAGTCTTAATGACTACTCATTCCGATCACATTGATGCTGATCACGAGTCGCAAAGCGACAGTCACGACCTTATTAGTCAATTTTTTAGCGCACAAGGCACCGAAATCCCATCGGATTATCGCAGTGGTTTTGTTGCCATTGTAGGTCGCCCGAATGTGGGTAAATCTACCTTAATGAACCATATTCTGGGTCAGAAACTTTCGATTACTTCACGTAAACCGCAAACCACACGTCATAAAATCGTGGGGATTGATTCACGTGAAAAATCTCAGGCAGTATTTGTTGATACACCTGGGATGCATAAAAAAGAAGTCCGTGCCATCAATAAAATGATGAACCGTGCGGCACATTCGGCTTTGCGTGATGTGAACCTGGTTTTATTCGTAGTGGATGCACAAAAGTGGACGCCAAACGATGACCTGGTTCTGGAAAAGCTAAAAAATGCTGAAATGCCAGTCATTCTGGTGATTAACAAGCTGGATACTTTTGAAAACAAGAACGAAGCTCTGCCGCTGATTCGTGAACGCGAAAAGCTGATGAACTTTGCAGAAATCGTACCGGTATCTGCGCTTCGTGGTGCCAATCTTGAACATTTGCGTGACACGATTGCCAAGTATCTTCCATTCCAGCCACCACTGTACTCGCTGGATCAACTAACCGATCGTTCAGAGCGTTTCCTGGCATCTGAAATTATCCGTGAAAAGATCATGCGCCAACTGGGTGAAGAGCTTCCATACGATTTGACCGTTCAGATCGAATCCTTCAAAACTGAAGAACCGGTCTTGAATGAAAAAACCGGTCGTATGAAGGCAGCCTGTACGTATATTGATGCCACGATTTTTGTCGATCGTCCGAGCCAAAAAGCCATTGTGATTGGTGAAAAAGGTGTCAAACTGAAAAAAATCGGTATGGATGCGCGTCTCGACATGGAAAAAATGTTCGAGCAAAAAATCATGCTAACCCTTTGGGTGAAAGTCAAAGGTGGCTGGTCTGATGATGAGCGTGCATTAAAAAGCTTAGGTTATAGTGATATCTAAGCGATAAAAATTTGTAAGACCCTTTAAGGAATGCCGTGATGATAAAAGTGTTAGCAGTAGTTGTATGTGTTTTATTCCTGCAAGGCTGTATTCATAAAGTGGTCACGGTTCCTGTCAAGGTGGCTTATAAAACCACAAAAGTCGCAGTCAAAGGTACTGCGGCTGTTGTGGGTGCAGTGATCCCGGATGGGGATGACGAAGAAGATGATAAAAAATCAAAAAAAGATAAGGATTAAAGTACCCGCTTATGCGTAATGAAGTACTGCATGGCTATTTGATTCATCATCGTAAGTACCGTGAACGCAGTCATATTGTGCATTTATTTACCCAAGAATATGGCAGGGTAGATGGTATTCTCAGGCAAATGCCACCACCACAGTATCAGCCCATTCGCTTGCAGGCTTCAGGTAAATCCGAACTCAAAAACTTTACTAAACTGGAAATTGTCAATCAGCCGATTTTCTTTTTTGGCGATGCTTTTTTCTCGGGTTTTTATCTAAATGAAATCCTGTTGCGGCTATGTCCTTTAGAAGTCGAAATGCCGCAAACTTTTGCCAAATATGCTGAGACTTTGACTGCATTGCAGCAATTATCCGCACAATCCAATCCAAATTTATATTTAAAACAGATCTTGCGCCAGTTTGAGCATGTTTTGTTGGAAGAACTCGGTTATGGTCTGGATTTTTCGGTAGATGCCAATCAGGCGCAGATTAATCCTGAGCAACATTATTATTTTCAGCTCAATGCTGGCTTTATGCCATCGGCTAAGGCCTTGCGCTCCACTATCTCCGGTCAACAGATTTTAAGCATGTTGACGCATGAAAATGGTGGGGATTTTAATCCGGAACAGTTACAATTACTGACGAAACTGTATCGACAGGTGATCACGGCCTTGCTTGGTGATCGACCGCTTAAAAGTCGACAACTCTGGATTCAAAACTCTCAATCTCAATCGTAGTTAGGAAAAGATTATGGCTGCATTACTTGGTGTCAATATTGACCATGTCGCAACATTAAGACAAGCACGTGGTACGACGTACCCAGACCCAGTCAATGCTGCATTGATCTGCGAACAGGCGGGGGCAGAGGGCATTACCTTGCACTTGCGTGAAGACCGTCGTCACATTCAGGATGACGATGTACGTCGTATGCGTCCTGCGCTAAAAACCCGTATGAACCTTGAGTTGGCGGTAACGGATGAAATGATCGCCTTTGCCAAGGAAATCAAGCCGCAGCATGTTTGCTTTGTGCCTGAAAAACGCCAAGAAGTGACCACTGAAGGTGGTTTAGATGTCGTGGGTAATTTTGATGCTGTAAAAGCAGCGACTCAAGAGCTGGCAGCCATTGGTTGTGATGTATCTTTATTTATTGATGCTGATTTTGCACAAATTGATGCAGCAGTTGCTTGTGGTGCGCCGACGATTGAGATTCACACAGGCGCCTATGCCGATGCAGAAACTCCAGAAGCGCAACAAGCGGAACTTGAACGCATTGTGAAAGGTGCTGAATATGCTGCATCGAAAGGTCTGGTGGTGAATGCAGGTCATGGCTTAAATCTGGATAACGTAACGCCAATCGCCGCGATTCCGCAGATTCATGAGCTCAATATTGGTCATTCTTTAATTGCGGATGCGGTATTTGTCGGTCTAGCACAAGCGGTTCAGCAAATGAAAGCCGTGATTAAGTCAGCGCGTTAAGATTAGAGTAATTATGTCGAATATTAATTATGATGAACTGATGCAGCCGGTGATTGCTTTCCTCGGTTGTGAAACACCGCAAGCATGGTTGGATATGGCAGTCGAAAATCTTGAAATTTTGATGCAGGATCATGCCAACTGTGAAAAAAAAGCAGCCAGCACGGCCATGAACCTGATGTTTCGCTATAGCTATTTTGTTGATCTACAGGTGAAGCTTGCGCAGCTGGTACGGGAAGAAATGCTGCATTATGAGCAAGTACTTGAACTAATGAACAAGCGCGGTCAGGCTTGGCAGAACTTGAGTGCAGGGCGTTATGCTGGCGGTTTACGCAAAGAAATCCGGACTTTTGAACCTGAAGCCTTGATTGATGTCTTGGTGATTGGTGCCTTTGTGGAAGCACGTTCCTGTGAGCGTTTCTACGCACTTGCTTCGCGTGTTGATGATGAGCTGGCGCGTTACTACCGTTACTTGCTCAAGTCCGAATCTCGCCATTTTGAAGACTATCTGGCTTTGGCAATGGATGTGGCAACCACAGCGAAACTGAAAAATCCGAAAGAGGATATTCAGGAGCGAATCCTGCATATTCGTGAAGTTGAAAAACAGCTGATTCTCGCGCCTGATGATACTTTCCGTTTTCATAGCGGTGTTCCGGCTCACGCGGCTTAATCTCGGTGACAGTTTAAAAATCCTCCATCTATGGGGGATTTTTTATATCTCGAAATTTTGAAAAGAGGGGTATTTATATATCGAGTTTTATGAGGGATTGAAAATAATTATTTATTTTAAATATTTGAAAATAACAAGCCGTCAAATTTTAAGTAATAAAAAAGCCCACTTCATTATGAGTGGGCTTTCTTGAATTTGGCTCTCCAACCTGGGCTCGAACCAGGGACCTGCGGATTAACAGTCCGTCGCTCTACCGACTGAGCTATTGGAGAATCTGAAAGCGATTATAGAGAGATTTTGACAGGGGTCAAGCAAAAATTATCATATTTATTATAAATACAGCCTGTCTGTTTTTAATTTAGGCAATTGCATAAATTTCACGAAAAATACTTGTCAGAATAAATTTCACTTGCTAGATTAAAACCATAAAGTCGTTTGACCAAATGGTCAAACAGTGTGGATTTAAACCTACTTGCCAGCACAAAAATGGCTAAACCGGAGACAGCGAATGAATACGCTCAGCATCCCTCAAATTTTCTCTCAACTGGCTTATTATCAAGAAAACTATCTGCAAATTATTGCTGATCCTGCACAGTATTATATCCCGGTTAAAGACGCTTATATCACGCTATGGCCCTTGGCGCAAAAATCACTTTATTTAGGTGATTTGCTGCAATTATGGTTTGCAGAAAAATGGTTGGTAGAAACTGAACGTCAATTTAACTTTGAAGTTTTCCTGAATGCAGACTATCTGAAAGAGCAAGACAAAGATCTTTATATCTATGCCATTTCTGGGAATCTTTTGACGGGAACCAATCAGTCTAAAGCGTGGCAAGCCTCAATAACACAAACACAAGATGTGGAATTAGCCAATGTTTCCAAGCATTATTTTGAGTTTCAAGGCTTAACTCGACCACGCTTGTCATGTGTTGAAGCGGGACAGGCGAAAAGTAGTATTATTTAAATGAAGTGCCTGATGAGTTGTGCAGGCTACCAATATTCATTCAGTCCGAATAATCATACAGGTCGCAGTGGCATGAGCATACAGGCGACCTTCTTCATCCAGAATCTGACCTTCAGAAATACCTAAATTTCTACTGAGATTAATTGATTTTCCTACGGCTTTCAGTGGCTGATTCTGAGGTATGGGGCGGCACATCTTTACATTCAGATCAATGGTGCCATAACCGACACCTGCTTCAAGTAAAGTATGAATCGCGCAGCCTGTCACGGTATCCAAAACGGTTGCAGCAAAACCACCATGGACGCCGCCAAGCGGATTTAAATGTCGATCATCAGCTTTGACCTTAAATTCTACATTTCCGCTTTCAATCACTGCTGGTTGCATCGACATGGTTTCGCTAATACTTGGGGCCGGGATTTTTTCATCACGCATCGCTTCCAGTAATGCTAAACCGCTCATTTCTTTTGGGTTCATTGTACTTTTCCTGTCATTATTCTTGAGTTGTTGAGGTTTAATTCAAAATTGTGACATCGATAATAGCAATCTGGTATAGGAATGGCGGATTATTTTGTAAGAAGTATATTGCCTGCACCTGAGTAAAATCATTTTTATAAAAAATAAGAAATAGAATAATTTATGGCACGATACTGGTATACATTTCTAATGAAATATCTCAGATCTAAATAATCTGCCAAAAAAAACGAATCTTATAAAAGAATTAAAAAATCGAGTGATAGGGTGATGAAACAGTTTCTGCATCTTTGGGTGCCTATTTTTCTCAGTAATGCCATTATTATGCTAAGTGGTTTGTTCGACGTGATTTTTCTATCACATTTTTCACCTCAGCATGTGGCTGCATTGGCAGTCTGTTTGTCTGTTTATTCTTTGTGCTTTGTGACGGGTATTGGGGTGTTACAGGGCATGATGCAAGAGTTGGCAGAAGCCAATGGGCGTCAGGATTATGCGGACATCCAACGTATCCTGAAGCAAAGTATTTTGATTGTACTGGTGATTTCTGCTGTTGCGATGTACTTGTTTAATTATGCGACTCCTTTACTTTATTTTTTAAAGGCAGGTGCGGCCTTACAGGCAT
The DNA here is from genome assembly GCF_024129715.1 of Acinetobacter lwoffii. Lineage (GTDB taxonomy): Bacteria > Pseudomonadota > Gammaproteobacteria > Pseudomonadales > Moraxellaceae > Acinetobacter > Acinetobacter lwoffii_U. The sequence continues at coordinate 87,700 of NZ_JAMXXM010000001.1, forward strand.
TGATTGTGCCATGTCTGTGGCTGTTGGCTTGGACGATTCCAGCGCATTTATTGTTGCGTATTTTATATATTTTCACCCAAGCCTGTGGGCAGGCTAAGCGTGTGTTTTACGCCAATATGATCTATTTACTGCTCAAAGTGGCTTTGGCTTATGTCTTGATTTATGGCATTGAGGGTTATGTTACAAGCTATGGGGTTGAAGGTGCATTCATGGCACATTTAATTGTGCAGTGGGTACTGTTGTTTGTTTACTATTTTTTCTTCCTTGAGCAGAAGTTAAAGATCCAGTGGTCTGGTGTTTTCTTTCACTGGCAGACTTTGTTGAAAATTTTAAAAATTGGATTGCCCAATGCGGTGGTGACGTTTGTGGATGTATTTGCCATCAGCGCGATTGCCTTGCTGATCTTGCCTTTGGGTGACATTGTAGTGAATGCACATCAGGTGATGCTTGGTTTATTGGGCCTGATGTTTATGTTGCCGATGTCGATGGCATCCGCCTTCGGTATTTTGGTGTCGACTAAAATCGGTGCGGAGCAGATTGATGCTGCATGGCAACTCAGTAAGCGGGCACTGATGGCTGTGATGCTAATAGCTATCGTTGTCGTGTTGACTATTTGGGGCTTAGATAGTTGGATTGTGGGGTTATTTAGCAATGATGCGCAGGTGATTGCATTAGCCTTGGCATTGATCTTGTTAATGTGTTGGATGCATATCTTTGATGCGCTACTGGTGATTAGTTTGGCAATGCTACGTTGCTGGCGAGAAATTGTCAGACCGATGTTTATTTTTATCAGTACGGTGCTGGTCGTGGGCTTGGGTGGTGGTTGGTATGTGGCGTATCATTCAATGACACTGTTCAATTGGCAAAGCAATGCATTGGGGATTCATGGTTTTTGGTGGATGTTGAGTATTGCGTACACGATTGCAGCAAGTCTATGTTTTGTTTGTTTACTCATGAAATACTTGAGCTATAAGCGAATACGGCTCATTGTTTAATACATGTTGAAGAACATAAAAAAACCCGCGAAATTCGCGGGTTTTTTATCTAGCAAGCTAGATTATTTTGCAGCTTTTTCAGCTTCGATTGAAGCAATCGCAGCATCAACGCCTTCGATAGAATCAGCAGCTTTTTTGATACGTGCAAGTGCATCAACAAGTACTTCGTCAGCCGTTGCGTAAGAGATACGCATGAAACCGCCAAGACCGAATGCATCACCAGGAACCACTGCAACACCAGTTTCTTCCAGTAACCATGCAGAGAATTCTGTGCAAGACTTAAGACCTTTGGCACGAATCAACGGTTTGATGTTGGCATATGCATAGAATGCACCATCAGCAGGCAGGCAAGAAATACCGTGAATATCATTCAAGCCTTTCACAACCAAGTCATGGCGACGTTTGAATGCTTCAATCATTGGCTCAAGAACGTCTTGAGGACCATTCAATGCAGCTTCAGCAGCAACTTGCGAAATAGAAGTTGGGTTTGAAGTCGATTGAGACTGGATCTTCTTCATTGCACCAATCAGTTTAGCAGGGCCCGCTGCGTAGCCGATACGCCAGCCAGTCATTGCATAAGCTTTAGACACACCGTTTAACACAATCGTACGGTCATAAAGGTCTGGTGCAACTGTTGCGATGTTGTAGAACTCGTCATCCCAACGGATTGGTTCGTACATGTCATCAGATGCGATATACACTTCTGGGTATTTACGAAGTACGTCAGCCAGCGCTTCAAGCTCAGCTTTAGTGTAGATCATACCTGTAGGGTTAGATGGGCTGTTCAATACCACTAGACGTGTTTTGTCCGTGATTGCAGCTTCTAATTGTTCAGGGGTGATTTTGAAACGTTGTTCTTCACCACATTTCACAATAACAGGAACACCTTCAGCGATGATCACCATGTCCGGGTAGCTTACCCAGAATGGTGCTGGGATGATTACTTCATCACCTTTATTTAACAAAGCTAAAGCTAAGTTAAAGAATGATTGCTTACCACCACAAGAAACCAGGATCTGGTTTGCTGCATAGTCTAGGTTATTGTCGCGTTTGAATTTAGCAATAATGGCTTTTTTAAGACCTGGCGTACCGTCAACAGCGGTGTATTTGGTGAAACCGTTGTTAATCGCTGCAATTGCTGCATCTTTGATGTGTTGAGGGGTATCAAAATCTGGTTCACCTGCGCCCAAACCAATCACGTTATGACCTGCAGCTTTTAATTCAGCAGCTTTGTTGGTCACAGCAAGCGTAGGGGACGGTTTGATGGCATTCACACGATCAGAGAGACGTACGTCCACGGCAGTATTCCTTCTTATAGGGATAAAAAAATAAAAAGCACATTATCTTAGCCTAAAATGGTGCAGATAGGGCAAAAGAATTTGGAAAACTTTAAGGAAAAAATGGTGTATTGGCCGAACTTTATCTTGAATTTCGATATGCTCGGAGCAGGAGAGAAGAGACTTGTTACATCTCGGTCATGCATATGAATGCATGAAATATAAAATAAAAATGGCCACTTTAAAGTGACCATTTTGTGTTGTTGATGTTGTGGTTACGCACTAAAGCGTGACAAATCTTCGTCCGGGCGCGCTGTTAAAATTTCCGCGCCGGTTTTAGTCACCAGAATCGTATGTTCATATTGTGCCGATAATGAATGATCTTTGGTGACCACAGTCCATTTATCACCGAGTAATTTGGTTTTCCAGTCGCCGCCATTGACCATTGGCTCAATGGTAAAGGTCATGCCTTCTTCAAGCACCATGCCAGTATCTGGTTGACCATAATGCAGCACTTGCGGTTCGTCATGGAAAGTCGTACCAATACCGTGACCACAATATTCACGTACCACGCCAAAACGCTCAGATTCAACATACTGCTGAATGGCATGACCAATATCGCCAATGGTTGAACCTGGTTTTACAGTTTCAATACCCCGGTACATGGCTTCTTGCGCTACCTTACATAGACGGTTGGCAAGGATCGTGGTTTCACCACCCACGATGTACATCATGTTGGTGTCACCATGATAGCCATCTTTAATCACGGTCACATCAATGTTCAGGATGTCGCCTTTTTTCAATTTTTTACTGTCTGATGGAATGCCGTGACACACCACATGGTTCACAGAAGTACAAATGGTATGTTGGAAGGCAGGTCGACCCGGTGCAGCGCCATAGCCTAAGCATGCAGGAATCGCCTGTTGTTGATTGACAATATAGTCATGACAAATCGTATCAAGTTCCAGAGTGGTGACACCCGGAACAATATGCGGTTTGATCATATCCAAAACTTCTGCCGCCAGTCGCCCTGCCACACGCATTTTTTCAATTTCGTCAGAGGTTTTGATGAGTCGACGTGGAGCTTGGTAAGTGTTGTTCATGATCTCTAAAAACTTTTGGAAATTTGTGTGTGACTATGGTATAAATAGCCGCCCATTTTATCAAATGCTTTTTCGTGAATAAATTTCACGGGCTTTGTGCGATGAGGCAAAAAATCCGCACATATATCGACACATTACTCTGGGTGCCCTTTAGGGTGGAGAATGCGGGTATATGGAGGCCTAACCCAAACTTTAAGGTAAAGAAAATGGCAGATTACAACGTAAGCATGCGCGACCTTCTTCAAGCTGGCGCGCACTTTGGTCACCAAACTCGTTTCTGGAATCCAAAGATGCGTGATTACATCTTTGGTGCGCGTAACAAAATTCACATCATCAACCTTGAGCACACTGTTCCTGCGTTAAATGATGCTTTGAACTTTGCTAACAACTTGGCTAGCAAAAAGAACAAAGTTTTGTTCGTTGGTACTAAACGTGCAGCTTCTGCGATCATCCGTGAACAAGCTCAACGCGCTGGTCAACCATATGTAGATCACCGCTGGTTAGGTGGTATGTTGACGAACTGGAAAACACTTCGCCAATCTATCAACCGTTTAAAAGACCTTCAAACTCAATCTCAAGACGGTACTTTCGCTAAGCTGACTAAACGTGAAGCTCTAGAGCGTACTCGTGAGATGGAAAAACTTGAGCGTGGCTTAGGCGGCGTTAAAAACATGGGTGGTTTACCTGACGCATTATTCGTAATCGACGTTGATCACGAAGCGATTGCAATCAAAGAAGCTAAGAACCTTGGTATTCCTGTAATCGGTATCGTTGATACAAACTCTAACCCAGACAACGTAGACTACGTTATCCCGGGTAACGATGATGCGATCCGTGCAGTAACACTTTATGCTTCTGCTATGGCTGATGCGATTCTTGCTGGTAAAGAATATGCTCAATCACAAGCAAATGCACAAGCTAAAGCAGAAGAAGCTCCAGCTTCTGAGGCTTAATGCGTTTGACGCTAGCTTGTCATTTTTGCGACATGTGATGGTGGCAAAGTAAGCGTTATGTATGCAGGCGGCCCATGAGAACTCCTCTGGGCCGTTTCTGTTCTAAAAAGAATTCATTTTCTACCGAATTTAGGAGATAAACATGACTGCAGTTACAGCAAGCATGGTTAAAGAATTGCGCGATCGTACTGGTCTTGCAATGATGGAATGTAAAAAAGCTTTGACAGAAGCGGGCGGCGACGTTGAACTAGCGATCGACAACCTACGTAAATCTGGTCAAGCTAAAGCTGCTAAAAAAGCAGGTAACATTGCTGCTGACGGCGCAATCACAATTGCTCAAGACGGCAACAAAGCACTTCTTCTAGAAGTTAACTGTCAAACTGACTTCGTTGCAAAAGACGAAAACTTTGCTGGTTTCTCTGCGAAAGTTGCTGCTGCTGCACTTGCTGCAAACGTAACTGATCCTGCTCAAATCGCTGAATTGAAACTAGAAGATGGTGCAACTGTTGAAGAAGCGCGTATCGCTCTTGTTCAAAAGATCGGTGAAAACATCCAAGTACGTCGTGCGAAAATTGTTGAAGGCGAAAACCTTGCAGTTTACAAACACGGTCTTAAAATCGGTGTTGTTGTTTCTTACACTGGTGATGAAGCTACAGGTAAAGGCTTGGCAATGCACGTTGCTGCGTTCAACCCAGTTGCTGTAAATGCTGAAGGCGTTTCTGCTGAGCTTATCGCGAAAGAGAAAGAAATTGCTGAAGCGAAAGCACTTGAATCTGGCAAGCCAGCAAATATCGTTGAGAAGATGGTTGTAGGTTCTGTTGAGAAATACTTGAATGAAGTTGTGCTTGAGCGTCAAATGTACGTAATCGACAACGATAAGAAAGTTGCAGACGTTCTTAAAGCAACTGGTACTACAGTTGCAAACTTCGTTCGTTTCGAAGTTGGTGAAGGCATTGAGAAAAAAGCAGAAATGAGCTTCGCTGAAGAAGTTGCTGCTGCTCAAGCTGCTGCAAAATAATTCCTTAGGAATTAGAAAAAGCCCTATCTGATTGATGGGGCTTTTTTATGTTGATTTATTCTTCATTAGCAATTCAAGAATAGGATTTGGGTTTGGTGATAGAGCTCAGATCATGTATTCATCATTTAATAAAAAAGTTATAAAAATGCCAAATAAAACCAATCTGAGCATCGGTGCAGTCATTGCACTGTTGATTGCTGCTTATCTGGGCCTGGATCTACAACAATCCCAACCACTTATTCCATCCGCATCTGATACTACAACTGAAACGCTTGATTCAGAGCCTAATTTAGTACCCTCTCAAACGACTGATGATCTGGACCGAATTGCACGGGCGTTTCAACAGCGCCAGAGTGATCTACAAGTGCGTTCAAGCGGGCAGGTGATTGCCGTTTTGCCAGATGATCATGAAGGATCGCGCCATCAAAAGTTTATCCTCAAATTACCAAATGGCCAAACTGTACTGGTTGCACATAATATCGATCTGGCACCGCGTATTCAGAGTATTCAAAAACAGGATCAGGTCGAGTTTTATGGAGAATATGAATACAGTGACAAGGGCGGGGTGATTCACTGGACGCATCATGACCCTGCGCGAAAACATGTCGATGGCTGGTTAAAACATCAAGGAAGAACCTATCAATAAGGTTCTTCCAATTGGTTAAATCGAATATGGCGTTTAAACGCTCATAATTGCGCTGTTATGGCGCGATTTCCAGTTCGGTAGGATTTTACCTAAATAGGCATCCATGCACCAAATTGGGCCAATGAGGAGGAATTGGAGGTCTTTGAAGAACGAAGGCTTTTTACCTTCCACTTTGTGCCCATAAAATTGGCCAATCCAGGCTAAGACAAACAGGGCAATAAAGAAACCGGTACCGACTGGCAGAATCCAGATGAGCCAAGCCATCACCAACGTTAATACAGCCATCGCTACTGCCAAAACAAGATCTAGGCGTGCATAGAAGATAAAAGCCAAAACCAGTAGCAGGGTAGTCAGCAAAGCGCTGAAATGCGCTAGAATGCCAATAATCGAAAAATAGATGGTCGGTACGCAAACCCAGTGAATCAGCTTATTGGTTTTATTTTGATGGCTGTCACTATATTCATCGAACCATTCAGATATTGTTTTCATTCTTCGCTCCATTCCATGAACATGTTTTGCTTATCTGGAAATATAAAGCAGAATCCGGATATGGTCAAAAGTTAATCATGCAGGTGAAGGGATTTTATTAGGCAGGATGAGCCTACCAAAATTTTATTGAAAGAACTTTAAGATAGTGCTGAGCAGAGGCGTTTATATTCTTCTGTAAAAATGAGCACAATAAAAAAGCCACATTACTGTGGCTTTTGTTAAATGTGTTGCAGGTCAAATCTTAAGAATTTGGACCAGCGACACGTTCAATACTGACTTTTGCAGTACCGGCACTGGTAATACCTAACTGTTTCGCAGCACCGTAAGATAAATCAACAACACGGTTGCCATGGAAAGGACCACGGTCATTTACTTTAACCACAACGCTCTTGCCGTTATTGCGGTTGGTTACGCGAATATAGCAGTTCAATGGCAGGCTACGATGAGCAGCCGTCATTGCGTTCATGTCAAAGGTTTCACCGCTTGCAGTTTTACGGCCGTGGAATTGACGACCATACCAAGACGCTGTACCTGTCTGACTGAATTTACGTACAGTATTAGAAGCCACTGTATTCAGTTTTTCAATCACTGAAGGCTCTTCTGCAGGAAGTTCAATTTTCGCTGCAATGGTTTCACGGCGAACTTTATCGCCAGAACGCTCAGTGATTGAAAGGCTGTTCAAATTTGTGAAATTTGAATTGAAGCTTTGAGCTTCTTTATTGAGTACTCGCGTGGCAAGACGCGAATTGTCATTTTCATTGGTGAATGAAGATGACGGAACCATATCTGCCTGCGATTGCGTCAGCGTGACGATCGTGGCAATGGCCATAAAAGACTTCAAAATTGAAGAATGCATCGAATCAACTCCTAACAGCATATCTATTGGTTGTTCATAAATGGCTGAAAAACCATATAAACATGCCTGATATTTAACTTATGCAACTACATTTAACGAAATGGATAATATTCATGCCGGCAATACCCTGTCTAGTGTTTAATTAAAATAGTTAAAAAAAGAACGCAAAATAAACAATTATTGATCAAAAAATAATCAATATTGTAACATAATATTAAAAATGCTTAAAATACGTACAAATTAACCCATAAAAATGTTGACTTTCATAACTTGTATTAATTTTTAGTGTTAACGGCTGGTAATTTCGGTACCTAATAACCACAAAGCAGTGGCATACATACGGCTGCGATTATAAGTGGTAATCACTTGAAAATTTGGATAAGTGATGTAGTAAATCGGGCCATAATTCTCTTGTAATTGAATTACATTGACCAGATCCAGATCGTCAATTTTTACGATTGGATTCATTGGGCTGATGCCTTGCGTTTTTAACACACCATAAGGCATAGGTTGAGTCAGATCTTTGGCAATCACGGCATCTGGATTTGAACCGGTATAACGTGCGGGAAAGGCAATGGGCTGATTACGTTGCCAGCCATGTTGTGCCAGATAGTTGGCAATCGAGCCAATCGCATCTACCGCTGAATTACGGAGGTCAATATGACCATTGCCATCGTAGTCCACGCCGAATTTTGGAATGTTGCTTGGCATAAACTGCGGATAGCCAACAGCGCCGGCATACGAACCCACCACAGAAGAGGTGGCAACACCATCTCTATATGACCAGGCAATTAAAGCAGCCAGTTCATCCTGAAAATACTGGGCACGACGTTCATAGCCAAACCCTAAGGTTGCTAGGGCATCACGAGTGACAAAAGAGCCCTTGTTGCTACCAAAACCGGTTTCTACACCTAAAATGCCCAGAATGATCGCCTGTGGTACACCGAACTGCTGTTCAGCACGGTTAAGCGTTTCTGCATATTGCTGTTTAAAACGTACGCCGCGCTGAATGGTAGATTCAGCCAGGAAGTTAGTCTTATACGAATACCAAGGCTTACTTTCACCTGGGCGATTCATGATATTGATGATATTGGGCAGGTTACGCGTCCCGCTCATGGCGGAATCTACTTGCTGGGCACTTAGCCCATAGCTCTGCATGGCATTCTGCTTAAAAGCGGCATAAGAAGGGTGATATTGGAAATCGTTGGCCAGACTCAAACTGCTGAGACCAAATGCGGTAAGTGCGATTGAAAGCTGCTTAAACTTTTTATAAAAATCCGATTTCAACATCTTGCTACGATTTCCAGTTTTTTTGATGAGTTGCTGGCGATGTCATTTGAATCATGCCATGAAAAAGATTGATAAAATTTTTTCAATCGTGAGGCTTAAAGTGCCAGATTAAAGATAACATTCGGATGAATAAGAGACCTAGCCGCTTATACAAAAATAGCGATGGATTGGCTATTTTTACGGCAGTTTGTCTTATATAGAGTCGCTTATCTGTAACAAGCTATTTCACTGATCATAAAAAAGCCTGACCGAAGTCAGGCTAATTCCTCAAGATTTGTAGAAAATCTTGAACTATTCTGTATAGAACAAAGTGTCGTGATATTCGGCCATGGCGCGCAGCTCATCTTTATTCAAATTCAGAATGATTTTATCTGCTGCCATATTGATGGCCTTGATCACTGCAGATGCGCCAATATCTGCTGCCTTGCGTTTGATCATGCCAAGATCCAGGGTTTTATTAAAGTCGACCATAAAATGTCGTACTGTCGCTTCACCAAATTGCTTGTACAGGTTGCTGAACGCTTGTTTATCAATAGTCTGACCGGCTTTAAGTTCTGCGTAATGATGTTTTAAATTCGTCACCAGACTGGCATCTAGTGACTCACCAATGCGGAAATGTCCTTCAGGATCTTTAAACAGACTGCGCTCAGAGAATGCAATTGACTCTCTGACCACATCGTTCGGCGCTTTACTCAATAGCTGCTTCAGTAAAACCGCAACAGTCGACTTGATATAGCCAGCCAGTTTTTCCGCAGTATCACGTTTATCGCTGGCAGGAAAGCGACGCACCAGCTCGGTAAGAATCGCATCAATAATTTCATCATTAATCATTAATGCGGTTTTATCACGCAATGGGTAAAGCGGCTCACTTGAATTTTTGTTTTTTTGTGCAGTCTGAATTGTATTTAAAAGCTCTGCAGAAGGAATAAACCCAAAAAATGGCATTGTTCAACCTCAATGTTTTTTATTGTCGCGCTAAACGAATAGGGCGAGGCATCCATGTTAAATCCGATACACGGCAAGGGTTGATATCCAATCCACCACGGCGTGTATAGGTTGCGTAGACCATCAGCTTTTCCGGTTTCAGTTGCTGCCAGATATCGGCAAACATCTGCTCCACACATTGTTCGTGGAACCCATTATGCTGACGGTAGGAAATAATATAAGCTAAAATACTCTTATAACAAGGTTTTTTACCTTGATAACGTATAAAAACTGTTCCCCAGTCCGGCTGGCCAGTGACTGGGCAGTTACTTCTGAGTAAATGTGAATACAGCTGGATTTCACCTTCTGCTGCATCATCCGAATCCAAAGCCAATAAACTGGCATCTGGATGATTTTCTAGGCGCTCAGGTGTCAGCTCGTCAATGCAGATGCCTTCCGGCTTGCTGATCTCTAATTCATCGACCTGAAACAATTGCAGTTTAACTTCAGCTTCAGCCGCAGCAGATAAATCTTTTTCGACCGTCGTGATAAAGGCATCTTGAGATTCAAACTTGGCAAAATTCAGGCTATTGAAATACAGTTTTAAGGATTTGGATTCAATCAGATTCGGCGAAGACGCTGGCAAGCTAATGCGGCCAATAGCCACTTGCGGCACACCGGTTGAATTTAACCAGGAAATTTCAAATACATGCCACCAGTCTGCACCTTGCTGAATCGCTTCGACATGTGCGTATTGTTCACGGGCAGGCGCGCGCGAAATCGGAAACAGAACATCAGGCTGATATTCTGTCGGGTAATTGGTGTCTTTACCAAGGAGAGATTGTTCTACACTCATTATTCACGCATTCCTGAACCACGGGAGAGTAAATGATAGGCCACTGCATACAGCACGGCACAACATAAGGTAATCACGGTCAGTGAAATGGCAACATTGACATCGCTATGTCCTAAAATGCCATAGCGGAACGCATTGACCATATACACGACAGGATTAATTAAAGATAAATTTTGCCAGAATGGGCTTAAGCTCGAAATAGCATAAAACACACCACCTAAATAGGTCAGTGGCGTTAACACAAAAGTCGGGATGATCGAGATATCATCGAAAGATTTGGCATAGACGGCATTGATAAAACCACCCAAGGAAAACAGCAGGGAAGTAATCAAGACTGTATATATAGTCACAAACCAGTTGGTGATGTATAAATCGGCAAAAAATAAGCTCACGGCACTGACAATAATCGCAACTAATATGCCACGAATCACACCACCCAATACATGACCCCATAAAATGGCATGCATCGGTACAGGACTCATAATCAGTTCTTCAATGCTTTTTTGAAATTTTGAGCTGAAGAAACTAGATGAGACGTTGGCATAGCTGTTGGTGATCACGGCCATCATAATCAGACCGGGCACAATGAACTCCATATAACTATAGCCGCCCATTTCTCCAATGCGTGAGCCGACCAGATTACCAAAGATCACGAAGTACAGGCTCATGGTGATTGCAGGTGGCAACAGGGTTTGTGGCCAGATGCGCATAAAGCGACGCACTTCTTTATAGATAATGGTATATAAAGCTACGCTGAGCTGATTAATGTTCATTGCGCAGCTCCATCCAGATTTTTCTCGACCATTTTCACAAAAAGTTCTTCCAGACGGTTGGATTTATTGCGCATACTGCGTACCTGAATATTTTGTGATTCCAGCAATTGGAACAGATCATTCATGGTATGTGCCTTGTCCATGGTGATTTCTAAAGTCATCGGATCGATCAGGTTAAAACGCACGCCGATGATATCCAGATGCAAAGGTTCAATCGGTTCGGCCAGATCAAAAATAAACGATTCTTCATTGAGCTGACTCAGGAAGCTTTTCATGGTGGTGTCTTCTTTAATCACACCGCGATCAATAATCGCAATACGGCGACACAGCATTTCTGCTTCTTCTAGATAATGTGTGGTCAGAATGATGGAAGTGCCTTTTTCATTCATCTCGTTCAAAAATTCCCACATCGAACGACGCAACTCGATATCAACACCAGCCGTCGGTTCATCCAGAATCAGCAGTTTCGGTTCGTGCATCATGGCACGCGCGATCATCAGGCGACGTTTCATCCCGCCGGATAACATGCGGGCCTGAGTGGCACGCTTTTCCCATAAACCCAGTTTGGTCAGATAAAGCTCCGCCCGTTCCTGTGCAATTTTTTTAGGAATGCCGTAATAGCCTGCCTGAGTCACCAAAATATCAAAGGTTTTTTCAAACTGGGCAAAGTTGAATTCCTGAGGTACTACACCTAGGCACTGTTTGGCCTGGGAAGGGTGGGTATCCAGATTATGACCAAAAATTTCGACTGTACCGGAGGTTTTTTTTGTTAATGAGCTGATAATACCGATGGTAGTAGATTTTCCTGCGCCATTAGGCCCCAATAGCGCATAAAATTCACCTTCTGGTACATTTAAGTTAATCCCTTTCAATGCCTGAAAGCCATTGCGATAGGTCTTTGACACATCCCTTAAGATCAGTGCATCAGTCATGAATATCTCAAATGGTGAAAAGTTGAGATATTGTGAGTGATCTCGCAAAATAAGCCAAGTGATTCACATGCAATTCTGTGTTGCTGTTTTGGAACATTGTATAAAGCTTAAGCATAAAAATGATGAAGTTAGAGATAGTTGCTTTACCTTATGCTTTTTTTTGTTATGATGTGCGCGATCCAAAAAAGATGCGCTCATAGCTCAACTGGATAGAGTACAGGTCTCCGAAGCCTGTGGCGTGGGTTCGAGTCCCGCTGAGCGCACCATTTATTTAAACTATAAAACTGAAAAATAAATCAAATTAGTATCGCACACAGTTGCGGCCATCATCTTTCGCCCGATAAAGATTGTTATCGGCAATTTTCAAAACGTCTAGAATATTTTTAGAACTGTCTGGCCAAGAAGCAATCCCAATCGAAATGCTAATGTGACCTATATTCTGAATCTCTTTACCTGCAATCTCTTTTCTGAACCTTTCCGCACTTTCATACACTTCAGTGAGATTGCTGTTCGGTATAATAATGATAAATTCTTCACCGCCATAACGGCAGCAAATATCATCTTTACGAAATTTTTGCTGCATCGTCTTGGCAATATGCTTTAAGACAACATCACCTTGATCATGACCATAATTGTCATTCACGTTTTTAAAGTGATCCACATCCATCAGAAGTACTGAAAACGGGATGTTCATTTTCATGTTTTGAGTCATGACGTAATTTAAACCACGACGATTCATCAAGCCGGTTAAAGGATCCGTATTAATATGATGATCCATCTTGCTCATTTGTTGTGAAAATTTGCGAACAGTGAGCAGTAGGGCTAACTTGAATTTTGTGACCTCATAGTACCAAGGCTGGATATTCTTAATTTTTGAACCGATTTCTGCCTGATTCAGTAAACTCGCCATATCTGCCAGTTGATTCAACGGGGCCGAGATAGAGTCAGACAGTCGCCATACAATATAAAAAACAAGCAGATAAAATAAAAAGAATCCTGCGGCTAATTTATAAAGGATAGAATTTGCCTGTTTAAGTAAATCATGGGTGGGTTGTTGGGAAACCACGATCCAGTTTGAAGTCGGAATATGAGAAAAACCCGCCAGATTATCAGTGCCCTGGCTATTGATTAAACGAATTTGACCATTTTTATGCGCATGCATATATTCCAGACCAGTATTATTGCTGGCCAATTGACCGATTCTTTCACGATCGGGATGGAAAATAATTTTATTTTCATTGTTAATCACATACATATAACTATTCTTATAATTTTTATAAGTGGTTAGAAGCTGATTAATTACATTTTTTTCTTTTAAATAAATCGCTGAACCGATGAAGCCCTGATAGTGATTTGACTTGTCAAAAATAGGTTGAGAAATAAACACAATCATGTTTTTTTGCACAGAAAAATAGGGTGAAGATATATAAGTCGATTTTTTATGAAGAGAGTCACTAATCCCTTGAGTATGTTGTATTTTGCTTTTATCAATATGCAAAATATTAGGGGAAAAGTTTATCAGTCTGCCTTGGGTGTCACTGATCACAACACTGTTATAGTGTTCAGACTGATATTTTAATTTATTGACCTCGGCTTCTCTTAGCTCATTGTTATTAAAGTCTTGACCTAATATCTTGGCGCTATAGTCCAGTTCAAGAAGCATATTTCTAAAATGGTTGTCTGTGCTTAATGCAATTTTATGTGCATAATCAGAGTTTAAGGCAAGAGAGTTGTCGATTAACTGATTTTTTACGATCTGATAGCTAATAATGAGAGAAATAATAAAAAGGCTAGATACACTAAAAATAGCCAATAAAAGTATTAACTGCCTTAAATTGAGATCAAGGTGTTTCCTAAAATTATTAGCTGACATAAAAAATTAGATATATCTCGATGTATTTATGAGCATTGTATTGCATTTATATTCAATGTTTAAGGTTGATCTAAAATTAAATTTCTATTAAGTGGGAGTTTTTATTTCGATCAAATTTAGAGTTTATAGATCGATTGCCTGTAAATAGGGTAGCTTTGAAAAGCTGAGTAGGGTTCTGAATATTTAACTATGCTACAAATAAAAATAGGGTATTTAACGTTCAGAAAATCTATTCAATAATTTTGATCTGTCCATCTCAATGATTAAGTACTCAGACAAAAATATGGTTAATTGACCTTGATCGGAGATTAAATTGTCGCCAATTTTTTTAAAGATAACCTTTTAAAATTCGTAGTATAGATTCTATGACAGTAGTTTCTTTAAATAGTGCGTCCTTTTCCGGAAGTATTTTTTTATAAAAAATCATATTCCAGTTTAAATTTTGAAGTGCTCATTAGAGGTTGTGAAGGAAAGTATTAAACCTGCTATTCAATAGAAAGTTGAATGTTTAATCAATTATTTTTCTAAAAATCAATACATTAAAGAAAGATGATATGAATACAAAATTCTTCGTAAGATAAGCCAGAAATATTCTAATCTGCTTTATAAAAATAACAATTGAAATCTTGTATATGACTTCTTTTAGAAGTGTAAAAGGGTATTGTCGGTTAAAAAAATACTGCTATATTGAACTCATGGTAGGTCGTAAAACCAATAAGACGCTACCGATAAGTTGGACGGATCAATGACAGTTAGTTGAGTTTGATGTTTATCACCAGACAATAAATCTAGCACTAGCCATCCAACACAGAGCTCGCAGAAATGCGAGCTTTTTTAATGTCTGCGCAATTCATTCAGTGTAATATTTTTTTCTTATAATCCATCCAGATAAAAAAGTTTACATTGCCAAATTCGCTAACATCTTGAAGATTAATCGCTTGGCTAATTATGGTATAAAAAACTGCAAATTGGATGATGAGAGAGGAAGGAAAAATGTCAAAGATGATTGATATCAAGGTGAAAGATCAATTTAGCCAAGTGATTGAGGCGAAAGCTATGCTGCGTTCCTTTGCAGAGCACAGCACTCATCATGCAGCTGAGCTGGTCAAGAAAATTGAACATATCGTGGTAGATGGTGAAACGATTCTGCCGAGCATTGAGTTGTTGTTTGAAAGTCAGCAATCTTCAAATATTTATCGCGTTGTCGAATAATTTAATCAGTGAACTTCAGATAGGTAGAAAAAAATTGAACTTATTTATCCGAAATCACCGATTCAGCAGTTAAAAAACTCACCATTTAGGTGAGTTTTTTATACTCTGGTATTTGCCCGCTTGGATACTAATGTATGCAGCTATAATCAGAAGCTGATCCAATCTCTAAGAGAAGACAACGTGGTAGTGAGCCTTGATTGGCCGAAGAAATTCCCCATACCAATAAAAAAGTTCGCTAGAGTGAGCAAGTATTTAAATCTGTTTAAGCTGTACATCCACATCATATTTTTCAAATTCTTGCAAAATCTGCGCTAAAGTTTGCTGTGCGGTTGTATGCTCAGGGCTTAAAGAAATTTCCTGACGAGTCGTGCTGTCAAAACATTCAATGGCCTGAATCAGCCAATGATGCTCAATGGGACTTTTTTGAATCAACATACGGCGCGGTTGCAAGCTGTCACTGATCTGGCGGGGAAGCACGTAGGTAATCGCCAGTTGCACAAATTGCAGTTCTTCAACCGGACTTAAAAAGGTGATCACCCAATTGCCAATTTTACTCAGTTGCATGGGATTATCGAACGCATCGAATTCTAAATAATGTGACATATACATGATCCAATCGGATGTCTATGCTCACCTATATGGCGGGATTGTAATTCTTTTTCTATCACGCTTAAGTCGGATATTTCGAGCTTTAAATTTTGCTTAAATATAAATATATCAAATAACCAATTAGTTATCTTAAATAATTAACAATGCCTCATTGTTAAACTCGCTTATTTAAGAGTTTAAAAGACTAAGATATTCTTATTCAGGAGCTTCATTTTACTGCAATTGATCTAAAGCAAAATTAATCTGCTTCAGAATATGATTCAATTGTTGAGGAGCAATGCGACTTTCCTGAAGTGATGTGATCCATTGCATTTGGCAAAGTTTCAAACTGCGCACATCCGGCGCCTGTAAAATATGGTGAATTTGCTGCTTGGCCATCAAGCCACAATATTTTTGTAAGCTTTCCATCATCATATATTTGAGGTCTTCAAAAGACATGGGTTTGAGTTCAGGCAGCTTTTGTTCATGGCTTGAATCCGTTTCAGCAGATGGAGTGTTCTGCAGTATTTTTATGGGCTCCATCTTAGAGTTTAGATCTTTTGTCGCAGAATCCGCTGCTATCGATGAGTCCAACGATCGGTGAATCTCGGAGTGTGCCAGGTCAACTTTTGTATCTGTTCTCGCGTCTGCTTGCTTTTGACTGAAGGCTACCTCGCCAGTTTCAGCCGGAACGATTAAATCCATGGCATAAAGTTGATCTAAGAGTTCGGCAGGAGCAAGCTGCTGCTTTAAGCCATCATTTAATAAGTTGAAATCCTGGCTGCCGATCAGAACCAATAAGCGGCGTTGGCGTGCGGTCAGTGGGATGGAGCGATCCTGTAGCACCTCGATCCCACGTTGAGTTTTATAAAAATGCATCATAACTGAATAGATGGTTGCTTAAATTCAGCTAGAGCATAGTCTGTGAAAATTACATTAATATGAAGTATTTATTAAAATACAGAGGTTTATTTTGATAAATTCTATAATGTCGTGATCGCCGTATTTTCAAGTGCCTTACGTAAATAAGGATCGAGTTCATCCTGACGCAGCAACCATTGCACATAGTCAGCAGGTAGCTCTGCAATAGCGGTGCCGCGATGTTTACCAAAATTAATCGTACGTGGAATTCGGGCATCTTCAGAAGCATCGAATAATTCCTGCATACTGTTGATTTTTAAATGATGCACAATATGCATTAAAATATTGGCCGTTAAAATAATATCCATATCGGCACGATGCGCTTTACGGATCATTTCACGCGCTCTTTCGCTGCCTTTGGTGATCATATAAATCAGGGCAGAAATATTGTGTGCTTCCGCATCTGGCCAGACCCGACGTGCTAAAGCCAGTGTACAAATCGCCTTGATTTTTGAAGTATCTACACCACATTTTTCGATGGCACGGACGTCATAATCAATATTATGGCCGATCATGTAGACGGTTTCATCAGGCAGGCGAAAGGTACTGTAATGCGGCTGACCTTCCAGATCCGATTCCAGAATATGATGCACGGCCATGGCAGCAAAAGAAATAGCTTCGTCACATGAGTAGAGCTGATCAAACAGGCGGCTTTTATCCAGACTGATTTTATGCTCTACAATTTCGACAGGCGCATAAGCAATTTCGATGGGTTGACCATTTAAAGTATGCGTTTCGGTATCAAGAATAATGGCCTGCATGTCGGAAATGTGCCTGAAAAAGAGAGGAGAGTAAAATCTAACATTATTATTTTGCAACTGACAATTGAATTGCTTTATTTCTGTATTAATTGCAGGCTTTTTAACGTATGACGACTATTTGTATAGTTCTGGAGAGGAGAAATTCTCTATTTTAAAGTTTGTTGATTTCATAATAAATCTAAACCGGTGCGAATTTAATAGAAAAAATAACGCATTCTTTTCTTGATATTGTTTAGATAAATTGGGAAATTACATGTGGTTTTATCGTTTGTTAAAGATAAAACCAGAAAAACTCATTAGAGATGATAATAAATAAGATAAGGATAAGATCGATGAAACGTCAAGTATTGACCTGTACTCTTCTCACATTAAGTGTGGCCTTAACTGCTTGTAACGATGATAGTGATAATGATCGTTTTTACGAGTCCAAACCTGCTCTTCCTGTAAATGATATAGACAATCCGGTGGTGGCAACCCCGGTGGCCTATACTGAAACGGATTTCGCCGGGATCGCTGACGAAAGTGTGATCATGACTTATAAGATGTTAGGGATTAATGGTAAAGAAACACAAGCGACTGCATTGGTGTTCACCCCTGAGGGAACACCACCAGCAAAGGGATGGCCGATCGTCGCATGGGCTCATGGCACGACTGGCGTTGCTGACCAATGTGCACCAAGTCGAAATGCACTGAATCCTTTTATCAGGAATATGATTGCTGGATTTCTTCAAGCGGGATATGTGGTCGTTGCACCCGATTATGAAGGTTTAGGTGAGCCTGGTGGAAAAGAGCTCCATCCTTTCCTGAATCTCAAGAGTGAAGCCTATTCGATTACCGATGCCGTTGTCGCTGCAAAAGATTATTTAGGGACAGATGCATCTAGTCAATGGATGGCTGTTGGGCATTCTCAAGGGGGACAGGCAGCTTTAGGTGCTGCACAATATGCAGCACGAGCTGCTCAAATGACTTATAAGGGGACAGTGGCTCTAGCACCTGCTTCTAATTTTAGCCTGATTTTGTCAGGTGGTGAGGCGCAAGCTGGACAAGAAACCGATCTGGGTAAAAAGATTGAAACTTTGGCGTCTTTAGATACGTTCACGGCATTGATTACTGCCGGTTTACGTAATCCAAACCCAAATCTGCAATATAGCCAGATTTTTAAAACACCGACTGACCAGATCGCCAAGAATGCGGAAACTGATTGCTATGATGTACTGGGTAATAAATTTGGTGCTGCAATGGGACAGTATGCTCAAAATAACGGAACTTTAGAAGGATATCCGCGTACTCAAACTAACTTTATGAATATTCCAGTCGTAAAGAGCTTCTTGGAAAAAGATTCTCAGCCTTTACTTGTTAAAGTTTCTACGCCAGTGATTATTTATCAGGGTTCAGCAGATAGTACCGTTCCCAAAGCAGCAACAGATGTTTTAGTTGCACTCGCCAATCAGAAACAAACTTCAGTACGTTATATTACGGATGAGTCAAATGCGACTAAATGGGATCATGGTAGCGTCTATGCACTGAATATTCCTAATATTATTTCAGATGTAAAATCTCTAATGCCAATTCAATAACTTATTTTTATCTGAATGGCTCATGTTTTTTTAGACATGAGCCATTTTTATTGCAAACTGAATAAAGTTCATGATCGAAAATTTAAAACTTCATGCTACAATACGCGCCAATCTTAGCACGGCTTAAAAGCCCTAAATCAATAGGACCTCGCTAATGTTTGCCAATATCTCTATCGCTGAATTTGATCCAGAATTAGCTCAAGCAATCTCGAATGAAGATGCTCGCCAAGAAGCTCATATTGAGCTAATCGCTTCTGAAAACTACTGCTCACCAGCAGTTATGGAAGCTCAAGGTTCAAAACTTACTAACAAATATGCGGAAGGCTACCCAGGTAAACGCTACTATGGCGGTTGCGAGTATGTAGACGTTATCGAACAATTGGCGATTGACCGTGCTAAAGAACTCTTTGGTGCTGATTATGCTAACGTTCAGCCACATGCTGGTTCACAAGCAAACTCAGCAGTTTACTTAGCGCTTCTTAACCCGGGCGATACAGTTCTGGGTATGAGCCTTGCTCACGGTGGTCACTTGACTCACGGTGCAAAAGTAAGCTTCTCTGGTAAAACATATAATGCGATTCAGTACGGTTTAAACCCTGAAACTGGCGAGATCGATTACGAAGAAGTTGAGCGTTTAGCGCTTGAGCATAAGCCACGCATGATCGTTGCTGGTTTCTCTGCATACAGCCAGATCGTTGACTGGCAGCGTTTCCGTGAAATCGCGGACAAAGTTGGCGCTTATCTGTTTGTTGATATGGCTCACGTTGCAGGTTTAGTTGCTGCTGGCGTTTACCCAAGCCCGGTGCAAATTGCTGACGTTACGACGACGACGACTCACAAAACACTTCGTGGTCCACGTTCTGGTCTTATTCTTGCGAAAGCAAACGAAGAAATCGAGAAGAAACTTCAATCGGCTGTATTCCCAGGCAACCAGGGCGGTCCTTTGGTTCACGCGATTGCTGCGAAAGCAATCTGCTTCAAAGAAGCAATGGCACCTGAATACAAAGCTTACCAGCAACAAGTTGTGGTAAATGCGAAAGCAATGGCTGAAGTATTGATCGCACGCGGTTATGACGTAGTTTCTGGCGGTACTGAAAATCACTTGTTCTTATTGTCTTTAATCAAACAAGACATTACAGGTAAAGAAGCTGATGCTTGGTTGGGTGCTGCTCACATTACTGTGAACAAAAACTCTGTACCAAACGATCCACGTTCTCCGTTTGTAACTTCAGGTATCCGTATCGGTACACCTGCAGTAACCACTCGCGGTTTCGGCGAAGCTGAAGTACGTGAGCTTGCAGGCTGGATCGCTGACATCCTGGATGCTAAAGGCGACGAAGCTGTCATCAATGCGGTGAAAGAAGAAGTTGCAGCGGTATGTGCTAAATTCCCAGTTTATGCATAATTGCTTATAAACGGAAAGGAGCTCCCAACCGGGAGCTTTTTTTATAGCTGTAAAAATAACGATATAAAAGATGTTTGGCCTTGATCGGACTTGCATAGATCGATTTCCTTGCCGCAAGAGATTGAGTCATCAATAAAATCATATTGAGTTTTTCTCAATCTGGCTTAAAGTCTTTTATCAACTATTGGTATTTTTAAATGCTTTAAAAGAATGGATGCATTCGTTGCACACTTTGCTTGAAATTATTTACAGGAATTATTTTCAGAACCTGACACTTCAAAACTAATAGGTTATTGAGCTGAAGATCATGGTAGATGAAGCGCTTGAGTGAATCCCATGTTACTGTAAGGTGGTGCTGATATAAGCGCTGTGAATGACATCATTCTTTTTATTTAGACGTTATATGGATCGGTATCATTTGAAGATGGGTAAATCCTGTATTTAAAAATGCTGCTGGCGGTTGATTGATTAATTTTTCATTTATGCATTAAACAAGGTAATAAGGATGACTAAACCCAACATTATTTTATCTGAGCAGGATTTGCAGCGTCTGGAAACGATGCTGGAGAACCAGAGCAAGCTGAGCGAAACCATGATCCGCTTAGAGGATGAACTGGCACGTGCCGAAGTAGTTGAGCCAAAAGAAATCGCAAGCAATATCGTGACCATGCATTCACGTGTACTGTTGACGATTGCACCTTCACCAGAGCCGGTTGAGGTGACACTGGTTTACCCGCATGAGTTTAAGGGTGAAAAGGGACAGGTCAATGTGATCGCACCGATAGGCGCCGCCATTTTGGGCTTAGCGGAAGGTCAAACCATTGAATGGCCACAACCAGATGGTCATACGATGAAAGTGACCATCGAAAAAGTGCTGTTTCAGCCGGAGAGCGAAGGGGATTATCTTTAAGCCAGC
The DNA here is from genome assembly GCF_024129715.1 of Acinetobacter lwoffii. GTDB lineage: Bacteria > Pseudomonadota > Gammaproteobacteria > Pseudomonadales > Moraxellaceae > Acinetobacter > Acinetobacter lwoffii_U. Next base: position 109,065 of record NZ_JAMXXM010000001.1, read on the forward strand.
GTTGGATCATCCTTGAAAGCCATAGCAATATGGCTTTTTTTGTATATGGATTTTAAGTAAAACCTGATGTTTTAAGCGTTTAGATCAGATTAAATAAATTCTAAAGTTCTAAATGCTTAAAGTTAAATAATTCTCAAAATGCTATGTAGCCATTTATCTCTGCAATTGGATTCTATTGCCAAAATCATCATTAAAATAAAGATAAAACATGGATTTAGTTAAAGTGATGTAACGAATTCCTGGATAAATATACACAACGCGGTCTGTTTTTTTGCTACATTCGAAGATGTTCAAAATTTCTTTGTTTCACTTTTTTAAAGGATATCGCCTCAACCATGTCGCGCTTTGAAGCTCTACCTGCCTTGACTGACATGATGCTTGATCGAGAGGAAATTCTGGCGATTAAGCGTAATGAGCTTGTGCCTGTACTGGATAATCAATATGGGCTGAATCATTATGCAGACGCTTTGATTCAGGCACAGTCCGTTTTATTGAATGGTGTAGATCCGCACTTGACCCAACAGTTAAGCCAGACCATTGAGCAATTGATTCATGCCTTGGCGGAATCTAAAAAATATCTGAAAAAACGTAAATTTAATGCCCTACAAAAATGGCTGGGCATCGATCTGGATTATGGCTCAAGTCAGGTGGAATATTATCAACGGCTGGACCGTCTGCTAGACCAGGCCGATCATTTAAGCCGTAAATTACAGATTGAAATCCAGAAATCGCAGTCGCGTTTTCAGCAGCTTTTGGGGTTGCGCGAACAGATGGCCAAGCACATTGTCGCAGCAGACGAGTTTCTGTCTGAATATCCGCTATTCGTCAAAAACCAGCATCCCTTGGATAATTTTTCAGAACGCCTCTCCAAGAAAATTAATACCTTACGTACCTTGCAAAGCAGTAATGACATCGCCATTACCCAGATGCAGCTTTCGCAGCAGCTTTCCTTTAGCCTGCTGGATCGCTTTAAGGAAGCACAGCAGGTCTTGATTCCGGCCTGGCAATATCATGTCAAACAAAGCCAGACGAAACACTCGACAAGTGATCTGGAAAAACTTGATAATAGCCGTGAGAGTCTGATTAAAACGTTAAAAAAATCCCTCGAGAAACCCTCGAAAACATAACAATATAAGGTGAACTATGACCAAGTCTGATTTAGTAAATTTACCTGTTGAAAGCTCGAATGAACTGGTCGAACAAAAATTCCAGCAAATGGACCTGAAAGAACTGGGCTTACAGCCTGCTGACTTTCAGGAGGTGCTGGCTGCACGTAAAGAGTTGCAGAACATGAGTCATAACAGCGTGGCTGAATATGGCAAAAATATTGCGACCAAAACTTCGACCTATACCGATGAATTACTGAATCTGGTGCAAAATAGAGATCTGGATGCGACAGGACAGAAGCTGAATCAGGTGGTACAGGTGGCTCAGCAGCTGAATACCAGCAGTATTCTCAATAAAAAGAAAAGTTCGGGTTTTTTTGGCAATATCATTAGCAAATTCAAAGGTGCAAAAGATAACTTTGATGCGCATTTCAATACCACTAAAGAGCAGCTAGATGTACTGGTGAAAGAGATTGAAACCTCGCAATCCGGTTTGAAAGCACGTGTTGATACCCTGGATAAAATGTTTGACGGGGTACAGGATGAATATAAACAGCTCGGGGTACATATCGCCGCAGGCCGTTTACGCGAACAGGAGCTGCAGCAGGAAATTTCCACTTTAACCGCCTTGCCGCAAGATCAGAGCACCACCCAGAAAATTTATGACCTGAACCATCTGGCCAATAATCTGGAAAAACGTGTCAGTGATTTACAGGTATTGCAGCAATCTGCGATGCAGACCTTGCCAATGATCCGGATTATCCAGTCGAATAACCTGATGTTGGTCGACAAGTTCTATGCGATCAAAAACATTACTTTACCGGCGTGGAAAAACCAGATCAGTCTGGCGATTTCGTTGAGTGAACAGAAGAACAGTGTACAGCTGGCCAATACCATTGATGATGCTACCAACGAGCTGCTGCGCCGTAATGCTGACCTGTTACATCAGAACTCGGTTGATACGGCTAAAGCCAATCAACGCTCGGTGATTGACATTGAAACGCTTGAACATGTGCAAAACACCCTCATTAAAACTGTAAATGATGTGATTCAGATTCAGAAAGAAGGTGTACAAAAACGCACAGAAGCAACCGTGCGTTTGAAAGCTTTGCAGGATAATCTGAATCATTTGGTGATTGAATCAAGTACCAGTGGATCCAAGCCCAACTAAATCAGGTAAGGCCAAAATCTGTAAGAAGGAGTAGAGATTGCCGCCCTTAGATGAATACGCCGTTAAGCCTCAGGACATCAAGCAGGGGGTAGTTGCACTCAAGAAACGTCAACGCAATTTGATGCTATTGGGTTTGACTACTTCTACCGTATTTATAGCCTCATTGATCAGCCTATTTTTCCAGCAGGAACTGGTCTATGGCTTTTTTGGCCTGAGTACTCAAGTACAGCAGTTGCATTTGCCGGTCAGTGTAGATGCCACACTGGCCAGCATTGGTGATAGTCCGGATTATTTTTTTAGTTTGCTGAGCTGGTTTGGCTGGCTGATTATTAAAATTTTTGCCTCTTTCATCGGTGCATTTTTTGTGATTGGCTTACTGAAAAAGTTGCGTTTCTTTTATGTTCGCTTTCAGTCTTTTGTGCTGAAATTTGTCGCCTGGCTGATTGCTTTTATCGTGATCTGGTCAGGATTGACTTACTGGCAGCATGATCTACGTAATGATCGGGATGATGCTTATCAGCAAGTGGTGTATTACGACAGCAATATCAATGACAGTGAAATCGCCCGTTATCTGGCCGATTCAGAGATTGCTGCACCAGTAAAGTCTTATTTATTGGCGCAAACGGCATTGCTGCATAAGCCGCAAGATTTATCTGCCGCAAAACCCTATGTTTTAAAATTGGTTGAGGCAGAAAAACAGGATCCTAAATTTGAACAATATGGTTTCAAGCCTGGACAAATCTGGACCATGCAGCAACAAGTCTATGGTCAAGCGATGACACCGGTCGCCAAGAGTGTAAATACGCAGGTGCAACAGGCGGATCAGTTGAGCCAGATCACTAATCTGGTCATTATTAGTGTTGCCATTTTATCGGCACTGCTCAGTCTAATCTTGTTTTTCTTGGCCAATTCAATCAAGGGCCGATTACTCCGTATCGAACAGCGCATTCATTAATTTTCCAAAATGCTCCTGAATAGGGAGCATTTTTTGATGGAATTTCAACGCTATTTTTAAGACAACCTATTCAACTTGCTCTATATAGCCCAAAAATAAAAACAAGGCAGCATAAAGTCTATAACTGGATTAATAATCTAAAATACCGATCAATAAAATAAAAACAAACTGTTTTACCTATTTATTCAATTCATTTAATATCCTGTTATCAAATAAACATTTACTCCTTTGGAGACGTTAGCAATGTTAGATCAAAATACTTCAGCCCAACTTAAAACCTTATTAGAACGCCTAGAAGGCCCGATTGAACTGGTGGCGACTTTGGATGGCTCTGACAAATCAGCCAAAATCCAGGAACTGGTGTCCGAAGTGGCTGCACTGTCTGACCTGGTCACTGCACGCTTTGACGGGACCAATGCACGTGCGCCAAGTTTCGGGATTGCAAAAGCTGGTGAGGAACCACGTGTATTCTTTGCAGGCTTGCCAATGGGCCATGAATTCACTTCGCTGATTCTGGCATTGCTGCAAACTTCAGGTTATGCACCAAAAGTCTCTGATGAAGTTTTGGCGAATATCAAGAGCCTGGGTGTTCAATCTAACTTTGATGTGTTCGTCTCTTTAAGCTGCCATAACTGTCCGGATGTGGTTCAGGCACTTAACCTGATCGCCATCTATAACCCAGGCACTACAGCGACCATGATTGATGGGGCTTTCTTCCAGGAAGAAGTAGAAGAACGCAAAATCATGGCGGTGCCGATGGTGTTCCAGGACAACCAGCATATAGGTCAGGGTCGTATGACGCTGGAAGAAATCATTGCCAAGTTGGACAGCAATGCCGCTACCAAAGATGCGGAAAAGCTGAATGCCAAAGATGCCTTTGATGTCCTGGTGATCGGTGGTGGTCCTGCAGGGAATACTTCTGCGATCTATGCAGCACGTAAAGGCATTAAAACCGGGATCGTGGCTGAACGCATGGGCGGTCAGGTCATGGATACCATGGACATCGAAAACTTTACGTCTGTACAAAAAACTCAAGGTCCGAAGTTTGCAGCCGAGATGGAAGCCCACGTGCGTGAATATGGTGTCGACATCATGAACCTGCAACGTGTCTCTAATATCAAAGGTGCGGATGCAACGGCCAATGGTCTGGTGGAAGTGACTTTAGAGAATGGTGCCAGACTGGAGTCGAAAACCGTGATTCTTTCGACTGGTGCACGCTGGAGAGAGATGAATGTTCCAGGTGAACAGGAATACAAAACCCGTGGTGTGGCATACTGCCCGCACTGTGATGGCCCACTGTTCAAAGGCAAGCGTGTAGCCGTGATTGGTGGCGGTAACTCGGGTGTTGAAGCTGCGATTGATCTGGCAGGGATTGTTGAACATGTAACGCTGGTGGAATTTGATACCAAGCTGCGTGCGGATCAGGTGTTGCAAGATAAACTGAACAGCTTGCCGAATACCACCGTGATCAAAAATGCTTTATCTACGGAAGTGGTTGGTGATGGTTCACAAGTGACTGCACTGAAATACAAAGACCGTGCTACGGATGAAGAGCATGTGGTTGAGCTGGCGGGGATCTTCGTGCAAATCGGTTTGTTGCCAAATACGGACTTCCTGAAAGAAACCCAAGTTGAGCTGACCAACCGTGGCGAGATTGTGATTAACGACCGCAACGAAACCAATGTCAAAGGTGTATTTGCAGCAGGTGACTGTACCACAGTGCCTTACAAGCAGATCATCATTGCGACCGGTGAAGGTGCCAAGGCATCACTGTCTGCTTTTGATTACATCATCCGTTCTGGGCAGTAAAAAAAATAGCACCTCGGTTCCCCAAAACCGAGGTGCTATATCTTATAAATACATTATTATCGCTTTATAGGAACTCAGGACGCTAACACCCGAGTTCCTTTTTTTATATTTATTATTGGATCAGCCAAAAGTGTCCCCACGCACTTTCAGCTGTTCCTTTCCTCTGCACAGTTTTTGTTTTCAACCCTTATTTTTATACTTTCCCCAAGGTTGTTTTTATATAAAGCAATGTTTATTCCATCGCTTCATTTTTAAGATTTAAATAAGTTCAAACCCTTAAATTTTTCCAGTAATTGTTCTTGTGTTTCCCGATACTCCGGATGTGGAACAATGCATTCAATCGGACAGACATCTACACAGGTCTGATGCTCATAAAAACCGACGCATTCTGTACAACGGTTCACATCAATTTCATAAACTTTCGCACCCTCATAAATCGCGTCATTTGGGCATTCCGGTAAACACATATCGCAATTGATGCATTTGTCGGTAATTAGCAGTGCCATATTTAACTCGCTTGATAAGCCAGTGAAGATGCCGAAATATCCGCAGTTGAGCTTGGCAGATTACGAATCAGCAGGGCATATTGCATATCAACATCTGCCGGAACCGGAATCTCGACGATGTGACCTGAACCTTTGGCATCTTCGATCAGATTACCTTTTTTGTCTTTCATTTCGGTTAAAGTGAAAGTGATATTGCCTTTAGTCGTCATCAGTTCGAGTGAGTCACCGACGATAAAACGGTTTTTCACATCGATCTTGATGTAATCTCCATTACGCTCCAGCACTTCGCCACAGAAAATTTGATGATCAAAACTGGAAGAACCATGTTCATAATTCTGATATTCACTATGCACATGGCGGCGTAGGAAACCTTCGGTATAACCACGATTCGCTAAGCCTTCCAATTGTGTCATCAGTGATGGATCAAAAGGTTTACCCGCCAACGCATCATCAATCGCTTTACGGTAAATTTGAGCAGTACGGGCGCAATAGAAATAAGACTTGGTCCGGCCTTCAATTTTCAGTGAATGTACACCTACTTTGGTTAGGCGTTCTACATGCTGGACTGCACGCAGATCTTTAGAATTCATGAAATAAGTGCCATGTTCATCTTCTTCAGCAGCAAACATATCTTCATCATTCCGCTGCAATAGCACAGGCTCATCAAACTGATGTTGTTCTTGCATGTGTTCTTCGTCGGCATCTTTTGAGCAGCAGCCTGAATCCAGATTTTTTACTGGAATGACATCACCGGTTTCATCTTCCTTGGCATCCAGAACTTTATATTCCCAGCGGCAGGCATTGGTGCAGGCCCCCTGATTGGCATCACGTTTGTTCATATAGCCAGACAGCATACAACGGCCAGAGTAGGCCATGCACAGTGCGCCATGAACAAAGACTTCAATCTCCATATCTGGCACTTGCTGTTTGATTTCTGCAATTTCTTCAATCGACAGTTCACGTGACAGAATCACACGGGTCAGCCCCATGTTTTTCCAGAATTTCACAGTTGCCCAGTTCACGGCATTGGCCTGAACAGAGAGATGAATATCCATCTCTGGAAAATGTTCACGCACCAGCATGATCAGTCCTGGATCGGACATGATCAGCGCATCCGGCTGCATCGCGACCACAGGTTCCAAGTCACGAATAAAATTTTTCAGTTTGGAGTTATGCGGCTGGATATTGACCACCACATAGAATTTTTTGCCTATTTCGTGCGCTTCTTTGATGCCAAGCGCTAAATTGTCATGGTCAAATTCATTATTACGAACACGCAGGCTATAGCGTGGCTGGCCAGCATAGACTGCATCTGCACCATAAGCAAAAGCATAGCGCATATTTTTGAGTGAGCCAGCAGGTGAGAGAAGTTCGGTAACGGGGATGATGCTCATGATGAAATCGAAAGACATAAGAAAAGTACGTCTTTATTCTAATCATCTGGAATCTGGATTCAACCTAGTAAATCACTCGGAAATACGCGATTTGGATCTAAAACCAGGTTTTATTTTAAGTAGGGAATCCTCCATAAAATGTCTTCAATACTCAATCATTTTCAGGGTTTTCAAGCGTTTTTAGAATCTGGCAATGATCGATCGTTGTCGGGGTATTACAGCTTTGCTGAAGGGCAATCAGCTGCTGCTCCAATACTTGTAATTCTTTAATTTTATTTGAAATATCCAGAATATGCTGATCAATCAACTGGTTTACGGCACAGCAGTCCTGCTCCGGATTTTGTTCAAGTTGAATCAGGGTTTCAATCTCTTTTAATGACATGTCCAAGGCACGGCAACGCTTGATAAAAAGCAGTCTTTTTAATGCGTCTTCACCATAATAGCGATACTGATTACTTGCTCGAAAATTCGGCTGGATAAAACCTTTTTTCTCATAAAAGCGTAAGGTATCGGTGCTTAGACCAGTCTTTTTCGACATTTCTGAAATCAAATAAACTGACATATCGCCCTCATGCTTGACCTTAGAGTTAGTCCATAGTTTCTAATCAATTTATCGTATTTTAGATAAAAAATCATCGGGGGAGTTATATGGCCTGTAGTTGTAGTCCTGAACCGGCACCCATCAAGCCCAACAGCAAATTTAGAACAGCGCTATGGATTGCCTTGCTGGTAAACTTCACTTTATTTGTAGTGGAGTTGATCGGCGGTGCATATGCACATTCATCGGCCTTATGGGCAGACGCGCTAGATTTCTTTGGTGATGCCGTCAATTACGGGATTTCTTTAGCTGTACTAGGTGCAAGTCTGTATTGGCGGGCAACAGTCGCTTCGGTAAAGGGAATGACCATGGCGTTGTTTGGTCTGGTGGTGATTGGCAAAGTGATTTACGCCTATCTGCAAGGCATTTCACCTGAAGCACTGACAATGGGCCTGATTGGCGTGCTGGCCTTAGTAGCGAATGTATTTACAGCAGCAATTCTTTATGCTTTTCGTGAAGGTGATTCCAATATGCGGTCGGTCTGGCTCTGTAGTCGTAATGATGCAATTGGCAACTTTGCGGTCATCTTGGCAGCCGTAGGCGTATTTGGTACAGGCAGTCTTTGGCCGGATATTATTGTGGCTGTAATTATCGCTACACTCGGCATCACATCCGGTTATCAAGTGATTAAGCAGTCTCTGGAAGAAAGATCACTTAAACATAAATCCAGCTAATTTTTATATTTAAAGCTGTCCTGCAGGGCAGCTTTTTATTTATTTCCATTTTTATAATATTTGAAAAATAAAGCTTTACAAATAAACAAATTAAATTAGAATCTCTGGCGAAATTCAGAAAATATACATAAATTTTAATAATTTAGTTTTTTGCATCGTGCGAGGGTTAATGTGAATTTAATTAAAATTTTTTCAATATTGGCAATATCGGGGCTAGCCGCTTGTAGTTCCAAAGTCGTGACTTATGATGCAACAGGAAAAATCATCGGTTCATGTATGGCGACGCGTGGCCTACTTTCGACCGCAAGTGCACATTGTAGTGGTTCAGGCGATGCCTTAGGTGTGAATTACAATACGCCAGATGCGAATACAGGCCTGTTACCAACGCCACCAAGCCAAAATCAGATTAATTTAAAACCGTAAATAATAAAGGGGAATATCATGAAATTATCAACACTTATTGCACTTGTAGCGACTGTTGTATTGACGGGCTGTGCATCGTCAGTAACTACATTTGACTCTCATGGCCGTATGATTGGTTCATGTAAAGCGCAAACGGGTTTCATCATTGCAGGTGGCGCAGGCTGTTCAGGTTCTGCAAACCAGGAAGGTCGCGATCGTTAATTATTTAGTGATGGTTCCAATAAAAAACCGGACTTAAAAGTCCGGTTTTTTAGTTTAGCAAATCTTATTTTTCTACAAATGCACGTTCAATCACGTAGTCACCTAGAACGCCCATTTTTGGAGATTCTTTCAGACCGTGTTGGTCAAGAAGCGCAGCAACGTCATCTAGGAATGCCGGGCTACCACATAACATGGCACGGTCAGTTTCCGGGTTGAAACGTGGCAGACCGATTTTTTCAAACAGTTCGCCGGTTTCAATCGCAGTCGTAACACGACCTTGGTTTGGATATTCTTCACGGGTTACGGTTGGGTAATATACCAATTTTTCTTTCGCGCCGAGTTCAGAGAAGAATTCATGATTTGGCACTTCATTCAGGATCAAATCTTGATAAGCCAGTTCTGAAATGAAACGGGTACCGTGAACTACGATAATCTTTTCAAAACGCTCGTAAGTTTCAGGATCGCGAATAGTCGACAGGAACGGTGCAAGACCAGTACCAGAAGAAAGCAGGTAAAGATTTTTACCTGGATTCAAGTCATCAAGTACCAATGTACCTGTTGGCTTTTTAGAAACCAAAATGTCATCGCCGACTTTTACTTTCTGTAAAATCGAAGTCAGTGGACCATCAGGCACTTTAATTGAGAAAAATTCTAACTCTTCTTCGTAGTTGGCGCTTGCAATTGAATATGCGCGCATTAACGGCTTGCCATTGACTTCAAGGCCGATCATTACAAACTGACCGTTTTTAAAACGCAAAGCAGTGTCACGAGTCGTTTTAAAAGAGAATAAAGTATCATTCCAGTGGTGGACGTGAGTAATCTTTTCGACGTTAAAAGCAGCCATTAAAGGTCTCAATAAATTATCAAATTAGAACAGCTTGCTATTCTAATCTAAATTCATTCTCGATAAACTGAATATATTTAATTGAGCTTATCAAAAAAAGTGATGATGACTGAACTTGCGCTGCCGATTATTGGTTATATGCGTTCTCCCTATAAAGAAAAATTTGGCATTCCTCGTCAGCCGAATCTGGTTCAGGTCGAAAGTTATATTGAAATGGTCGGGCCTTATAATGATCTGCTCGCCTTCGAGGGGATTGAGGAATTTAGTCATCTTTGGCTGATCTGGCAATTTCATGACAATAAAAACCAGCACAGCAGCCAGTTTCGTCCACAAGTCCGTCCGCCGCGTTTGGGCGGTAACAAGAAAATAGGCGTGTTTGCCACGCGCAGCATGTATCGTCCATCACCGATTGGTTTATCTGTGGTCAAACTCAAAGAAGTGAAAAAGGTGGGCAAGCATGTTCGGGTGTATGTCACGGGGAGTGACTTGCTTGATGGTACGCCAATTATGGATATCAAACCTTATATTCAATATTCGGATGCCATCATTGAAGCACAAAGTGGTTATGCGCAGGATGAACCATCACGTAAAACCGTCATCTGGAGCGATGAAGCGGAGCAGCAAAAGCAACAATTACTAGGAAATGGAAAAATTTCTGTGCAGACTATTCAGGAACTGGAAGCTGTCTTATCTCTAGATCCAAGGCCAGCGTATCAGGAAGATGAAGAGCGGGTGTATGGAATGAAGTTTGCTGATTTAGATGTGAAGTTTAAAATAGTTGGTAACAAGGTGAAAATACAGGAACTTTAAGTTCCTGTATTTCTTGAATGATTTAGCTACTAACCAAGACAAATGATAAAAATTATTTACTGGTCACGTTATTCATTTGTTTTCTAATTTCATTTGAAGCGACATCGTTAAATGCATTGCATGCATTTTGAGTTAAGTTATAAAGTTCTTGGCGAAATTGTTTCTCATTATTATCTTTTGCAGAAGTTATCAAACTTTGAAGTTCTGATAGCAAGTTTTTGAAATCATATTCTTTTCCTGCTGGATGATAATCCACTTCATAATATTTACTTTTATATTCTGCGAGACCCCATTGCTGATCTTCTCGGAGATCTAAATAAGCAATTGCGTCTTTAAAGGTTTTTTTAGAATAGTTTTTACCATCGGTAGATACATTGGCCCATTCTGTTTTTAAGTAATCTTGTATATCTTCTTCAAGTGAATATTTATATAGCTCAATATATTCTTTTGAATTTGAAATATCTTGAAATTGAATACATTTTGAGTTTGCTGGGAATTTTGCATCACTTGTTAAGGTATAAAATTTTTCACCTAATTCCCCCATTGTATAGGTATCAAGTAAATTATATTTAAGTGTTAAATAATTAATAGGACTAAGTAGTGGAGCAATATTTTTACCACTAATATCAATTTCTTTAAATTTAATGGTCGTTTGAAGATCTTTTGAGTTAATAGAGGAGTATGGTGCTAGTTGCCATGTAGTAGCATTTGTTCTTATTACTCCATTTAACTGTCCATATTTAGTATGGATATTGCCTGTATCATATAATCCATTCTCGGTTAAAGAGAATGTATCGCTTTCATCCCAACCTGTGGTTTCTTCAACTTTAAAGTATAAATTTCCTTGATCAAAAGTACTTTGCTCAATTTCATAATCTAAAGTTGAATCAGAATATTCATCAATGAAAAATGTAGTCCATTGTTGAAATGAGGGTGTGCTAAGTTCAAGACTGCCTGTGCCTGTGCCTGTGCCTGTGCCTGTGCCTTCATTTGATGATTCAGAAGATGAACCTCCGCCACATGCACTTAACATGAATGCACTAAAAATTGCGAATGATAAAGTCTTAAATTTCATAAATACCCTATAAAAATTATATTAATTCAATTGTTTTTTAAAAGTAAAGCCAGCCCATTATAGCTATAAAATATTGAAATAAAACCTAGTAAAAATATAAAAATTAATTAGTTAGAAATATTTAATAATTAAAAGACCATCCACCACAAAACCCCAATCAACACCGCCATATGTAAAATCTGCACCGGTGCAAAATAAAGTACAAACTTCCAGCCACCGGTCAAAGCGGCATTGGCTGATTTGGCCAGGGCATGAGCACCCAGACCTAAAAGCAGGGCATAAATCAGACGCATATTGGAGGGATCACCTTGAACGACGACACTCGCCATCGCGGCATGAATCTCGAACAGAGAGGCGAGTAAGGTCCCGGCCAGTAAGCCGGCATCCCCGAGCCAGACCTCCAGTCCGTAAACTCCAGCCTGAATCAATGTTAATGTGACTGCAATAATCACAGCTTCTTTTAAGCTAAACATCTGGCTGTCTGATGATTCCATGCTCGGCGCAGGTTTTGCCTTGCGCAATAATAAAAACGCACAGGCTGCCAGAAGGATTAGGGCAACTAAAGAGGGCAAAAGCAGGATTTTCAGCCAGCTCCATGATATCCCTCCAACCACAATCAATAGCAGTACGATGGTCGAGATACAGGACATCAGTGCGGCGCCGGCATTCGATCGTGCATCCATTTCACCTTTACGGACCTGTAAACCTAACTGAGCGATGGTGGCTGTACTGGAAACAAAACCGGAAGCAATAGAGGACAGCATCAGGGCATTTTTAGTCGAGAAAAAGCGTTTCGCAATATGCGCCAGAGCTTGTACCACTAAAATTAAGGTCAGTAATTTGAGAATAAGATAAGGGTTAAGCACTTCACCCCAGAAAGGTCGGTCAGGAGTAAGCGGTAGACCAATCAAAATCAAGGCCAGTAATAACAGTCCATCCCTGAACTCGGCTTCTTTAATCCATTTCCCGGCAATATTGTGCATGGTATGTTTGGCCATCAAAATACCGGTTAAGAGCACGGAAAGACCGGCTGCCAGAGAAATATTCCACAAACACATGGCGCCAATAAAATAGGTCATCACAAATGCAAGCTCTGTGGTAATGCCCGGGTCATCTGGCTGATTTTTTATGGATAAAATGACCATGCCACCCACGATCAAAGCACCTATTACAGCAATCACGATTCCAAACAGGAAACACAGTGCGCCCAATAAAGCACAGATCGCAAAGGAACGTAAGCCGGCAAAACTCGGTTGCTGCTCACGTTGTTTATGCCGTTCCCGCTCCAGACCAATCAATAGGCCGCAGCCCAATGCCGAGGTGAGTATCGTGAGCAGTTCATGAAAAGAATGCGCATGCAGGGGAACCGCAGTCAAATCCATCTGTGACCTCAGCAAGCTAAGAGTTGATTATTTAAAAATATATGTGATGAGATCAGGTTTGCATAGATCAAAAATGTTGCAGTAGTGATCAAATCCATTCTTTACTTTCTTTTTGAGATTGAAATAGAAACGTACATTCGATAGGTCGGGAGCATGCGAAAAACTGCAAAAACTTGTTATAGTGGAGGCAAGTTTGGGGACTGATAATAATGAAATTTGACTTTGAAATTGATACGGCATGGTGTCTAGACCAACTCTTTAAAGACGGTAAAATCAGTGAGCGCGACCGAATGCTGGTACAAACCACTCATCGGCAACGTGAACAATTAAAATGGCACCCTTTACAGTGGATTGCCAATTTTAATCTGGTCGATCAATCTCATCCTCAAACAACGCTGACCCTGAACCGTTTATGTCAATGGCTGGCAGAAAAAACCGGATTGATGTTCTATATCATTGATCCGCTTAAAGCTGATGTACAGGCATTGACCCATGTCATGTCGCAAGAATATGCATTACGTAACCGTATTCTGGCAGTAGAAATTCAGGCAGACAAAGTTCTGATCGCTACGGATCAGCCTTATAAAACCGAATGGGTGTCGAATCTCGAGCAGAATATTTCCCCGAAAAAAATACAACGGGTATTACTGAATCCGGAACAGTTACAACGTTATATTACAGAATATTACCAGGTCAGTCGCGCAGTCAGTGGTTCACAAAAATCGTCTGCCTATGACCGGGAAAATAAGGGCGTCGAAGCCTTGCTGCAATTGGGCGATTCCCAGAATCCGGATGCCAATGACCAGCATATTGTCAAACTGGTGGACTGGGTGCTGCAATTTGCCTTTGAGCAGGGCGCCAGTGATATTCACATGGAACCGCGTAAAGACACCGGCAAGATCCGTTTCCGGATTGATGGGGTGCTGCATACGATTTACAACATGCCGGCCAATACATTGACCACCGTCATTTCCCGAATCAAGATTCTGGGCCGGATGAATGTGGCGGAAAAACGTAAGCCACAGGATGGCCGCCTGAAAACCCGGACACCTAAAGGACAGGAAACTGAACTGCGTCTGTCGACCTTGCCGACCGCCTTTGGTGAAAAACTGGTGATGCGTATTTTCGATCCGGAAGTGCTGGTGAGAAGCTTCCAGCAACTCGGTTTTGAAGGCCATTTGCTCAATGACTGGAATAATCTCACCAGTCACAGTCATGGTATTATTCTGGTGACCGGCCCAACCGGTTCCGGTAAAACTACTACGCTTTATTCAACCTTGAAGCAGCTGGCGACTGAACAGGTCAACGTCTGTACCATTGAAGACCCGATCGAGATGCTGGAACCCAGCTTTAACCAAATGCAGGTCAATAATGGTATCGATCTTGGCTTCGCTGACGGCGTGCGCGCACTGATGCGTCAAGATCCGGACATTATCATGGTCGGGGAGATCCGTGATCAGGACACTGCCAATATGGCGATTCAGGCCGCATTGACCGGTCACCTGGTTCTCTCAACTTTACATACCAACGATGCGCCGTCGAGTCTGACCCGTCTGCATGATCTGGGCGTACAGCCATTTTTGACAGCAGCAACCATCTTGGGTGTTCTGGCTCAACGTCTGGTACGTAAGCTGTGTCCGCACTGCAAACAGGAAAGCTTCCTGAATGAACAGGAATGGCAGCATCTAGCTACGGATTATCCTTTGCCGCGACCGGAATTTGTCTTTAAGGCGGTGGGCTGCGAAGAATGCCGGCATACCGGCTATAAAGGCCGTATCGGGATTTATGAGTTTATGCCATTGAGTCTGACCACCAAACAGCTGATTGGTGCCGATGCCAACCTGAACCAGCTGCGTCAGCAGGCTAAAAAAGAAGGGGTAGAGCCGCTCAGAATTGCCGGGGCACGCAAGATTCTGGAAGGTGTGACCACGCTTGAAGAAGTCCTGAGAGTTGTGCCCTTAAATTAATTTTGAAAATGAAGCAATCTTAAGATTCAATTCATCTTCGGCTGTTTTAATAGCATCATCGAAACAAGGCAAGACTTTAAAGAGGTAATTGCGATGAAAATGATGATAAATACGGTTTTGGCAGCTGCATTGATGGGTTCTATCGCGACGGCTACGATAGCAAGTAGCGACACTGCTGTGAATCAGGCTGCTTTTGCTAAATCGACCACAGTCAAACAGGCACTGGCCATGAAAGATGACAGTAAGGTTCAGCTTAAAGGTTATGTCGTGAAAGCGGTCGGTGATGAAAAATACCAGTTCCGAGACAGCACAGGAACTATTACTGTTGAGATTGATGATGAACTTTGGCAAGGCAAACCGATTTCAGCCAAAACACCGGTAATCATCACAGGTGAAATCGACATTGATTATAAACCGGCAAAACGTGTTGAAATTGAGGTTGATCAGGTTCGTTTCTAATATCGCCTGATTTGCTGAAATCAATTTGAACACAGCGACAAAAAACCACATGCAAGTTACCAAAAAGCATGTGGTTTTTTGAGTCTGGAACTTTTTCAAGGCAAGATAGAACAAGGAAGCAAACGGAGCAGAATATGCGTATTCTTTTGGCGGAAGATGATCAGTCTCAGGCAGACAGTATCCAGACTTGGCTGGAAATGGACGGTTATGTGATTGATCGGGTAGAGCGTGGTGATCATGCGATCCTAGCGATTGAGCAGCATAAATATGACTGTATTCTGCTGGATCGTGGCCTGCCGAATGCCACTGGAGATGACATTCTGAAAATTTTGCGCAGCCAACATCAAGATACGCCGGTGATTTTTATTACGGCCAAAGACAGTATTGATGACCGGGTTGAAGGTCTGGATTTAGGCGCCAATGACTATCTGGTGAAACCTTTTAGTCTGGAAGAGCTTTCGGCCCGGGTACGTGCCCAGCTCAGACAGAAGCAGCAAACACTCAATCATATCCTGTACTGGCAGGATCTCAGTCTGGACACTCAAGCCAAAACCCTGACTAAAGCGGGTCAAGCTATTAATCTGACTGCGAAAGAATTTCAGATTCTATACAAGTTGATGCAGCAGCCTGAACATATTGTCACCCGTGAACAGCTGGAAGAATCGCTGTATGCCTGGGGCGATGAAATTGAAAGTAATGCGATTGAAGTGTTTATCTATCAGCTGCGTAAAAAAATTGGCAGCCAGATGATTAAGACCATTCGTGGCTTGGGCTATCGCATGCATAAGGCTGAGGCATAAACCTATGTCAACTGCTATTTCCTTGCAAACCAAACTGATCAAACATGCGCTGTTCAGTTCGATATTGGCTGGAATATTGGCCTGGCTGCTGTTATTGGGGATTTCCAGTTATCAAGCCAGTCAGCTGCATGATGAATTAATGCAGCAGATTTCTGAGTTACTGCTTGGCGATGTGACCCAGGCCAAAGACGCCCAGGTCGATGAACTCAGTGAACAGTTCGATATCCAGTATGTCTTGTTGCTAGATCAGCAGATACTGACTACTTCGATTGATGATGAATTAATTAATACCATTCCAAAAGCACGGAACAACGGCTTCCAGTTTGCTTATGAGAATGGTCGTTTTATCCGCATCCTGACTGCGGAAGATGACGACCTTCAGGTCAAAATCATACAACCGCTTTCAGTACGTTTCGATGAGCTCTGGCAAACCACATTGGGCTTTGCCGGGATCTTATTCATTTTATGGCTAGTGCAATGGCTGATTTTGCGTGTTGCGATCAGACGCCAGTTACGGCCATTAAACAAGATTTCCCGCGCAATCGGTTCCAAGACTGCTCAGGATCTGAGTCCTATCAAAACGCCTGATCCTGAAATCACTGAACTGCAACCGATTATTCGCCAGCTGAATGCCATGCTCGGCCGGCTAGAAAAGTCACTGGCTGCCGAACAGCGTTTTACTGCAGATGCTTCGCATGAGCTGCGTTCGCCACTGTCTGCGATTCAAATGCGGCTACAGGTTTTAAAACGCAAATATCAAGATGATCCACAACTACCTCAGGCATTGCAGTTGATCCAGAATGATGTCAACCGCGGTACGCAGGTGCTGGAAAATTTACTCTTGCTGGCACGACTCGAT
Source organism: Acinetobacter lwoffii (assembly GCF_024129715.1). Taxonomy (GTDB): domain Bacteria; phylum Pseudomonadota; class Gammaproteobacteria; order Pseudomonadales; family Moraxellaceae; genus Acinetobacter; species Acinetobacter lwoffii_U. Next base: position 126,098 of record NZ_JAMXXM010000001.1, read on the forward strand.
CCGGAGCGCACAGAGCAATTACCAACGCAAACGATTAATCTTAAAAATCTGGTTCAGGAGGCTTTGCAGGCATTGCAGCCTTTTGCAGAAGAAAAAGACATTCATTGGAATCTAAACCTTGAGGATGCTGTGATCGAAGCGAATCCAGAGCTGATTTTTAGTTGTATTCGCAATCTGGTCGACAATGCTATTCGTTATACGCCGCCGCAGGGACAGGTCGAGATCCGAACGGTTGTTGAGCAGCATCAGATACAACTATTGATTGAAAACTCAGGAGAGGGGATTACTGATGATGTACTGGAACGTTTAGGTGAACGTTTTTATCGGGCTTTGGGTACGCGAACTCAGGGTTCAGGTCTAGGTCTGTCCATTTGCCAGAAAATTATGGCACTGCATGCAGCTAAAATTGACTATGCGCCGTCGGATCTGGGCGGACTTAAAGTGTTATTGAGTTTTAAGCTTGAATAGCAAATCTCATGATCAGAAGATTAAAAAGCAGTATGCGCTGATTCATACTGCTGCTTCCCACGTTTGTTATTATTAGAACTGATTTAATTATTTGGTCAGAATAAGACGGTTATTGCGGGTCAGACGCAAGCGGTATTCTTCGCCGGCATGCATGATCCGGATTTCACGACCCAGTGCAAAAAGATTGTTGGAGTGCAGCATTGGCAAGGCATGGTGAGTATCATTGTTACGGGTAAATAGGCTAAATGGGGCGTTCATTCCGTCGACTCCGTGGTGTGTTTTGGATTGATTTAAATGATAATCATTATCGAATAGGTCTGTCAACGAAATATTGAGCAATTTATAAAAAACTCTAATTTGCTTACAATCTGTAAAACTTTAACGGTTCTGTACATCATGACTAAAGCTACGATTCATGTCGCAATTGCGCTTTTATTTTATCAAAATCAGGTTCTCGTCGGCTGGCGTGAGGCCAAGCAGCATCAGGGCAATAAATATGAATTTCCAGGCGGAAAAGTTGAACAGGGTGAGTTGCTAGTCGAAACCTGTCGCCGCGAAGTGATTGAAGAGGTGGGCGTTGATATCGAACGCTGGCATGCTTCTGATTTTATCTCCCATGAATATGAAGATCTCATCGTCAATTTGCATATTTTCCATGCTTCAGTACAGCCTGCGCAACTGGCTGAAATCAAACAGCCTTGGCGCTGGTACAGCCGGGAAGAACTTGGCCAGTTGAATTTTCCGAAAGCCAATCAGTCCATGATTCAAAAGCTGCAATGGCCGCAGCGCATCAAGATTGCTGAAGATCTGGATATCTTATCAAGTCTAGATACAGATCAAATGTTGTATTGGCGCGTGGAAGCAACGCCTGAACGGATCATGCAATTACAGCAGTATCCGGTAGATCAACTCTCCAAGTTAATTATTAATCAGCAGCTTTGGTCACAACTGAATGAATTGCAGCAGCAGACGATTTGCACGATTCATCTAAAACAGAATCAACTGATGAACTTGAAACAAAGTGAATTGAAATCTGGCTATCGTTATCTAGCGGCTTGTCATGACCTGACCGCTTTAATGCATGCAGAACAGATCGGTTGTGAAGCAGCCTTGCTGAGTCCGGTACTGGCGACCGCAACGCATCCGGACACGCCTGCGCTAGGCTGGGAGCAATTCAAGCAAATGGCAGAGCAGGTACAGATTCCGGTTTTTGCTTTGGGTGGAATGAAGGCTGATGAGCTTGAGTATGCAAAAAGCCAGCACGCTTATGGCATTGCCGGCATTCGCTATATTTAAACACTTTATTTATAAAATAAACTTTCTATTAGTAAGTCAGTTTCTATGGAAAATTATCTTAAAGCTTTTTGAGTGCCTGTTGGGCTTGCTGAATCGCTTTGGCATTTTTCCGCAACTGAGCAGATTTAAGGCGCACTTGCCAAAGCTGCTTTTTCATGGCACTAGATTGTGCATAACTCAGGCCACGTAAGGCAAAAGCATCGGCGCTTGCTGGCTGATTTTTACGGTTGGCGATCATGCCCAGGTATAAATACGTTTCCGGTGCCTGAGGGGCCAGTCGCTGTGCCTGAGTTGCAGACGCTTCAGCTTGAGCGAACTGCTGCTTGGTATAGGCCTGCTGGGTTTGCTGCATCAGACTCTTGAAAGCCGGCAGATTACGGCCATCATCAAACTTTTGGCTTTTCGGCTTCTGTTCAGGAATGACAATTTTCTGACGTTTGATGTCAGGACGGTCATAAGGCGTAATCACTACGCTGTCTGGCGTTTTTGCCTTAGGTTTTTCCGTCGCAGGCTTGACTGGGGTAACTGGCTTTTCTGGCTCAGAGATACTTTGGCAGCCCACCAGACTGAGGATGAGCAAACCAGGGAGGATTTTTCTTAACATAAACATAGACTCAATTAATGGCTATAACTTCCACTGGCGATAATACGGGTTTCGCTCTCAAGATCGCGTTCTATTTCTGTTTCACTTTCTTGTATATAGCGACTCATATCATCCTGTTCAGCATCAGATGGCTCAGGTTCTGAATCAATATCATAAGGTTCCGTCGCATAATGCGAGATGCCGCAGGCAGTTGCCTGATTTGGCAGGGCATGACGCGAAATCGGGATATACATGGCGCCTTCACAGCCTTGTGCCGATAAATGACCGGTATAACGATCCAGCCAATGCCATTCGATTTCATTCGGCTGTGGCAAATTCACCGGTTTCTGGCGCAACTGTTTCATGACATTGGTCCACACGGGCAGGGCACCTGAAGAACCGGTCAAGCCAGTGACTTTGTTGTCATCCAGACCGAGCCAAACCACGGTCATATAATTACCTGAGTATCCGGCAAACCATGAGTCACGGCTGTCATTCGTGGTACCGGATTTGCCGGCAAGATTCAGACTACGTGGTAAGCTGTTATAGGCTGCACGACCTGTACCATTCGACATGACCTGTTGTAAGCCATAATTCAGAGCATAAGCAGAAGCCGGATCAATGGTCGGTTGCACACTCAGGCTATAACGATCCAGAGAGCGGCCATTGGCATCCACCACAGAGCGAATCGCTTTGGTTGGGTATTTAAAGCCGCCTGTAGCAAAGTTGCCGTAAATATTCATCACTTCCATCGGGGACATATCTACCGCACCTAAGTAAATCGACGGATAAGATGGAATATCTGAAGTTACACCAAATTTTTTCAGATGATTAATAAAGGTAGACAGGCCAAATTCTTGTGCTAAACGCACAGTGGACAGGTTATAAGATTGCGATAAGGCTTGTGACATTGGAATGACACCATGTCCACGACCACTATAGTTTTTCGGTGTCCAGGTTTTGCCGTCACTCTTAATGCTGATTTCACTGTCTTCAATCGGGCTCGCCCAATGATAACGGTTCGATTCCAGTGCACTCAGGTAGATCACAGGCTTTAACAGGGAACCAACCTGACGCTTGGCATCGACTGCACGGTTAAAGCCGGTAAAATCTTGAGTAGAACCTACTGCGGCTACCAGCTCACCATTTTCCGGATGCGATACCAATACCGCACCTTGTAAATCTTTCAGGCGACCCGGATTGGATTTACTTAAACGCGCCACCGTCTCTTTAAAGCTGTCCTGAATTCTGGTTTGGGCTAAAGGATCTAAAGTGGTGAAAATTCGCAGACCCTGATTGGTCAGATCGGTTTCCTGATAATCTGTGCGTAATTGACGACGTACAATATCCAGAAAATCCGGGAAGCGGGCAGGGCCTAAAGTCGGTTTTGAAATGACATTTAACGGACGTGCGGTTTCTTTTTCATATTGTTCCTGAGTCAGATAGCCCATCACCAGCATATTATTCAGAACGATATCACGGCGTTTTTTCGCACTTTCAGGATTGCGCCATGGATTGTATAGACTCGGGCCTTGGACTAAACCCACCAAAAATGCTTGCTGGGAAATATTCAGTTCACGCAGTGGCAGGCCAAAATAAAACTGCGATGCCAGACCATAACCATTAATGGAGTAGTTACCATTCTGGCCAAGATTTACCTCATTCAGATAAGCTTCCAGAATTTCATTCTTGTCATAATGCAATTCAATCAGCATCGCCATAAAGGCTTCATTCACTTTACGTTTTAAGGTGCGCTCAGGGGTTAAATAGAAATTTTTGACCAGCTGCTGGGTCAAGGTTGAGCCACCCTGACGTTTACCACCGGTAATATTGCTGACTACGGCACGTGCAATACCACGCGGTGAAACCCCATGATGCTCATAGAACTTACGGTCTTCGGTCGCGATCAGCGCTTCGATCAAGGGCTTAGGCACTTTATTTAGCTTGATCAGCACACGGTCTTCGTTATGCTGCGGATAAATCCCGCCAATTAATAAAGGTTCTAAACGCGCAATCCCGCTTGAAGACGGTTTGGTTGCGCTGACTTCTGCAATCTGTTCACCGCTGAAACTGACTTTCAATATTTGTTCCGGTTCAACCCGGTCACCAAAATCAAAGCCGCGTGTATGCACATACAGGGTATTACCCGTGGTGACAAAGTTGCCTGATTTGGTATAACTATCCGAATTTTTATAACCGAGTAATTTTAATTCTTGTTGGAAATCCTGCAGGCTGACTGGGGCATTCACGTACACTTCCATCGGACGTGCGAAGACCTTGGCCGGAATATCCCAGCGCTGACCTTCAAACTTGTCGCGTACAATATTGTCTAATCTAATCAAATAGATACTAAATGCTACAAAGATAGAAATGACAATAATAGAAAAAATTAAGGCAAGAAACCCCATGCCACGTTCAGATTTCATAAATACTTATAAGATCCTGTGAAATTGTGCTAATCATGCGAAGCTTTTCATTATTTTGCAATATTTAATCAAGAAATGCGCTTAAAATTAAAATGAAACCCCACAATTTCTCCTTAATTCGAATATATTTCAAATAATTTCCTACCTATGAAGCACTGTTATAAATTGTCATCCAGGTATAGCTTAATGTTATGATAAGCAGGATTCGTAGCGGAGCGACGACACTGGTGCAAATTTCCCATAAGACCTTTCGAAATATCGGGTTAATAGGACGTCCTGATAAATCGTCGGTGGTTGAAACCTTATGCCTTATTCACGATCATCTTCTCAATCTAGGCCTACATCCAGTTTTTGATGCAGCGACAGCTGAACTTGTTCCCTATCAAAATACCCAAACCGTCAGTCGTGCCTTATTGGGTGAGGTGGTGGATCTGGTGATTGTCGTGGGCGGTGACGGTTCGCTGTTACATGCAGCACGCGCCTTGGTCAAGTACAATACCCCGGTAATCGGGGTTAACCGTGGTCGTCTGGGGTTTTTAACGGATATCAAGCCGACCGAAGTGATCTTCAAGCTGGATCAGGTATTAAAAGGTGACTTTCAGACTGAGCGACGTTTTTTACTCGAAGTTGAAATTCGCTCCAAAGGTGAAGTGATTTACGATGCCATTGCCCTAAATGATGTGGTGCTACATTCAGGGAAATCGGTGCATATGATCGATTTTGAGCTGAATATTGATGGGCAATATGTCTATCGTCAGCACAGTGATGGCCTGATTGTCTCTACGCCGACTGGTTCTACAGCTTATGCGCTTTCTGGTGGTGGCCCGATCGTACATCCAAGTATGGATGCGATTGCCTTGGTACCGATGCATCCGCATACCTTGTCTTCACGCCCGATTGTGGTCGGTGGACATAGTGAAATTAAATTATTGATTCGTGAAAATCGCGTACTGCCGATGGTTAGTGCGGATGGACAACACAGTGTGTCTTTGAATGTGGGTGATAGCGTCCATATTCGCAAGCATCCCTTTAAACTGAATCTTCTGCATCCACCGGGTTATGACTTTTATAATGCCTGTCGAACCAAACTGGGGTGGAATCAGGACTTTGATTATTTTAAGCAGGATTAAATCATGAATATTGAACAAATGCTTGCCGTACTCAATCCTGAGATTGTTGAACGCCTAAGAACAGCAGTCGAAATTGGAAAGTGGCCAAACGGTGTAGCCTTGACACCAGAACAACGTCAGACCTGTATGCAGGCAGTGTATGCCTGGGAAATGAAAAACCTGCCTGAAAATGAGCGCAGCGGTTATATCGATCGCGGTACTAAAGAAGAGGGTGAAGAGTGTGATGATGATCATCACAAGAATGAACCTGAATTCAAGCCGATTCGTTTTGTTTAAGGCTTAATTCCCAGCCAATAGCAATACAATTAAAAAAAGCATTGTTCATTCACTGAACAATGCTTTTTTCTTTTGTACAAGATTAAACCGTGTGGCGATTCGCCCATAAGGTTTTGGCTTTTTGCATCGCAGCTTCAAAGCTGCCACACACGCCCATGGTATATAGCGCAATGCCCATGGTTTCTATCACTGCAATCTCGCCATACTCATGGCTTTGCTGACCATTCCAGACAGCCTTGAATAGCGCTAGATCCAGTTTTTCTTCAATAGGACTGCGGTTATCAGTCAGCTTTGGCAGTTCATGCTCATATAGCTCGCCATCTTTAATGCCACAGATGAGCGTTTTGGCATCCGGATTACGCTCGAATTCGCCCCCTTCACCTTTAATCACGGCACTATTTTTATAGCCTAAGCGGAAAGCCGCTTGCTGGTGCGAACCACGATACGCTGGATGGAAAATCGCTTGTAGGGTCGCTTTGGCATTAAATGGATTGATCAGACGCGCAAGGGTATGAATCGGGGAGCGTAAGCCCATAACATTACGCAGTGCAATCAAGTCCGCAAGAATTGGAGAAATTACTTCTAGCGGAATATAGGCAAAATGCTGTTGATGAAGCTGCTGTTCAACCTCAGCATCATTTTGACAGATTGGATAGCCTAAGTAAGTCAGCACCTGTTCGGTGTAAACGCGGTTCATGGTATGACCCGAGGCACCATGCATCACAATATTATAACCATGCTTGGCCAGCGTCAGCGCTGCCAGAATAAACCATGGATAATGTTTGCGCTTGCCCGCATAGGACGACCAGTCCAGATCGACATCCAGTTTTTTGAAACTCAGCTGGTCACGTGTCGCCTGTACAAAACCGGCCAACTCATCTACAGATTCTTCCTTGACCCGCAATAACATCAAGAATGCACCTAACTGCACATCCAGCACTTCATTTTTCAAAATCATACTGAAGGCTTGATAGGCTTCATCATAGCAGAGAGAGCGGGCGCCATTTTTCCCTTTACCCACAATGCGTACATATTGGGCAAAGGGATGTTCGAAATCTTTATAAATATTTCTTTTGGTATTCATAACTTTTTACAGCTTGCAGAAAATATTAATGTCAAGGGAGAGGGTGAAAATCCATAAACCTTTCAGTATACGTAAAACAATCAGTTAAATCTGATTATCGACTAATGTCTAATCTATTCTGGTTAAAACATAAACAAGCGCATAATAAGTTATGCACATTTAGTCTGAATATTCGGTAAAATTTAGGCAATTTTTAGAGTCTGTTTAATTTTTCTTAATCTCTTTCTCCCATTTAATACTTTGGTCTGATACTTGAGTGTCAGATTCAATGCATGGCTGATTATCATTTTTGAACATTCTCTTGAGCCTTTTGAGACTTGATCCGGTTCATCCTGAGAAGGGATGAAGAGGTCAGTATATTTCTCAAAATGGTCTTTCTTATTTTTGATATCGTTCAAGTAGATTTATTATGGCGAAACAACCAATTTATAAGTCACTGTATTTTCAAGTGATTGTGGCCATTATCGCAGGTATTCTGGTCGGGCATTTTTCGCCTAGTGGTACGCAAATTATCAATGGCGTAGAACAGCATGTCCCTGGCTTGGGCGAACAGCTTAAACCGCTTGGTGATGCATTTATCCGTCTGATTAAAATGATTATCGCACCTGTAATTTTCTGTACCGTAGTGAGCGGTATTGCAGGTATGGAAAGCATGAAATCAGTCGGTAAAACTGGTGGTGTGGCTTTACTTTACTTCGAGATCGTATCCACGATTGCTTTGGTCATCGGTCTGGTCGTGATTAACATCGTCAAGCCTGGTGTGGGCATGAACGTTGATCCTGCTTCACTGGATACTAGTGGCATCAGTAAATATGTTGCTTCAGGTGAGTCACAATCGACTATCGACTTCCTGATGAACATTATTCCAAATACGGTTGTGGGCGCATTTGCGGAAGGCGAAATCCTGCAGGTTCTATTGTTCGCGATCATCTTTGGTTTTGCACTGCATAAGCTCGGTGATCAAGGCAAGCCAGTCCTGAAACTCATCGACCAGATTTCACATGTGTTTTTCAACATCGTGAACATGGTGATGAAACTTGCTCCAATTGGTGCATTTGGTGCAATGGCGTTTACAATTGGTAAATATGGTATTGGTTCTCTTGCTCAGCTGGCACAGTTAATCATTTGTTTCTATGTTACCTGCGTACTGTTTATTTTCATCGTATTGGGCTCAATTGCGCGTTTCGCAGGGTTCAGCATCATGAAGATGATCCGCCTGATTCGCGAAGAACTTCTGATTGTACTGGGGACGTCATCTTCAGAATCAGTACTGCCACGTATGTTGAAGAAACTGGAACTTGCCGGTGCAGAGAAGTCGGTGGTAGGTCTGGTGATTCCAACTGGTTATTCATTTAACCTGGATGGTACGTCGATTTACTTGACGATGGCTGCAATCTTTATTGCGCAAGCAACCAATACGCAACTTGACTTGTCTCATCAAATTACCCTGCTTCTGGTACTTCTGATCTCATCTAAGGGTGCGGCAGGCGTGACTGGTTCAGGCTTTATTGTGATGGCGGCAACTTTGGCTGCTGTAGGGAATATTCCTGTTGCAGGTCTGGCATTGATTCTCGGTATCGATCGTTTCATGTCTGAAGCTCGTGCCTTGACCAATCTGGTCGGTAACTCTTTGGCGACTTTAGTGGTTGCGAAATGGGTGGGCCAGTTAGATATGGACAAGCTGAACTATGCTTTAGCAAATCCTGCAGAAATTGACGAAAAAATGGCACAAGAAGGCAATAACGCTCACTAATTTTGAGTCTGTCTTTCATGTCTAAAAGGGAAGCTTCGGCTTCCCTTTTTTATTGACTGTGAAGTTAGTAAAAAGATGAATGCCGGCACATGACAGGGAGCAGGAAAGTCGATAGTCTGTGAAAAGGAAACTAAAATGATAAACAACAAGGACAATAGAATGCTTGCCTACGATGCCGATCTAGAATTATTCCGCGATAATTTTAAACGCTTTATGAACGAACATGTCGCACCGTACTACGACCAGTGGGAACGTGAAGGTCTGATGCCGCGTTCAGTCTGGAATGCACTCGGTGAAAATGGCTTCTTGTGTGTCGATGTTCCAGAAGAATATGGTGGCTATGGGGTGCCGACCGATTATTCCTTGATGCTGATCGAAGAATCTGCACGTGCCGGATACAGTGCCATTGCCACAGGTCTGTCTTGTCATTCCGATATTGCAGCACCGTATATCCTGCATATTGGTACTGAAGAACAGAAAAAATACTGGTTACCAAAAATGGTCACCGGTGAAGTGGTCGGTGCGATTGGCATGACCGAGCCAGGTGCAGGTTCAGATTTGCAAGCCATGCGTACTAGTGCCATCTTGCAGGATGAATATTATCTGTTAAATGGCTCAAAAACTTTTATTTCCAATGGTCAGCATGCTGACTTGGTGGTGCTTGCGGTCAAAACCGATCCTCAAGCCCGAGCTAAAGGCGTTTCATTGCTGCTGGTCGATACCCATCTGGAAGGCTTTAAAAAAGGCACTAATCTGGACAAGATTGGTCTGCATGCTCAGGATACGTCTGAACTGTTCTTCGACAATGTTAAAGTGCCAAAGGACCAATTACTGGGTCAGCCGGGACAGGGATTTGCTTACCTGATGCAGGAATTGCCACGTGAGCGTACCGCCATCGCTGCCACCGCTCTAGGCGCCATTCGTGGCTCGATCGATGTGACCACACAATATGTGAAAGAGCGTCAGGCTTTTGGTCAGGCGATCGGTCAATTCCAGAATACTCGTTTTGTGTTGGCGCAAGCGAAAATTGATGAATTGGCAACTGCAGCATTTTATAACCAGAATCTTGAGCTTTATATGCAAGGGAAGCTGGATGTAGAAACTGCAGCGGCATTGAAAAGTTTTTCTACCGATATGCAGATGAAAATCGCGGACAATCTCCTGCAATTATTTGGGGGTTATGGCTATATGACTGAATATCCAATTTCACGTTTCTTCGTTGATGCGCGGATCCAGCGGATTTATGGGGGTACCAATGAAATCATGAAGGAGATTGTGGCCCGCGGTCTGTTAGGGCGTTAATAGCTCAACTATAAAAAAGAGTCCCGAAGGACTCTTTTTTATAGGGGAGAACATGGCCAAGATGGGAAATATTTTTTAAGACTTTATGATTTTAAAACATCCAAACATTCATGAATAAAAATGGGTAAATCATTGGGTAGGCGCGATGAAATCAACTGATTATTGTCATTCACCAGTTCTGCATCATAATACGTTCCACCGGCACGTTGTACGCGACTGGCATGCGCGCGAATACTGGTAATAATTCGATTTTTCAGCACATCTGCTTCGCACAGTAATAATGATGCATCACATAAACTAAAGATGGTTTTCTTGGCTTGATTAAAAGCCTGGATAAATTGCAGCACCCGCATATCGGTAGATAAAGAAACTGCAGATTCACCGCCAGGAATCAGCAAGGCATCAAAATCATCAATACTGATTTGTTCGATGTCCCGGTCAATCGTCACTGCAGAACAGCCATGCAGACCATAGACCACTTTTCCTGCATTAAACTCAATATTACAGATGCTATGCTTTGCTTCCAGCAAGGCTGCAACGGGTTCAAGATATTCCTGATCTTCAAAATTATTCGTCAAAAGTACAGCTATTCTTTTTGGCATGACTGACACCCAAACGCTTGTTTTAAGTTAGACTATCTATGATTGGTTAAAAAATCGTCTCTGCTTTGTAATTGAGTAGTGATTTAATGTAAAAAAATAAGTGAAATCAAAGAGAAGTCGATAAAAATGGGGTTGCAGAGTGTGCATTTTATTGTGAAATCTATCTTAGATATGAATGGTTCAAAAATGACGTTTGCAAAGCAATTATTTTAATTTTCTTATGTTTAAAACCGCTATATAGATTAAGAAATAGTGATATTTCATATTCCTTAAAATCAGTTAATATGGACAGGCAAAGTTTACAATTTAATAATGTAAATCAAGCAGAAAAGCTGAAGTAAATGTTACCAGATATGACTAAAAGCGATAAACGGTTAAAATCAACTGTATGTTTTTAAGACTTAATCTACCAATGTCATATTGCGTAACATTTGAAAGCTCACTATTGTTATACTGAACAGATAAGGTTTATGAAGGGCGACAGAACAATGATCAACGACGATCAAAACACCACGACTTCTCTTGATTTGGCAAAAATTCGTGAAGATATCGATTCTGTTGATCAGCAAATTCAGCAATTGATTAACCGTCGGGCACGTTTGGCTGAAGCAGTGGCAAAAGCAAAATTTGCCTCAGAAGAGAATCCGCTGTTTTACCGTCCAGAACGTGAAGCTCAGGTTTTGCGTAATGTCATGGAACGTAATGAAGGGCCATTGTCTGATACCACCATGGCACGTCTGTTTCGTGAAATCATGTCGGCCTGTCTGGCACTCGAAGCTCCGCAAAGCATTGCTTTCCTTGGACCAGTCGGGACTTATACCCATTCTGCGGTACTCAAGCACTTTGGTCATGATGCTGTGGTTCGTCCTTTACCGACCATTGATGAAGTTTTCCGTGACGTGGAAGCAGGCAGTGCCCATTATGGTCTGGTGCCGGTAGAAAATTCCTCTGAAGGCGTGGTCAACCATACTTTGGACTGTTTTAAAACATCGAACCTGAATGTGATTGGCGAAGTTGAATTACCGATTCACCATCAGTTCCTGATTTCTGAAAATACCCGTAAAGACAGCATCAAACAGATTTATGCGCATCAGCAGACTTTGGCACAATGCCGTAAGTGGCTGGATGCTCATTATCCAGGTGTGGAACGTGTCGCTTTAAGTTCCAATGCGGAAGCAGCACGCCGTATTCGTAATGAATGGCATTCTGCTGCAATTGCTTCTGAAATTGCCGCGAGTATCTATGACCTCGAAATCATGCATAGCAATATCGAGGACAATCCGGAAAATACCACACGCTTTCTGGTGATTGGCCGTGAAAAAGTGCCACAAAGCGGTAATGACAAGACTTCATTACTGATTTCAGCACATGATCGTGCCGGGGCTTTGCTGGAAATTCTGGCGCCATTTGCCAAGCATAATATCAGTCTGACCAGCATTGAAACCCGTCCTGCACTTCCTGAAAAATGGGCTTATGTGTTCTTCATTGATCTTGAAGGCCATATTGAGCAGGAACACGTGAAAGCAGCCATTGAAGAAATTCGTCCTTTGGTTAAAGAAGTTCGCGTGCTCGGTTCATATCCTGCAGCTGTACTTTAAGTCAGCTATACGTGGTCAGGGCGAGGGTGCTGACCACTGTTTTATACCTAAAATTGGAAGTCTAAAATGTCGTTTGTTCCAGCCAATTCAGGCATCTCAAAATTAAAGCCATATCAACCGGGTAAACCGATCAGTGAACTTGAGCGCGAGTTAGGTCTTACCGATATCGTCAAACTGGCTTCAAATGAAAATCCGCTGGGTTGTTCAGATAAAGTCAAAGAAGCGGTCGCTGCGGAAATTGCTGAAATTGGCCGTTATCCAGATGGTGGTGGTTTTATCCTGAAAGATCAGATCAAAACCCAGTTTGGTTTTAATCATGATCAGATTACCTTGGGGAATGGTTCAAACGACTTACTGGAAATGTTTGCCCGTGCATTCGTTTCAGAAAATGATTCGGTGGTGTATAGCCAGCATGCTTTTGCGGTTTATGCATTGGTAACTCAAGCCATTAATGCGCAAGCGATTGAAGTACCAGCTAAAGGCTTCTCGCATGACTTGGAAGCAATGGCGGCTGCCATTCAGGACAACACCAAACTCGTTTTCATTGCAAACCCGAATAATCCGACGGGAACCTGGTTCGAAGAAGCTGAATTTGAAGCTTTCATGCAAAAAGTTCCTGCTAATGTCATCGTGGTTCTGGATGAAGCCTATGTGGAATATTTCCCGGAAAACTTCAACAGCTTGAAATTCCTTGCGCAATATCCAAACCTGATCGTTAGCCGTACTTTGTCGAAGTGTTATGGTTTGGCTGCACTACGTGTTGGTTTTGCTCTGGCTTCAGTTGAAGTGACAGATTACCTGAACCGTATTCGTCAACCATTTAATGTCAACCATTTAGCGATGGTCGCTGCGGTGGCTGCACTGAAAGATGAAGACTTTATCGCGCGTTCTCGTGAAGTGAATAAAGCCGGTATGGCGCAACTTGAAGCTGGCTTTAAGGCTTTGGGTCTTAACTATGTGCCTTCACGTGCCAACTTTATTCTGGTAGATGTACAGGCAGACCCATCAGCAACCTTCAATGGTTTGCTCAAACAAGGGGTGATTGTGCGTCCGGTTGGTATTTCAAATCACATTCGCGTATCGATTGGTACTGAAGCAGAAAATGCGAAATTCTTGAGCGCATTGGCTAAAGTACTCGGTTTAGAGGCAAAAGCTTAAACCATGTCGCAGCCACTGTTTGAAAAAGTTGCATTTATCGGGCTTGGACTGATTGGTTCAAGTCTGGCGCGTGTCATTCGAGCCGAGCATTTGGCCAATGACATCGTTGCATCGACACGTTCACAAAAGACTTTGGAAGATGCTAAATCTCTTGGCCTGATTTCCGAAGGCTATGCCGATCCTGTAGAGGCGGTCAAAGGTGCTGATCTGGTAGTGCTTGCATTGCCGGTACGTGCCACGCAAAAGGTGTTGGAAGCCATTCAGCCTTATTTATCTCCCAATACCATTATTACTGATGTTGGTAGTACCAAAGGTAATGTGGTCGATGCAGCGAAAGCGGTTTTTGGCGATGAACTGCCTGAAGGTTTTGTACCGGGCCATCCGATTGCAGGTGCCGAGCATACTGGGGTACATGCAGGTAAAGTTGATTTATTTGCCAATCACAAAGTGATTTTGACGCCACTGCCAAGCAGTGCAAACTGGGCCGTCGATAAACTGATTCAGCTGTGGCAAGCGGCGAAAGCCGAAGTGATTTGCATGGATGTCGACAAGCACGATGAAGTGCTGGCGCATACCAGTCATCTTCCGCATCTTATGGCATTCAACTTGGTTGAACAATTGGCCAAGCGTGAAGACAATTTAGATATATTTCGTTATGCTGCGGGTGGTTTTCGGGATTTCTCGCGAATTGCCGCCAGCGATCCACAAATGTGGCATGACATCTTTTTTGCTAATAAAAAAGCAGTTCTGAATGCTGTTGATGGCTTTGAACAGCAGCTCGCGATTATCCGCAAATTGATTGAAGATGAAGATTCCCAAGCATTGATGGGCTTATTGGGTCATGCGCAGGCAGCTCGCCAGCATTTCAACCATATGCTCGCCAAGAAACCTTTCATGGAGAAAAATAAAGTGACACAACAATTTACCATTCAGCCGGGTGCCAAGAAATTTCAGGGTAAATTTACCGTGCCAGGTGACAAATCTGTGTCACATCGCTCGATCATGTTTGGTGCGATTGCAGAAGGTACCACACATGTGACCGGCTTTTTGGAAGGTGAGGATGCTCTAGCGACACTGCAAGCTTTCCGTGATATGGGTGTGAGCATTGAAGGCCCTAAAAATGGTGAAGTGACCATTCATGGTGTTGGCATGCATGGCCTTAAAGCGCCACAGTCTGCCATTTATATGGGCAACTCGGGCACTTCAATGCGTTTGTTGTCGGGTATGCTGGCTGCACAAAAATTTGATTCAGTCATGACTGGTGACGCATCTTTATCCAAGCGTCCAATGGAGCGTATTGCCAAGCCTTTACGTGAAATGGGTGCGCAAATTCAGACCACAGGTGAACGCGGTACACCACCTGTATCCATCACCGGCAATCAAAACCTTAAAGGGATTCAGTACGATTTGCCAATGGCCTCTGCTCAGGTGAAATCAGGGATTCTACTTGCAGGTCTATGGGCGGAAGGTGAAACTTCGGTGACTGAACCAGAACCAACACGCGACCATACTGAACGTATGCTGCGTGCATTTGGTTATGAAGTGAAAACAGAAGGCAACCGAATTTCCCTGCAAGGTGGTGGCAAGTTAGTGGGTACCAACATTCAAGTGCCTTCAGATATTTCTTCAGCAGCCTTCTTTATGGTGGGTGCGGCCATTACTGAAAATTCGGACGTCACCCTTGAAGCGGTAGGCATTAACCCGACCCGTACTGGTGTGATCGAAATCCTCAAGCAAATGGGTGCGGACATTACAGTTGAAAACGAGCGTATTGCAGGCGGTGAACCGATTGCTGATATCCGTATTCGTGGTACACGTACATTAAAAGGGATTCATATGCCGGAAGATCAGGTGCCATTAGCAATTGATGAATTCCCGGCGCTATTCATTGCCGCTGCATGTGCTGAAGGTCAGACAATTTTGACCGGTGCTGCCGAGCTTCGCGTGAAAGAATCGGATCGTATTCAGGTCATGGCCGACGGTCTTCAAACCATGGGCATCGACTGTACCCCAACGGACGATGGCATCATCATTGAAGGTAAGGGCAAGTCCGGTGACTGGTCGCCAATCTTTACGGGTGGTGAAATTGAATCGCATCACGATCACCGTATCGCGATGAGTTTTTCGATTGCCGGTTTGCGTAATTCGGAGCAGATCAAGATTGTCGGTACTGAAACGGTCGCAACCAGTTTCCCGACCTTCACAGAATTGACCTCAATCGCAGGACTGTCAATTCAAGTGTCAGAATAATTTTTAAAATTATGTGAAACAGCCAAGCTTTTTGCTTGGCTGTTTTGTTTATATTGCTTATGCTAAACCCATATAAGAAAAAAGCCATTTGGAAATAGCGATGCGAAAATTAAAATTCATGGCCAATACCCAGAGCCAAACACCACGGGATGGTCAAGAAACCCAGGAATATGTAGCACATTTGCTTGCCGAAGAATTAGGTAAATACGGGTTTCAGACCTTAAGCCAAAGTGGTGCTCAGGTTGCCGTCAGCGTGGAAGAACATGCGCTGCCTTTATCGGTGAGTTGCGAAACCAGAGATGAACAAGGGCATCTGGTTTGTGAAATTGCCTCATATCCTGAAGAAGAGCAGGACTGGCTGGATCGTATCACTGAAAGAAGTTTGCTTAATCAGCTTGCACAGGCAGTGGAAACCTCTCTAAAAGAGCAGGAAAGCTTTAGCGAGTTTGAATGGAAGAGCTAATTCAACAGACTCAATCAGCTTTGCCTACATTGCAAAATAAACGCTTGATCCTAAATTGTTTTAAATCAGCCGATGCCAAAGAGACTTATGCTTCAATTACGCCGAGTTTGACACGTTTTATGGCGTGGGACCCACCACAATCTGAACAGGGATTTGCAACAGTCTGGCAAAATTGGCTGGAAAATATGAACGATCATAAAGAATATGTATTTGTGATCCGTTATATTGAAACACAAGAATTTATTGGACTATGTGGTTTACATCGACTTCATGAGGAAATACCTGAAGTCGGTATTTGGATTCGTGAAACTGCACATGGTCATCATTATGGACATGAGGCAGTGCATTGTGTTGTGGCTTATGCTTTCAATACATTAGGGATTCAAGTTTTAAGCTACCCGGTAGCAGAAGAAAACTGGGCTAGCCGTAAAATTGCAGAACGCTTGGGCGGAAAAATTATCCGCTACATCGATAAGCCTAAATATCGGGCTGTGATGTATGAAATTTTTGCAGAAGATTTTGTCTTTTAATAAAAAACCCATCATTTGATGGGTTTTTTATTTAGCCAAGCGCTAAGTACCGGGTCATTGCGATCCGCAATTGCTTTAAATAGCCGGTAAAAAAATGATTGGCACCAGGTAATACGGTCACTAAATGGCGTTGTGGCTTTGCCCATTCAATCATATCTGAGAGCAAAGTTACTTCATCGGCTTCACCATGAATGAACAGAATGTCACCTTTAATGGCGGGTGTCACATAATGACGAATACCAGCCACTGTTGCAGTCGGCAGACCACATAAAATGGTTTGCTGTGGTTGCAATTCTACTGGTAAGGCTGCATAGCTTTTTGCCATGACATGCGCACCAAAACTAAAACCGCCTGCATAAAAAGGCAGGGCAATATGCTGGTTGCGAGCGAACCGAATGACTTCTAATACATCATCCGTTTCACCGAAGCCCTCGTCGTGTATACCTTCACTTTGACCAGAACCACGGAAACTTGGACGATACACAATACAGCCACGTTCCAGATACATTTGTGCCAGTAAAACCGGAACCTTATGTTGTGGTGTACCGCCTTGCAATGGATGGGGGTGACAAACTACCGCGAATCCTTTCACTTCACCCTGAGGATAATCCACAAAAACTTCAATCTGACCCGCAGGCCCTTGAAGAAAAATTTGCTCGGGCATATAAAAACCGATGATTAACAGGAGAATCGTGCATTTTAACGATTATGGTGAATAAAAACATGAATTGGAATTAAAATAAGCAGACTGATATAGTTTGATTAATCATTTTTTGACCAGGTTGCCATGCTCGCTTTAATTTCTCCAGCCAAAACTCTCGATTACGATACCCCATTACCGACTGACCAATTTACTCAAGCGAGATTATTAGAACATTCACAGGACTTGATCAACGTTTGTCGCACACTTTCTGCGACAGAAATTTCCAGCTTAATGAGTGTCAGTGAAAAAATTGCCAGTTTAAATACCGCACGTTTCAATGACTGGCAGCCGGATTTTAATTTAGCCAATGCCCGTCAGGCGATTTTTGCATTTAAAGGCGATGTCTATACAGGTCTGGATGCCTATAGTTTGAAACATGAAGATCTGCACTATGCACAAGATCGTTTACGCATGTTGTCTGGATTATATGGACTCTTACGTCCTTTGGATCTGATGATGCCGTACCGTCTGGAAATGGGAACCAAGTTAGCCAATTCCCGCGGGCATAACCTATATGACTTCTGGGCGCATCACATTACTGATCTTATTAATCAGGATCTAGCAGCAGCAAATTCTGAAATCCTGGTGAATATTGCCTCTGATGAATATTACAAATCAGTCAACGAGCGCAAAATTCAGGCAGACATTATCAAGCCGGTATTTCTGGATCAGAAAAATGGTAAATATAAAGTGATTAGTTTGTATGCCAAAAAAGCACGCGGTCTCATGGCGCGTTTTATGATTGAAAATAAAATTGATTGTGTCGAAGAGTTGAAAGCTTTTAATAGCGATGGCTATTATTTCGATGCAGACAGTTCACTTAAGGGAGAACTGGTGTTCAAACGTGATGAACAACTGAGTGCATAAATGAGATGATTCCCAGTATTCAGCATGAGGATATATATGCCGGATATTGGGATGTCGTTATTATGGTTAGGTTCTTGAACTATGTACATGCATGTGATGTGAGTAGGGAATAATAGACAGCATCATGACAACTATAAAATCTGTAATTCTTGAATATCAGGTAGAGCTTCAAGGTAATTAAAAATAAAAAATATCGCTAAACATCTTGAAATCCCTAGCAAAATCTCCCTTATTTAGATCATTTTATTCTAAAAATTAAAGTTGAGCATTCTTGGAAAAGGCCGATAAAATAAATCGAAATAATTTCTATTGAATAGGTTAGATTTCATTTATCTCCATATCTTAATTTTGAATAAACTTCTTTTAGAGAGTTTGAAAAATATATTAAATTCAATTATTTATTTTTTGTTTGAAAGAATTTTTAATAGTATCGATTTTTTGAAAAAAGAATTATAAATTAATTAAGTATTAATAAATAAAACGACATAAAATTAATATTTAAAGGATAAATAAATGCCTTCTATCGGGTTAAATGTAAAGTATGTCACAAGTTTGTTAGGTTTTTTGTTAGCATAATTGCATAGTGTTACAAAGCAGCATAATAAAAATGAAAATATATGCTATCCCTGTTTTTGCCTTAATGATCAGTTTATTAGGATTTTGTGTCCATAAACAGTCCGAAATCAGAAAATATGAAAAGATCCGTCATGTCTTGAACGATGGACGTGATTCAAGCAAATTGCTGGAATCCAATCGGCATCGACATTAAGCAGGTTATATATCTTCCTACCGCCAATTGGGCTGGATTAATAAAATTAAATCAATAATAAATATAATAAAATTTTTTAAATATTCACCTGGAATATATTAATTTCTAATAAAGTGTAAAATCAAATAAGCAATAAGAAATCAATGTGTTATAATTTGCCAACGATCAGGATGAAGCAGAATTCATCTTGTTAAGCATTTGATTTAAATCGAGAAAATAAAGCTGCATAAAGGTTATGCAGCTTTTTTGTTTAGATTTTTTTTGGGTTTTTATAGCATAGCCCTGGGGCTGTAAGCTGTTCTAACATTTTAACCCGTCAAATGGCTATGCTGGCATATTCGTTGCTAACACATCCTTAAAATTGATGAATTTTTTTATAAAATTTCATTTATTTGACGGCTTGCTTAAAGCATAAAGTTTACTCAATAGGGGCTAGGTCATGACGACTCCTAATCCATCTTCAGAAAGTATGCTTGAACGTCTGTTTAAACTGAGTGAAAACAAAACCAGTTTCCGTACAGAAGTTCTTGCCGGTGTAACTACATTCTTAACGATGTGTTACATCATTATTGTCAATCCGATGATTTTGTCCGAAACGGGGATGGATCATGGGGCTGTCTTTGTAGCAACCTGTCTTGCAGCCGCGATTGGCTGTTTAGTCATGGGCTTGATTGCAAATTATCCAATTGCACTTGCACCAGGCATGGGCTTGAATGCCTTCTTTACCTATTCTGTATGTTTGGGAATGGGTGTGCCTTGGCAAACAGCACTCGGGGCTGTGTTTATCTCCGGTCTTGTGTTTATTGCGATCAGCATGTTCAAAATCCGTGAAGCCATTGTCAATGCGATTCCAATGTCGCTGAAACTGGCCATCGGTGGTGGTATTGGCTTATTTCTTGCGCTGATTGCTTTGAAAAATGCCGGCCTGATTGTGGATAATCCCGCTACATTGGTAGGTTTGGGTGATTTAAAACAACCATCAGTTTTACTTGCATTATTTGGTTTCCTTCTGGTTGTTGTGATGCATCACTTTAAAGTGCGTGGTGCGATCATCATCAGTATTTTGGTGTTAACCGGTATTTCAGCAGCATTGGGTCTGAGTGAATTTAAAGGTGTGGTTGGCGCAGTGCCATCGATTGCACCCACATTTATGCAAATGAGCTTTGAAGGTCTGTTCACTGCCAGTTTAATTGGCGTGATTTTTGTCTTCTTTCTGGTTGATTTGTTTGACTCAACCGGTACGCTCGTAGGTGTTTCACACCGTGCAGGCTTGTTGAAAGATGGCAAACTGCCGCGTTTGAAAAAAGCACTTTTTGCTGACTCTTCTGCAATTGTTGCAGGTGCAGCTTTAGGTACCTCATCGACTACACCATACATTGAATCTTCTGCAGGCGTAGCAGCCGGTGGCCGTACAGGTCTAACTGCTGTCGTAGTCGGTATCCTGTTTGTTGCCTGTTTGTTCCTGGCACCATTGGCACAGTCTGTACCAAGCTTTGCAACAGCGCCAGCGCTGTTATTTGTCGGTGTCTTAATGATTCAAGGTATCGTGCATATTGACTGGGAAGATATTACAGAAGCAGTCCCTGCATTTTTAACCATTGTATTTATGCCATTTACCTATTCGATTGCGGATGGTATTGCGATGGGCTTCATTAGCTATGCACTGATCAAATTGTTAACCGGTAAGGCATCAACTGTACCGTATATGGTCTGGATTATTGCAGTACTATGGACGCTTAAATTCGCACTATTTGGCGGCTAATTTTTCTAGATTTGGAAAGGGTGTAAACTCAGTTTGCACCCTTTTTTTATTATTTTAGGTTTCATGAGGAGAAGCGATGAACCGTCTTGAGTTGATTCGAGCTTTGCCAAAAGCTGAGCTTCATGTTCATATTGAGGGCACTTTTGAGCCTGAGCTAATGTTTGCGATCGCTCAGCGTAATAAAATTGCCATCCCGTATAAATCTGTTGAAGAAGTTAAACAGGCGTATAACTTTCATAATCTTCAGTCGTTCCTGGATATTTATTATGCTGGTGCAGCTGTATTGATTCATGAACAGGATTTTTATGATCTGGCTTGGGCGTATTTTGAAAAATGTGCTGAAGACCGGGTCGTGCATACTGAAATGTTCTTTGATCCACAAACCCATACCGACCGTGGCGTTGCTTTTTCAACCGTGATCAACGGCTTGCAAAAAGCCTGTGATGATGCCAAAGCTAAACTTGGCATCAGTTCACATCTGATTATGTGTTTCTTGCGTCATTTAAGTGAAGAGGCTGCTTTTGCAACACTGGAACAGGCCTTACCTTATAAAGACCAGATTATTGCGGTCGGTCTGGACTCAAGTGAAGTAGGGCATCCACCTTCAAAGTTTGAGCGTGTCTTTGCTAAAGCACGTGAAGCAGGTTTCTTGGTTGTAGCGCATGCAGGTGAGGAAGGCCCGGCAGCTTATGTCTGGGAAGCTTTAGATTTGCTGAAAGTGAATCGTATCGATCATGGTGTACGCTCTGAAGAAGATCTGGCGTTAATGCAGCGCCTGATTGCAGAGAAGATGCCACTGACGGTTTGTCCATTGTCAAACCTGAAACTCTGCGTCGTGGATGATATGCAGCAGCATAATATCCGTCGCCTCTTGCAACAAGGCGTGCACGTTACAGTCAATTCAGATGATCCATCTTATTTTGGTGGTTATATGAATGACAATTTTATTGCCATTGCTGAAGCACTGGATTTAAGCAATGAGGAACTCAAGCAGTTGGCCATTAACTCATTTGAAGCCTCTTTTATTACCGATACTGAAAAAGAGCAATGGATCAACCAGATCCGTGCCCTGGTTTAAGTTTTTAAATAAAAGGCAGGGTTCGCTCTGCCTTTGTTTTTATAGATGGATATGAAATTGAAAAATATAATTCTGCTCATCAGTAGCGTGTTGATATCTGCTTGCTCAAATGCGGATATGACTTTGACACAGCGTACTTTAAAACCCGTGATTGAATACCAATGTGCAAAAGAATTGAAAGCATCTAAATTCTGGACTGCCTCGACCTATTTTATGCAGGACAAAAATAAAGCTGAACTTGAACAGAATGTCTGTTCATGTGTAGGTGAGCATGCACTCAAGGATATTCCGGCAAGCACTTTACTGAAAGCGACTCTGGATGAAGAAGTAAAGTCAAAACTCACGCAACAGGCTATTGCAAACAGTCTGAAAGGCTGCATGACCGAGTTCTTAAAATAAAATCAGTTTTGCAATGAAAGCTGATTGAGTGTGGTTTTGCAGATTATTTTTTAGAAGATTTGGATTGTCGGGTCATGCTGTTGAGTACATGATCTTTATCGATAAAATGATGTTTCAGTGCTGCGAAAATATGTCCAACTAAAAGTAAGCCAACTGCCCAGGAAAGCCAGATATGCAGGGGTTTTACGATCGCGGTTACAGCCGGATTTTCTGCAATCAGTGCCGGCAGGTTAAATAAATATAGCACTGGTGCTGGATAGCCCAGACTCCAGCTATATAAACAGCCGGTGACAGGTAGAGCAATCAGCATAAAATACAAAGCCAGATGACCTGCATGTGCCAAAGTTTTCATCCGGGGTGACATAGTGTCCGGTAGTTCAGGGGCAGGATGGGTATAACGCCAGAAAATTCGCACAACCAGTAGGAAAATAATGGTGGTGGCGATATTTTTATGCAGGGTGATGACATCGCCTTTAAAGCTGCCATCGACCTCATAACTTAAAAAATTCCCACTATAAAAACCAATCAGCCAGGCCGCAATAAAGATAACTGCCATGATCCAGTGCAACCATTGTGCCGTGCGCGTGTAATATTGTACTTTTTCCATGTGATTTTCGATTGCCCTCAAAGATGGATGCACCTTAGCAAAGGGCGAATCAGCCCAGCAATTCCAAATCTGCAACGCTATGGTGGCTTTCATGCAACATCCATTGAAATGGCTGGGTGCAGATTAAACATTCAGGATGATTTATAGATTTCTTATTCAGGTGAATTTCGGCACAATAGCGTCACGCTTCATATATGAATAAACAAGGAACAGATCTGTGAAAAAATTATTGGCTGCACTTGCTCCGCTTACTTTGGTTTTATCTGCTTGTGCAACAACAGGCAGCCCTGAAACGCAAACCACGACTCAACAGCTGGGTGGGGCTGCGCTTAAAATCGCGATCAATGCAAAATGTACGACTGAGCTGAATAATATTCCAGCATGGCAAACAGCTACACGTCTAATGACTACGACCCAAAAGCAGAATATCCAGACTGAAATTTGTGGCTGTGTCAGTGAAAAAGCGCCACAAAGTGTAACAGCGGTAGATTTGGCGACTGCAGCAATTGACCCGGCAGCACGTGCGACGATTGTCGGCAATGTGGTTGCAAAAACCATTAACGCTTGTGTGGCTGAAGCTGTAAACTAAGCCAAGATTAAATTGAAATAGGCTGACTGGTTCAGCCTATTTTTTATGGAAAAATAGACATGAAGATTGCTGGTGTAGATGAAGCAGGGCGTGGGCCATTAGTCGGTTCAGTCGTCGCTGCGGCAGTTATTTTGGATCCGAACAACCCGATTGAGGGTTTAAATGATTCTAAAAAACTCACTGAAAAGAAGCGTGAAAAACTTTTTATCGAGATTCAGGAAAAAGCGCTGGCATGGGCCATTGCTGAGGCTTCTGCGGCAGAGATTGATGAACATAATATTTTGCAAGCTTCTTTGCTGGCCATGCGCCGTGCTGTAGAAGCTTTGCCAGTTCAGCCTGAGCATGTATTGGTCGATGGCAACAAGATTCCACAGGGCCTTGCTATGAGCTGTGATGCCGTGGTGGGTGGTGATGCACTGCATGCTGAAATTTCAGCAGCCAGTATTCTGGCGAAAGTAACCCGTGATCATCAGATGATCGAGATGGACCAGAAGCATCCGCAATTTGGCTTTGCCAAGCACAAGGGTTATCCGACCAAGGCACATTTTGAAGCGATTGCCTTACATGGCGTGATTGATGAGCATCGTCGCAGTTTTGGGCCGGTAAAAAAGGTGATTGCAGCATTACAGCAGGGTGCAGAACTTTAAGTTTTATTTTAAATTATCTAAGTATTTAATATTTTTGTATAAAATTTAGACAAATTTAAAGCGGCTCAAAAGCCGCTTTATTCTTCGCACAAACATTAACGGTTAAAGTTATTTTGTGTCTGGCTATCGTCTTCATAAGAAGGTTGGTAATCTTGATCGATATGTTGAAGATGTTCATGCATTGCACGTTCATGCTGAATACGCTGGTAAATCTCTTCACGGTGCACAGAGACTTCTTTCGGAGCATTTACCCCGATACGAACCTGGTTACCTTTTACACCAAGCACAGTCACACTGACTTGATCACCAATCATTAAAGTTTCCCCGACGCGTCGAGTCAGAATCAGCATGTTTTTCTCCTTGCAAAATGCAAAACCTGCAATCTATTGAATGTAAAACAAAAAGCACAACCAAAAATTACAAAATAAGATCTGGATAGAAATTCTGTCATCTGGGTGAAAGATTTTAATCTATCTCAGCTGGTTAAAAATCCTCAGGCTTAATATAACAGAGCCACTATAAAAAAAACTATAGTGGCTCTGCATTTTTGTAGACTTTTATAAAATACTGTCAAACAATGACAATATTCTATCTTAACGCTTAAGCACGTGCGCTAGATTCGCCTTGTTCACGGTCTAAACCGAATGCGGTATGCAATGAACGAACCGCAAGTTCAAGATAATTTTCTTCAATGATCACAGAAATCTTGATTTCAGACGTCGAGATCATCAGGATGTTAATACCTTCATCTGCCAATGCTGTAAACATTTTGCTCGCTACACCGGCATGTGAACGCATACCGACACCTACGATCGATACTTTTACGATATCTGAACGGGTCGCAACTTCACGTGCATCAATTTCTTGAGCAGTTGCTTCAAGAATAGCTTTGGCTTTATTTAATTCGCCACGGTTCACAGTAAAAGTGAAATCAGTTGTACCATCTTCTTCAACGTTCTGGATAATCATATCCACTTCAACATTGGCATCACCAATCGGGCACAAAATTTTAGAAGCAATACCCGGTTCGTCAGGCACGCCTAAAATAGTTAATTTTGCTTCGTCACGGTTAAATGCGATACCGGAGATAATTGGCTGTTCCATATTGTCTTCCAATTCAGTCGTAATAAGTGTACCAACGTTTTGCTTAAACTCTTCGTCGAATGCGCCATCGTTGTCATTGTCGAAACTTGATAATACGCGTAAAGGCACCTGGTATTTACCAGCAAATTCAACTGAACGAATTTGCAGGACTTTAGAACCGAGTGACGCCATCTCAAGCATTTCTTCAAATGAAATACGATCAACTTTTTTTGCTTTTGGTGCAACACGTGGATCGGTGGTATATACACCGTCAACGTCGGTATAAATTTGGCATTCATCTGCTTTGAGTGCGGCAGCAATTGCAACACCTGAAGTATCAGAACCGCCACGCCCTAAAGTAGTGGTATTGCCATGTTCATCAAAACCCTGGAAACCGGCAACGACAAGTACGCGGCCTGCATCCAGATTTGAGTTCAGGACTTCAGTATCAATGGATTCGATACGTGCCTTATTGAATGAGCTGTCGGTTTTCATGCCAACCTGGCGACCTGTTAGTGATTTTGCTTCAACTCCAATTGAGTTCAACGCCATTGCTAACATAGAAATCGTAACCTGTTCACCCGTAGATACCATTTGGTCTAGTTCACGTGGGTCAGGGGTTTCGGTAATGGCCTTCGCTAAAGCAAGTAGACGATTGGTTTCGCCACTCATTGCTGATACCACTACCACTACCTTGTGGCCGTGGTCATGCCAGCGCTTTACACGACGAGCAACATTTAAAATGCGCTCGGGAGTACCCATAGAGGTACCGCCATATTTTTGAACGATTAATGCCATAGTTGTTCCATATAAGCCATGACCCTGATGTACCTATCAGGGTCAGTTACACAAAATTGAAGTTTTATTTTGCTGCAAGCCAGGCAGTTAAATCTGCCATCACTGGAGCAAACTTCTCGTTAAGTGGCGCGCCACCTTGTGCCAAGTCAGGTTTACCACCACCTTTACCACCTAGCTCAGTTGCCAAATGTTTGATGATGTCACCTGCTTTAATAGAAGCAGTAAAGTCTTTTGCTACAGATGCGATCAAGCTCACCTTGTCACCCTCTACACCTGCCAGAACAATCACTGCATTTTCTAATTTTGATTTCACACCGTCGTGCAGGTTGCGTAGTGCTTTTGCATCCATGTTTTCAACAGTTGTAATCAAGGTTGCACGACCTGCAATGCTTTGAACTTGGCTTAGAAGTTCACCCGCTTGCAGGCTAGCAAGTTTTTGATTGAGTTGTTCGATCTGTTTCTGCAAGCTCGATGCAGTATCAACCAATGCTTCAACTTTGTCTAAAGTCTGGTCTTTTTGCGCTTTGAGCAAACCGTTAATCGTATTGATATCGCGATCAGCTTTTTGCGCAACTTCAACTGCTTTAGTGCCTGTTACTGCTTCAATACGACGTACACCGGCTGCCACACCACCTTCAGAGGTGATTTTGAACAGACCGATATCACCGGTACGTTTTACGTGAATACCACCGCAAAGTTCGATTGAGAAGTTTTTCTCTTCAATCACTGAACCCATAGACAGTACACGTACTTCGTCACCGTATTTCTCGCCAAACAGCATCATCGCGCCTTTAGCTTTCGCAGACTCGATATCCAGAAGTTCAGTAGACACCGCAGTATTGGCAATCACTTCAGCATTGACCAAACGTTCAATTTCTTGCAGCTGTTCAAAGCTTACAGGTTGGTCATTGGCAAAGTCAAAACGTAACACATCAGATGCAACCAATGAACCTTTTTGCTGTACATGTGAACCTAAAATTTGACGTAACGCAGCATGTAGCAGGTGAGTCGCAGAGTGGTTGCGCGCAGTTGCTGCACGAATATCTGCTTTTACTGTTGCTTCTACATTTTGAGTAACTTTCAAGTTACCCATCGTCACGATACCTTGGTGTACAAATGCGCCACCAGATTTTTTGGTATCTTGAACTTCGAAAATACCAGTATCGTTTTTAAAGATACCTGTATCACCGATTTGACCGCCGCTTTCTGCGTAGAAAGGTGTTTGGTTGAGTACGATCAGTGCTTCATCGCCTTCAAACACTTCATCAACTTGCTCGCCATCTTTGTAGATTGCGATGATTTGACCTTCACCTGCAGTTGCGTCATAACCATCAAACTGAGTTTCGCCTTCAACTTTAACTACGCTGTTGTAGTCGATCGCGAATTTACCTGCATCACGTGCGCGTTGACGCTGTGCAGCCATTTCAGTTTCGAAACCAGCTTCATCAATGGTTAAGTCACGTTCACGTGCGATGTCAGCAGTCAAGTCAGTCGGGAAACCATAAGTGTCGTAAAGTTTAAATACCACTTCGCCCGGAATCACAGAACCTTTTAACTGTGCCAATTCGCCTTCAAGCAATTTCAGACCTTGCTCAAGTGTTTTAGCAAATTGCTCTTCTTCTTTGAGAAGTTGCGCTTCGATACGTGCCTGGTTGGCTGCAAGTTCAGGATATGCTGCACCCATCACTTCAATCAGTGGCTTCAACATTTTGTGGAAGAACGAACCAGTCGCACCTAGTTTGTTACCGTGACGTACTGCACGACGGATAATACGACGCAGTACATAACCACGACCTTCATTCGATGGGTTTACGCCATCAGCAATCAGGAATGAACATGAACGTGCATGGTCAGCAACGACTTTCAATGAAGCAGGATACTGAACTGGTGTGCCTTTCTCAGCAGCTTCAGCTTCAAGCGCTGTAGTATCCAGACCAATAATTTCAGCCGCAGCTTTAAGTAAATGCTGGAATAAGTCAATTTCGTAGTTTGAGTTGACGTGCTGTAAAACGGCAGAAATACGCTCCAAGCCCATACCTGTATCCACAGAAGGCGCTGGAAGAGGGTGTAATACGCCATCCGCAGTACGGTTGAACTGCATGAAAACGTTGTTCCAGATTTCAATGAAACGGTCGCCATCTTCTTCAGGAGAACCCGGTAAGCCACCCCAGATATGATCGCCATGGTCAAAGAAGATTTCAGAACATGGACCACAAGGACCGGTGTCACCCATTGCCCAGAAGTTATCTGATGCGTATTGACCGCCTTTGTTGTCACCAATACGAATAATGCGTGAAGCGTCTAGACCGATTTCTTTGTTCCAGATGTCAAAGGCTTCATCATCGGTGTGGTAAATGGTTGCATAGAGTTTATCTTTAGGAAGACCAAGCCATTCTTCGTTAGTCAAAAAGTCCCAAGCAAATTTGATCGCATCACGTTTGAAGTAATCACCAAAGGAGAAGTTACCCAACATTTCAAAGAAAGTGTGGTGACGTGCTGTATAACCTACATTGTCCAAGTCGTTGTGCTTACCACCTGCGCGCACGCATTTTTGTGATGACACTGCACGTACATAATCGCGTTTTTCTAGACCTAAGAAGCAATCTTTAAACTGGTTCATACCAGCATTGGTGAACAGCAAAGTTGGGTCATTGGCAGGTACTAGAGAACTCGACGCGACACGTGTATGCCCTTGCGATTCAAAGTAACGCAAAAATGCTTCACGAATTTCAGCTGATGTCATAAAACGAGTACTCACAACCAAGTCACTCCATAATTTCCGATTTGGCTAAAACACCACAGTCTGACAAGCATACAAGAGCTCTGCTGCAATGCGGGGCTTAAAAATTTAAAACGCCAAATTATAACGGAAAAAGCAGTAGGCACCAATCATTTTAAAACCAATTGCGAAGGATTTATTTACTCAGGTTTTTCGCTGAATAATTAAATTGAATTTTCCCACAGTAGAATTCGTCTATATCCATCTCTTTAAAAAATAAACGGAATTTTAAATGATCCAAATACAGACAGATGGATCAGAAATAAAATAATCGAAAATCAGTATTTTCACTGAAGTTTTTTAATGTACGGCGCCAGAAATCCTTTAACATAGAAGAGTTTTAAAATAGGCATATAAAAGGTCGAGTCATGCAACGAGTGGCAATCAATGGATTTGGGCGTATTGGACGGAATGTACTGCGCGCATGGTTTGAAAACCCGAAAGATTTTAATTTTGAAATCGTTGCCATTAACGATATTGCTGATGTTGAAACCCTGATTCATTTATTTAAATATGACTCGACCCATGGCCGTTTTCCGGGGCAGGTGGATCTCAGCTATGATGCTGAACATATCTATATGCATATCAGCTATCAGAATGCTGCATTAAAAGTGCAGGTTTTGTGTGAGTCGCAGCCGGCTAAGTTGCCTTGGCAAAACCTGGCGGTAGATGTAGTGCTTGAATGTACCGGGCTGTTCCGTTCCCGTGAAGCCGCAACCCAGCATATTCAGGCAGGGGCGAAACGTGTGATTATTGGCGCTGCACCTTTTGATACGGTCGATGCCGCGATTGTCTATGGTGTCAATCATCATGAAGTTAAAGCATCGGATCAAATCATTTCCAGCGTCTCTTGTACCACTCAGGCTTTGGTGCCACTGGTCAAAATTGTCGATGATGCTTTTGGAATCAGTAGTGCCTTGATGACCGAAATACATGCTGTCACGGCGGATCAATCGGTACTGGATCATGCACATCGTGATTTGCGTCGTGCACGTGCCTCGGGACATAACATCATTCCTACGACTTCGAGCGCACTGGGTGCCTTAAAGCGTGTCATGCCAAAAATGGAAGATCGTATTGATGGCTATTCGATTCGGGTGCCAACCATTAATGTGGCCGCGATTGATTTGACCTTTGTCTCCCAGTCGCCGATTACCGATCACAAGTTGAATGAAGTGCTGATCAAGGCTGCCCAGCAGGATTTTGCGGAAATCATGGCTGTGACGGATGAGCCATTGGTATCCAGTGATTTTAATCATTCCCCGTATTCACTGATTGTTGATCTGACCCAGACTCTAGTCGTTGGGCATCAAGCCAAAGTCTTTGCCTGGTATGATAACGAGTGGGGCTATGCCAACCGTCTGCTGGATTTATGTGAATCATTTCATTAAGTTGGGGTTATCTAAACCTCAAAAGCACCAAGACACGGTGCTTTTTTCTTGCCTGTAAATATTCTGCCAGCCATGTTTTAAGAGAATTTGCCAGTAATTGATCGAAAATCAGGAATTGAGGCTGAATTATTTACGTTATCTGCAGCATTTTTCGTTAAGATAAAGACAATAAAATGAAATAAGAGCAAGCACATGATGGTGGTTTGGGGATTTATTATACTGCTGACTTTGGCGGTAATTTTTCTGATCTGGCTGCAGTTTAATCAGAGTGATGAGCCACGTAGCGTGGAAGGCGTGCCAGTCGAAGAAAAAATCGTGCATCTGGAAGAAAATTTAAAAAAGACCCTGGAAATCATGCAGGATCTAGCCAAAAAAATGCATGTGCAGCAGGAAGTGCTGGATCAGACCACAGCCAAACTTCAGCAGGTTGAATTGCAAAATGCCGAACTGATCAGTTTGCTGACCAAAGTGGTTGATCCACAGAAATAAACAAAACCCCTTTAGAGATCATTTAAAGGGGTTTTTCTAGCGTTAGATTATTAAAATTCTTAAAATTGCAGCAGAAACCATACTGATGGCGACGGTCGGTAATAATCCAAAACGTGTAGCGGCAAATAGCGTTAAAGCCAAGGCGATCAGGTCTGCAGGATTGTCGCGTACAAAGTAGGGTGCAATCACTGAAATCAGCACGCAGCCGTGGACTACTTCCAGAATTTTACGCTGGCGCTGTGTCAGCGTTTTATTTTTTAATAAGACATAGCCCAAGATCCGGGTTAAATAGGTGGTCGCAGCAATCAGGATAATGGCCACCAAGGTGCTCATCTGGATCATGTTTGATCTTCTTGAATCAGGAAAAATGCCGAAGCTATTCCAGACAAGGCACCAATCGGCACATACCAGCCCGCAGGTAAATATAAATAAGCCAAAGCCGCACAGACTAAACTGACCAGCCATGGCCGGGCAGCCTCAAAACCTTTCCACATACTTCTTAGTAACACCAGAAATACAGCAGGAAAGGCCATATCAAAACCAAAACGGTTGATGTCGCCTAATACAGGCCCAAGCATGGCGCCGAGTGTGGTAAATCCGACCCACATCAAGTACAGGCAAAAACACAGGCCAGCATAATAAGGCATGCTAAAAGCAGCACGATAACCCAGTTGCGCCTGTTTCCTTTGTGCATCAGCCAGACCGAGTGCCCAGCTTTCATCGACCATAAAAAACAGCGCCGGAAAAACTTTAAGATTCGGAAGATGCTTTAAATACGGCACCAAACTGGCGCCCATCAACAGATGCCGGCTATTTACCAGAAAGGTAATGAACATCAGCATGAGTAAATTTGGTGGACTGCTCCAGACTTCCAGAATGGCAAATTCAGAACCGCCGGCAAAGTTCAAACCGGTCAGTAATGGCACTTCGAGCAAGCTGAAATTCTTCTGTACCGCCGTCGCACCCAGCACCAGCGCAAAGGGGATAATTCCCAAAAGCATGGGGATAGAATCTTTCATGCCACGTTGAAATTCGCTGAAATCGGTAGGGGCAACTATTGCTGCGGTGCTTTGTCTAAACAAAAGCATGGAAATGACTTGGGTACTGCAAAACTAGACCATATTTTATGGCGATATTCTGGCTATTTGCTGTTGTAGTGAAAGAGGTTTGAGTTTTATTTGAAATTAAATTGCGCTAAATTAAGTTTAAGAGGTTTTAAATGCCAAAGCATAGATATGGATCAAATAGATAAACGCATTCTGCATGAGCTGCAAAAGAATGGAAAACTGCAAAATAATGAACTGGCTCAACTGATTGGCTTGTCGCCATCACCCTGTTTAAGACGGGTAAAACAGCTGGAAGATGATGGTGTGATTGAGCAATATGTCGCGCTGCTGAATCCGCAAAAGGTCAATTTGGCGATGAGTGTCTTTGCACGCGTCTGGCTCAAGTCTCAAGAAGCTGCTGTGGTCGGCCAATTTGTCGAAGCGATCAAGGAAATGCCAGAAGTCGTCGAGTGCCAGCTAATGGCGGGCGATTGTGATTTCTTTTTAAGAATTGTAGTGGCTGATCTGGATGCCTATCGTAAATTTCAGATTCATCATTTAACCCAAATTCCCTGCATTCAAAGCGTAAAAACTGAAATTCCATTGCAAACGGTTAAAAGCACGACTGCATTGCCTTTGGTTTAATACCGGATTTTTTCATGCTATTTGTTTTGAATGTGCATTAAAACGCTGATAGTTGACACTATTGTTGTTGATTTCATCAGGTAGCGAAAATTATAAAATTTGCGATGCACAGCCAAAACTATCGTGCTAGACTAGGAGAAATCGGGTGTGCTCCCGATTTTTTTATGCGGATTCGTTCCGCGCTGACAAGAATTTAGGTTTACAACATGCCCATTTCAGAGACATGGTTATTACCTGATGGTGTAGCTGATGTATTACCAGAACAAGCGCAAGTTATTGAAAGTCTGCGCCGTAAATCACTGGATTTCCTTGCATCTCGAGGTTATCAGCTGGTGTACACGCCATTCATTGAATACATCGAATCTCTATCTTCTCTCTCAGAATCGAATCAAGATTTAGACTTAGCCACTTTTAAAGTGATTGATCAGCTTTCTGGTCGTTTGCTTGGTGTGCGTGCCGATATGACACCACAAGTGGCTCGTATTGATGCGCATGTACATCCAGTGGAAGGTGTGGCACGTTACTGCTATGCAGGAACCGTTCTGCATACCAAGCCTCGCGGTTTTAATACCTCGCGCGCGCCACTACAGTTAGGTGCGGAGCTATTTGGTTCAGACAGCATCGATGCCGATGTAGAAATGGTCGACTTGATGATCAGTCTGATTCAGGAGACAGGTCTGGCAGATGGTATCCATCTGGACTTAGGTCATGTCGGTTTATTCCGCAGTCTGGTGGCTCAAGCAGGCTTGAACAAAGTCGCTGAACAGCAATTATCTGATTTATACCAACGCAAGGCTTTGCCAGAATTAGAAGAATTCACGGCAGACCTGAAATTTGGTCAAGATTTCTATGCACTTGGACGCTATGCCAGCGACCTGGATGCATTACAAGCGCATTTAAGTGCTGAAGTGTTGGCGAATCCAGCATTCACGCAAGCTTTTAATGTCTTGCAAACCACCAAAGATGAAGTTCAAACCCGTTGGCCAAACTTGAGTATTGGTATTGATGTGGTTGAATTACGTTCATACCATTATCATACTGGCCTAATGTATGCAGTCTATGCACCGAACCGTGCAGCTGCACTGGCACAAGGTGGCCGTTATGATGGCATTGGTGAACATTTTGGCCGTGCCCGTCCGGCAACCGGTTTCTCTTGTGACTTATATGCTTTAAGCGCAGGTCAGTTTGATGCGGTACAGGTCGTGGTTGCACCTAAAGGCACTGATGCAGAACTTCTGAATGCGATTCAGAACATTCGTGCACAAGGCTTAAGTGTAATTCAGTTACTGGGTAATGATGATTTAAACTCGATTCCATATGCAACGCACCAGCTGGTGAATGCGAATGGTGAGTGGACAGTCAAAACGATTTAACTGCTTGGCTCAGTGTTCATGTCGCTGAGCGGGGCTTTCAACTTTAACAGCATGATGTAATGAGGCTATTATGGGCAAGAATGTTGTGGTACTTGGTACCCAATGGGGCGACGAAGGTAAAGGTAAAATCGTCGACCTGCTCACAGATCAAGCGGCAGCGGTAGTTCGTTATCAAGGCGGACATAACGCAGGTCACACTCTTGTGGTTGGTGGTAAGAAAACTGTCTTACACCTCATTCCATCAGGTATTTTACGTGAAAACGTATTGTGCTTAATTGGTAACGGTGTTGTTCTTTCTCCTGAAGCGCTCATCAAAGAGATGGACATTCTTGAAAAAGAAGGCGTTCCTGTTAAAGAACGTTTACGCATTTCTCCTAACTGTCCATTGATTCTTCCGAACCACATCGCACTTGATCAGGCGCGTGAGAAAAAACGTGGTAATGCGAAGATTGGTACGACAGGTCGTGGTATCGGTCCTGCATACGAAGACAAAGTAGCGCGTCGTGCAGTACGTGTTGCTGACCTGGTACGTGGTGGTGAACATCTTACTGCTCAGCTGACTGAACTTCTGGACTACCATAACTTCCAGCTGACTGAATACTACGGTGTTGAAGCAGTTAAACTGGAAGACGTGCTGGCACTGTGCGACGAATGGCGTAAAGTTGTTGCGCCACTGGTTGTGGACGTGACCACTGAATTGCATAACTACCGTAAAAACGGTGACAATATCATGTTCGAAGGTGCGCAAGGTTCACTTCTTGACGTTGACCACGGTACATATCCATATGTAACGTCTTCGAATACAACTGCTGGTGGCGTAAGCTCTGGTTCAGGTCTGGGTCCTTTGCACCTTGACTATGTACTGGGTATTACTAAAGCGTACACAACGCGTGTAGGTGCAGGTCCATTCCCAACTGAGTTGGTGTATGACGCTGCAAATGACACGGGTGATGCGATTGGTAAACACCTCGGTACGATTGGTAATGAATTTGGTGCCTCTACTGGCCGTCAACGTCGTTGTGGCTGGTTCGATGCTGAAATTCTACGCCGTTCAGTTGACGTAAACTCACTTTCTGGTATTTGCCTGACTAAACTTGACGTTCTTGACGGTTTAGAAGAAGTGAAAATCTGTGTGGGTTATGAAGCTGCAGATTCTGGTTGTGTTGGTTCTTCTGATGCGCTTGCATTCGAAACTTTAAAACCGATTTACGAAACTATGCCAGGCTGGTCTGAGTCAACTTTCGGTGCGAAATCACTGGATCAGTTGCCAGAAGCTGCATTGAACTATGTAAAACGTCTTGAGCAATTAATTGAATGTCCGATCGACATCATTTCAACAGGTCCAGACCGTGAAGAAACCATTGTTCTTCGCCACCCGTTTGATGCTTAATCTTCATTTGATTAAAGCTTGAATGATAAAAACCCATCTCCGGATGGGTTTTTTTATATCCTGAATTTATGCAGGTATTTCAAGACTAAAGTTGCATCGGTAATACCACGTGATGTGTTTTAACATAGCGGTATATAAAGAAAGAAAAATGAGCAGCAGGATGCAAAAAAATATATCGGCAACCATGTTTTATTCATTGTTATTTGCGATGGGCGGGGCACCAACAATTGCCATGATGATTATTCGTGCGCAAACTCAAAATCCCGAAGTGATTTATGCAGCGCTAGTTGGTCTGAGTGTCATAATCGCCTGTATATTAGTGCCTATTATTTTATTGCAAAATGCTTTTTTATATTTCAAACGTAAAGACGAAATGCTTGAACAGAAAATCAAACCACTCAGCCAGGTTTACCTGGGCTTAAATCTCATCTGTTTGATTTATTGGTTGGCGATACAGTATTTGGCTTAAAAATTACATAATTTATAAGAAGATGAATGAATTAAGCGTTTAGCTGCTGGGCGCTTTCACTTATAATTTTTACAATGTAAATTGCCCTTGAGCCAAGGCGGAGTAAATTATAATGAAGAATAAACTTTTATTGAGTATGGCGGCTGCTACAGTCGTCACATTATCAGGTTGTACCACCATTGCCGATATGGCAGGGGCAGATACTGCGACCTTAAATGCATCTGCGAGCCAAAGCTATAATGCCATGGTCAATGATGCGCGCAATAAAGGCCAACTGGATACCAGTTCAGCCACCTATAAACGGATTAATAATGTATTTAACCGTTTGAAGCCAGTTGCTAACCAGATGAATCAAACCGGTACAGCATTCCAGTGGCAATTGGCTGTGCTCAAATCTGATCAGGTCAACGCCTTTGTTGCACCAGGTGGTAAGGTTGTATTCTATACCGGTATTGTGAATAAACTGAATCTGACCGATGCTGAAATTGCAGCGATTATGGGTCATGAAATGGTGCATGCCTTAGAAGAGCATTCTAAGCAGAAAATCGGTGCTCAAGCCCTGACTGATCTGGCTTTGGGTATTGGCTTGAATGCAGCAGGTGTGGGTCAAGGTGGCGCTGCAGCCGCACAATTGGGTAGTCAGATCGGTATTGGCTTGCCATACTCGCGTAATCTGGAAAGCCGTGCTGACCAAGGCGGTTTAATGCTGATGGCGCGCGCAGGTTATAACCCGAATGCAGCCATTACCTTGTGGGAAAAAATGAACAAACTCGGTGGCGGCAGTGGTGCAACCTTCCTGTCTACGCATCCATCGAATAGCCAGCGTATTGGGCAAATGCGTCAACAGTTGCCAGCAGCGATGCAGATTTATAACCAAAAAAAATAATCCACTGATCATCCTGTAAAAGGAGATCTTGATCGGATTGGAAAGGCAGGGCAATGGCTCTGCTTTTTTTATAGCTAATTGGGTGGTTAATATTCTACGGGCTATTTTCAGGCAATAAAAAAGGCAAAGTCAGACTTTGCCTTTTTTCACTCAAGATCAGAAGATCTTAGTGTTGGTGACCGCCTACACCGTGTACGTGGCCGTGATCTAATTCTTCTTGAGAAGCTTCACGAACAGATACAATTTCAACTTCGAAAGTCAGGTCTTGACCAGCAAGTGGAAAGTTAGCATCAACCACAACATTGTCGCCTTCAACTGCTTTAACAGTTACGATTTGCACGCCGTCATCAGTTTGAGCTTGGAACTGCATACCTGCTTGAATGTTGTCTACGCCTTGGAACATTTGCGCAGGAACTTCTTGAACTAGGTCAGGGTTGTATTCGCCATAACCTTCAGCAGCAGGAACATTTACAGTGAATTTTTCACCTACAGTTTTGCCTTCTAACGCATTTTCTAAACCTGGGATGATGTTACCTGCACCGTGCAAATAGGCAAGTGGTTCACCTTGAGATTGGTCGAGAGTTTCACCCTCTGCGTTAGTCAATGTGTAGTGGAAAGAAACCACGAGGTTATTTGCAATAGCAGTCATGTTAATTGATCCATTCAATTTTTTAAGGGTACATCATAAAGTGAAATTGCATTTTTGTAGACTAAAATTAGCAAAAAAACGCAATTTGACAATTTTGTTGACGATTTTTTCATTGATTGGGTCAAATTCTGGAATTTCAATGCAATTTCAGCTTTGGGGAAATTTTTCGTGTAACAAAATCTTTTGCGGTGAGAATACCCGCATGCGCATAACCATGAATAGTCGCTTGATGAATTCGGTATAAGGAAACGTACATTGACTTGGCGACAAAGCCTTGAACATTCACTTGACCGAGCAACTCGCCGACGGCTTTATTCTGGCTTAAGGAAATCAGTGAACCTTTGTCAGAAAATTTAAACATCGGTAAATAGTTTTCTTCATTGACACGTGCTTTTAAGGCATTGGCCAGAAAATTGGCCTGTTGGCTGGCCACTTGTGCACGTGGGCCCAATACTGGTTCATTTGCAGCAGGTTGGCAGTGTGCACAATCACCAAAAGCAAAAATGTCTGGATCAGATTTGGTTTGCAGGGTGGAGTAGACTTTCAAGCGATGAATATTATCCTTTTCCATATCTTGCAGTTGTGCCAAAACTTCAGGTGCTTTGATGCCTGCGGCCCAGACTTTAATCTCGGCATCCAGACTTGAGCCATCTGTAAAATAAATTTTGTCTTCATCGACCTTGGCCACGCGGTGATTGGTCAGGACTTCAATGCCAAATTTTTCCAGTTGTTGCATGGTATGTTCGGCAACTTTAGGAGAAAGGGCAGTCAGAATACGATCTGCCGCTTCAATTAAGGTAATTTTGACTTTATTTGGATCGACCTTGTTCAAGCCATATTTAAAGAAATTGTGTTTGGCTTCTACCAGCTCGGCTGCCAGTTCCACTCCAGTCGCACCGGCACCAATAATCGCGATATTCAGTTCACGGCTCGAAGCTTCATGTTGAGCATTCAGGTAGAGATGCAACAGATCCTGCTGAAAGATATCAGCTTGTGGACGGCTGTCGAGAAAATGACAGAACTGTTTGACGCCTTCGGTATTAAAGTCATTCGAGGTAGAACCTAAAGCCAAGACCAGTGTGTCATAGTCAATGCGCTGGTTTTTTTTGGATTGGGATTTTTTGGAGAAATATTCTGTTTCGACCACAATCTGTTTCGCTTCACGATCCAGACCGGTAAATGTGCCCAAGACAAATTCATAATGATGTGCGGCTGAATGAGCAAAATAATTGGTTTCTTCTTCATGTGGATTTAAGGTGCCCGCAGCAACTTCATGCAGCAGTGGCTTCCAGATGTGCGTCAATTTTTGATCGACCAGAATAATCCGGGCTTTACCGCTTTTACCCAAGCTCTCACCCAGCTGAGTCGCCAGTTCCAGACCACCGGCACCACCACCCACAATCACGATTTTATGTGCTGTCATATATGATTAACCTGTTTATTTTTTTAATAAAAATAAGAGAAATAGAGAGAAAATATACTATGGCATGCGCTAAAACGCGTCTTGATTAAAATTGTTATACACATTACAAAACGTAGCAATTCTGTGAGGGCAGGTAAGTTTCCCTGTCTTGAGGGCGTGATGCAGGAAGAAAGGAAAATCTGCCAGAAGATCAGAGAGGAGATCTTCTAGCTTAAAGGGAAGTTACTTGAGATGTAGATTATCTATCTAAAGGATAAAGCTTTACGCTTGGCGTATTGTCTGAAAACAAACTGAACAAGCCTTGTAGCCAGCTAAAGAATTTCTGAAACAGGTTGGCTTCTTCAATTTCGACATGATCTTCAATTTGAATGGTGCGAATCAACTGATTATTCTGATAAACCTGAATGGTGGCCAAAGGCATCATGGTGGCCAAAGGCGCAATAAGTTCAGAAGCCTTCACTTCAACATTGATATGAGTCTGAGTTTCCTGAAGTGGCTCGATACTTTTTAAAACGCCATCACCAGTATTCAGCATGACACGCTGATGCGCCTGGTCAAACTGATTCAGGTCAATACTGTAGCCCTGATCATATAAAGAAGTGGTAATGATCTGCGGTTGTTTGGTTTGTACCTTAAACATTTTTAAGGTGGATTTGATCACAGGCAATTCAGCCAGTAGCTGTTGATCTTTGATCGCTACCTCATTGCGGGTATAGGTATAAGCCAGATTCATCAGCTTATGTGATACTTCAGCGCGTTTTGCTGCACTTTTAGTACCCAGTACCACCACAATCAGACGGCGATTTGGCATTTCAAAATCTGCTGTGACGCGATTGGCTGTCAGCGCCAGATTATAGCCCGCTGCACGGGTAAAACCGGTTTTTAAACCATCTACTGTAGGATCGACCTGAAGCACACGGTTGGTCGCACGATGAAAATGCTGATTGTAGGTAAAGCTTGGCTGCTTTGAATAATACAGATAATCCGGAGTTTCATTCACCACCGCCATAGACAGTCTGGCTAAATCGGCGGCAGTCGAATAATGCTCAGGCATGGTAATACCGGCCGGATTCTGGAAATTGGTATGTTGCATGCCCAGTGCTTTGGCTTCCTGATTCATACGTTCAACAAACTGCGGAATACCACCCGAAATTTTCTCAGCCAGCGTCACCGCGGCATCATTGGCAGACATGATAATTAAGCCCGCCAGAAGCTGATCGACTGAAATCAGATCACCTTCTTTCAGGTACATCTGTGACTCATCCCACATCACGGTTTTAACCACAGAGGTCGCGGTTAACACTTCATTTTTATTTAATTTTCCGGCCTCAATTTCCTTTAAGGCAATATAAGCCACCATCATTTTGGTCAGCGAAGCCGGAGCACGCTGAACGTCGGCATTGTGCTCTGCAATGACTTGACCAGACTGTGAATCCAGAATGGTCCAGGCTTCAGCTTCAACGCTTTCAGGCACAATATTGAGTAGGGCAGCATGTGAAAATGCAGAAATAAATAAACTGAAAACCGCAATCAGTGAGATGATGTATTTCAATGGTGTTCCTTGATAACCCGGCGGGTGTTGAACGATTTAATTTTCACGCATGCTATGCCTTTTTTATACAGATAGCTAGTCGTAAATGTAGACAAATAAGACAGCTAAACCATACTGGCTTAAAAAATGCTAAGCTAAGCTATATCTCATTTATTTTAATTTTATATCGTTCATTATGTTGCATTATCAAATTGAATTTGACGATTATCGTCAGCATCTTATTCACGTGACTGTTCGTTTTCTTGCGGACCCGACTCAAGTCTTGTCATTACCGACCTGGATTCCGGGAAGCTATCTGATTCGAGAGTTTTCCAAGCACATTGAAGCGGTCAAAGCCTATGATGAAGATGGGCGCCAGTTACAGATCCAGAAATTTGAAAAGAACAAATGGCGTTTATTTAATACTGATCATGAATTGATTACAGTGGAATATGATGTCTATGCCTATGACCTGTCCGTTCGTGGTGCATATGTGGATCAAAATCGTCTCTACGTGAACCCGGCTTGTGCATGTCTGGGGCTAGAAGGTCAGGAAAATAAAGAAATTGAACTGGAAATCTTCTTGCCAGATGAATTAAAGCATTTCCAATTGGCAACCGGCATGCAAGCCAAAAGTCTGGTCAGAGGCCGTTTCACGCTTAAAGCCAAAAACTATGCCGAATTGATTGATGCGCCATTTGAGCTGGCAGAACAAACCCGTTTCAGCTTTGAAGCAAATGGTATTCCACATGAATTTGTGGTGTCCGGTAAACATGCCATGAATGCGGCGCGTATGCAGCAGGATATTGAAAAAATCTGTGCTACAGAAATTTCAATGTTTGGTTCGGCGCCATTTGCAGACTATACCTTTATGACCATGGCAACCGGCAATAGCTATGGGGGTCTGGAGCATCCGAACTCGACCAGCCTGATTTCACCACGTGATGACTTGCCGAAAGCCAATGAACCTGAAGAACCATCGAAAGATTATCAGCGTTTCTTGGGCTTATGTAGCCATGAATATTTCCATTCCTGGTTGGTGAAATTCATTCGCCCTGAAAACTTCGTTAACTATGATTTAAACAGAGAGGGCTATACCTCTCTGTTATGGATCTTTGAAGGTTTCACTTCCTATTACGATGATTTGATTCTGCTGCGCAGTGGCGTGATTAATCAGGAATCGTATATTGCTTTGTTAAAAGCACAGATTGACCGTTACTTGCAAAATCCGGGTCGTGCGATTCAGTCAGTCTCTGAATCCAGTTTTGATGCCTGGGTGAAATTCTATCGTCAGGATGAAAACTCGAATAATGCGGGTACCAGCTATTACAA
Source organism: Acinetobacter lwoffii (assembly GCF_024129715.1). Classification (GTDB taxonomy): domain Bacteria; phylum Pseudomonadota; class Gammaproteobacteria; order Pseudomonadales; family Moraxellaceae; genus Acinetobacter; species Acinetobacter lwoffii_U. Next base: position 167,722 of record NZ_JAMXXM010000001.1, read on the forward strand.
CAAAGGTTGTTTAGTTGCACTGTGCCTGGATTTGGGTCTGCGTTTACGTGGTTCAAGTCTGGATGCTTTGATGCGCCGTTTGTATGAAAATGCCCAGAAAGGCGTTCAGGTGCATGAACGGACGATCTTTGAATTGTGTAAAGAATTGACAGGAGATGATTGGTCAGAACAGATTAATCACTTGATCAATACCACAGATGAATTGCCGCTCGATCAGCTATTCCCTGAGTTTGGTATGGCTTATAGCCTGAAAAATGACAAGTCTTTGCCATTCGGTTTAAAACTGGTAGATAAGCCGGAAGGTGTTCTAGTTCAATCTGCGCGTCGTGATGGGGTTGCTGTACTCGCTGGCCTTTCTGCCAATGATGTCATTATTGCAATTGATGGCTTAAAAGCAACGACCAAACTTGTTGAAAGCTATGCAAAACAGCAAGGTACTTTTACAGTGTATGCATTCCGTCGTGATGAGCTGATGAGTTTTGAAGTTCAAGCCGCGGGTTCTGAACTGACCGAAGTTGAACTGAAAGTAGAAGATCAGGCTAAAGCCGAGAAATGGCTTAAAGTTTAAATCCGAAATTATTCTTAATTTAAAAAAACCGGTGCATCGTCACCGGTTTTTTTATTGAAGTGCATGTTGAAAGAACATCTATTTAATGATCAGTCGTGATGTACCACGGAATTCTGCCACGATTTGATTATGTTGATTCATCACTTGAATGTCATAAATGCCACTACGGCCACTGCTGGTTTTGTGTTCGGCTACAGCAGTCAGCGTGTCGCCAAGCAATCCCGGTTTTAAATAATGAATACCGCAATGTTGACCGACTGCCGGATGTTCACCGGTATTGCAGGCAATTGCAAAAGCTGCATCTGCCAGTGCGAAAATCACGGCACCGTTACAGGTCTGATGACCTTGTAAATGTTGTTCAGTCACCTTTAATTCGATCTTTGCATAATTGTGATTATAAGAAACCAGATGAGCACCAAGATGCTGAATTAACCGGTCCTGATTAAACATCTGGTTGACTTGCTGATCCATTGCAAAACTCCTTATTTAGATATGTTTTATTTTAAATTATTAAATATATGAATCATAAATAACATCGGATAGTCAGAATGACAAGAGGGCAGAGTCAGAAATCTTGTTTGCACACATAAGAAAAAGCAGGTAAAACCCATATTTAGGAATGGCTTTTTTATTATTAGAAGATGAATCAGAAAAGTTTAAATTGTGGCATTGGAATTACAGTTGTATGGCTAGCTGTAATTTTTCTATTTTGGTTTTTTGGTGATTTGAAAAATCCAACATCTTTAAATGAATTAGGTGATTTTCTTGCAGGTATAGTTGCACCTATCGCTTTCTTATGGCTGATTTTAGGCTATGTGCAGCAAGGTAAACAGTTAGATCAAAATACAAAAGCTTTGGAACAACAGGAAAAAGCACTACAACTTCAAATTAATGAGATGAAAGAAAATGTGAAACAGCAAAGAGAAATGGTATTAGTTAATGAGAGAATATTAAAGGCATCTTTCGAAAAAGAAAAACCAGAAATATCGTATTAGTTTCCAAGTGGTTATAAAATTGGTAACTCATATATACTTTTATTAAAAATACATAATATGGGTAAAGGTGATTGTTATAATTTAGAAGTTTATGTTGGAAATAGAACCTCCACTAGATATCTAAAAAATTTTTTAAGAGTTCGAGATGCCGTTTTGGTTTCCTTGATTTTAATGGATGAATCAGTAATAGAAATTTCAGATCCAAAGCTACGAGATTTAAATGATTCTAGTTTGTTTCATAAAGAAAATCCCTATACTGGCACATTATTAGATTTAGAAATCATCTTTGAATTTGAAGATGTCTATGCAAAGAGATTTAACCAAGCATTTAAAATTACTTTTCCTTTAAAGGAGAATTTTGATATCGCTTTAAGAGAGTATGACTTAGGTAATAACTAAAATATATTAAGTATTTTAGATCAATTTATATTTCGAAAATTCTTATTTCAATTCCCTCGATACGTCGAATACCCATAAGAACTAAGCAACAGTGGAATATGGTAATGCTCCAACGTGCCATCAATCACAAAAACTACCGGCACTTCAGGGAAGAACGTCCGTTGATTATTGGCCTTAAACCAATCACTCGTTTTAAACGTTACTTTATAAACGCCTTTTTGTAACGCGGTGTCTTTAGGATAAAATTCTTTAATACGACCATTACTGTCTGTCTTGGCTTCATTGAGCTTGACCCATTTCTCACCTTGTTGAGCTTCTAGGGTGACCGTGACATTAGCAGAGGGTAGGCCGGTTTCCTGATTAAGTACATGCACACTCAGCGGATTGGCAAAGCCAAAAGTTGAAAGGGAAGTCGCAGCTAAAGCGAAAATTATTTTTTTCATGAGACTGACATTAAAATGAATACTTCAATTGATTCTAATAAACTGAAAAATAAAAAATATTGAAGTTATGTAATAAAAAAGCCCACCGAAGTGAGCTTGATTAAATCTATTCAAACTTAGCCACGACCGCGGCCGCGACCACGTGGCGCCTTGGTATTTGGACGTGTTGTACCATTGGTCTTACGACGCGGCTTTTCACTTTCATCCATTTGCCAGATACGCTTGGTTCCAGACTTCTTCACAGAACCATCTTTATTTTTACGAACCATTGGCTTACCGCCCGTACCACCCGGCTTTTTCACATAAGAACGTGAACGGTATGGTTCTTCCGCAGGAACATTCTGGAAGTCCGGATATAATAATGGTTCAATTTCTCTGGTTTCGCCTGGTTGCAATCCCATACGAACCAAATCAATCTCACCAATTTTGGTACGGATCAAACGCAGTGTAGGGAAGCCGACAGCAGATGTCATACGACGAACCTGACGGTTACGACCTTCACAGATCGAAATCTCAACCCAAGACGTTGGAACAGAGGCACGGAAACGTACAGGAGGATTACGCTCCCATAACCATTCAGGTTCAGATACTTTTTCAGCACGTGCAGGAAGCGTCATGCCATCTTTCAGTTCAACGCCTTTACGAAGCTGTTCTAGTGCTTCTTCGGTCACATCACCTTCAACTTGCACCATATAAGTTTTAAACTTTTTATTGGCAGGATTGGTGATATATTGGTTGAGACCACCGTGATCGGTGAGGAAAACCAGACCTTCTGAGTCCATGTCCAAACGGCCAGCAAGACGTAAATCTTTGTCGTTGACAAAATCAGCCATGGTTGGGTGCTTTTCATCCGCACGGAATTGGGAGAGGACGTCATAAGGTTTGTTTAGAATGACGATTTTCATAGGGAATAACTTCTATAATTACATTAATTTAAAAAATGTAGAGGTTTATTTAAAAGGGAAATTTAGTTATTTCCCGTATAAATCTCAAAAACAACAAATCTGGATTAGAATATTATGCGTTAAGAACAGTTGAAAGTATTGCCTAATCGGCAATTATTTTAGATTTGTCAGCGGCATCCGGGAGAATACTAATAATGGGATATCAAAAAATCGTAGTACCTGTGGATGGTACCAAAATTACCGTTAATGCAGACCTGTCACTCAACGTACCAAATAATCCAATTATCCCATTTATCGAAGGGGATGGAATCGGTGCAGATATTACACCAACAATGCGAACTGTGGTAGATGCTGCTGTGCAAAAAGCATACGCCGGGAAGCGTTCCATCGAATGGATGGAAGTCTACTGCGGTGAAAAAGCTGACAAAATTTACGGCACCTATATGCCTGAAGAAACTCTCGAAGCACTGCGCGATTATGTGATATCGATTAAAGGTCCACTGACCACACCAGTTGGTGGCGGTATTCGTTCCCTGAATGTGGCTTTACGTCAGGAATTGGATTTATATGTCTGTGTACGTCCGGTGCGCTGGTTCGAGGGCGTGCCTTCACCGGTGCATAATCCGGAACTGACCGATATGGTGATCTTCCGTGAGAATTCAGAAGATATTTATGCCGGTATTGAATGGAAAGCAGATTCTCAGGAAGCGAAAAAGGTTATCAAGTTTTTGAAAGAAGAAATGGGTGTAACCAACATCCGCTTTGAAGACAATTGTGGGATCGGGATCAAACCTGTCTCCAAAGAAGGTAGCCAGCGTCTGGTGCGTAAAGCGATTCAGTTCGCCATTGAAAATGACAAGCCGAGTGTGACCTTGGTGCACAAAGGCAATATCATGAAATACACCGAAGGAGCATTTAAAGAGTGGGGCTATGAGGTCGCATTGGAACGTTTCGGCGGTGAGCTTTTAGATGGTGGTCCGTGGGTTAAAATCAAAAATCCAAGAACAGGCAAAGACATTATTATTAAAGATGTTATTGCAGATGCCTTCTTGCAGCAAATCCTGATGCGCCCGGCGGATTATTCTGTGATTGCGACACTCAACTTAAATGGTGACTATATTTCTGATGCGCTGGCTGCGGAGGTTGGTGGGATTGGAATTGCACCGGGTGCCAATATTGGCGGTTCGATTGCAGTCTATGAAGCAACCCACGGCACAGCGCCTAAATATGCCGGGCAGGATAAAGTGAATCCAGGTTCGATTATTCTGTCAGCAGAAATGATGCTGCGTGATATGGGATGGACAGAAGCTGCCGACCTGATCATCAAGGGGATTTCGGGTGCGATTGCGGCAAAAACGGTGACCTATGATTTCGAGCGTTTGATGCCAGGGGCGACCTTACTTCGTTGTTCTGAGTTTGGTGAAGCGATTATTGCTAAGATGGATGCCTAAAATTGCGAGGCAATTTATCAGTTAAAGCCCGCAGTAATTGCGGGTTTCTTTATAGTTTTATTTTCAGAAAAAGTCTGAACAGCTAAGAGCTAAACGTTAAAATAAGTATCAGGCTGCAAGATCATGTAAGAAGTGTAATGAGCCTAGAAATGATTCGTTCTAAGCTGAATAACTTAGTAAACACTGTATTACATTGACGTATTTGGATACAGCTCAGCGATTGGCTTATTTTGTATAAACGTTACAGTGATGAATGGAACTTCCAGTGATATAGAGACGTTTCTCCAAAGGAGTAAATCATGGCTAAAGCTAAAGCGAGACATAAGCAGGTCCAACAAAAAGACAAGCAGGACAATGCTCAGAATGAAGAGCAGCAACAGCAACAGCAACAACAACCATCGAAACCATCTCGTGCTAAAAAACGTAGATAATCTCCTATCCACCTAAAATAACAAAACCCTCATTTGAGGGTTTTGTTATTTGAACGCTTGTATAAAATCATCACTAAAAATAACAGGATTGTGACTTTAAATTAGGCGGTTGTGATTAAGATAAAAGTCATCTATTTAATTTAATGCGAATATTGGTGAAATTTCTTCGGATTATAAGCTTACTGTTATCTATAGGTTTTCTACTAACTGCCTGTCAGCCACCGCCTTCAGGTGAAGCAGCAGGTTGGAAAAGCCCTTATCTGTATTGGCAATTACAGAGAGCCCAGTTAGAAGCTCCGCTACAGATTCCGGTTGAAGGCGTCAGAGTTGGTCAGATTAATGATACTTGGGGAGCAGCGCGTAGTGACGGTCGTAAACACGAAGGTACGGATATTTTTGCCAAACGCGGTACGCCAGTATTTAGCGCCACCCCAGGTATTGTGCGTAGGATTGGCACCAACAATCTGGGTGGAAAAATCATCTGGGTGACTGGCCCCAATATGAGTCAGCATTATTATGCACATCTGGATGATTATGCAGCGGATATTCAGGAAGGCGACTGGGTCGAAGCAGGTGAAGTCATCGCTTATGTGGGTAATACGGGCAATGCTAAAAATACCCCACCGCATTTACATTATGGGATTTATCTGGGTGGGCAAGGAGCAACCAATCCTTATCCTTATTTAGTTCCTTCTCCATGAGCAGACACTGGCTGAGTTTGTTGTTCAGGCTTGAGTCTGGCAGGACGTGTACACCAGAACAATTGCAATGTTCCTAATAAAAGAACCAATGTGGCCAGTATGAACTGTTGATGATAGCTCAATCCAAAATATTGCAGCGCACTAAAGCTGAGTCCACCGATCAGCTGAATCGAGGCAAAACACAAGGTAGCAATACTCCAGAGCTTTTTATAAGCCAGTCCATACAGTTGCAAAATGGTATAGGAGGTCAGGAAGACCACAGCCGGATTTAGCATCCCAGTGAAAAAGGAAGAGTTAAAAGTGAGCAATGGACTGGCATCTAGAGTCGCAATAAAAATAGCCACAATATAAAGACTATAAAGAATTTTCAGGGCAGCAAAATTACCCCATTTTCTGGCCAGCACATAAGCACTAAAGGCACCCAAGGCACTGCCTATTCCATACAGAATCCAGTTGAAATTAATCCAGAACAAGCTCAATCCCAACTGCTGGCTTAAATAATCAATCCAGAAGAGTGAATGCGGTATATAGGCGAATGCACTACACGCGTAGACCGTCAATAAACTATAAAAGACGCTATTCAAAGAGAGAGGAGAGGTAACTGCAAGAGCTTGTGTGGACAAATACGGCTTAAATTTCTGAATTAGTAAACTTAAAACGATACAGATGAGCAGGGCAAAACCACATAAGATCAGCCAGGCCGTCTGTATGGAAATTTGATCCAAATAAGGCAGAAACAGGGTCGCAATTAAAACGCCTAGTCCAATCCCGCTAAAACCAATAAAGTTGATTTTGAGGCGATCCTGAAGTTCACAGCACTGCGCGACCACACTCGGCGATAAGATCATCATCAGTCCACCGCTGATCCCGGAAATAATCCGCCAAGCGATATACCATACTTCAGAAAAACCAGAAAATGCACAGCACATCAGGCTGAGCATACCGGCAAAGGCTGAAATTTGAATATAGGTACTCATGCTGCGGTCTTGAGGCAGACGCATGGCCATAAATGCACCGATTAAATAACCCAGCAAATTGGCACTGCCCAAGAGACTGGCAAAATCTGTACTCCAGCCAAAGGCTTCGCGTGTGCCAGGTAACAGTGCGGTATAAGAAAAGCGAAGGATGCCAATGCCCAAGCACATACTAAGGCAGAGAAAAAGGCTGAGCTTCATTGTGTTTGAGGACATCCGTGTACTCATAGAATTTTATATTTGGTCAAAAAATAACATGAATCTTCATGATTGAGGGGAAATTGTCGGAGAAGAAACCATTGAGTGCAGAAATTTGCTCCAGTAAGCCCGTATGATTTTTAAAATTTCATCAGCCAAAAGCCTGAACTTTTTCAAAGAAATAAAAAACCGCGTTGAGACGCGGTTTTTTATATTGTCTATTTCAAGAATTAACGCATCTTGGCCAGGAAACGGCCAACACGGGTAATGGCTTCACGCAGTTCATTTTCAGCCGGCAGGAATACTACACGGAAATGATCCGGTGTCGGCCAGTTAAAGCCTGTACCTTGAACCAGAAGCACTTTCTCGGCACGTAACAAATCCAGCATTAGCTTTTCATCGTCTTGGATTGGATACACATTCGGATCCAGTTTCGGGAAGCAGTACATCGCACCTTCAGGTTTGACACAAGACACACCTGGAATCTCGTTCAGCATTTCCCAGGCAATGTTGCGCTGTTCATATAAACGCCCGCCCGGACGAATCAGGTCGTTAATTGACTGATAACCGCCCAGTGCGGTCTGAATCGCATATTGTGCCTGATGGTTGGCACACAGACGCATCGACGCCAGCATATCCAGACCTTCGATATAGTCTGCTGCACGTGCTTTATCGCCGGTAATGGCCATCCAGCCGGAACGGAAACCAGCAATACGATAGGCTTTAGATAAACCGTTAAACGAGACACAGAGCTGATCGCCAGCCAGAGCTGCTACAGCAACATGCTCGATTCCATCGTAAATAATTTTGTCGTAGATTTCATCAGCAAATAAAATCAGGTCATATTTCTTGGCCAAGTCGACAATTTGTTGCAACACATGACGTGGATAAACCGAACCGGTCGGGTTATTCGGGTTGATAATCACAATACCACGCGTATTTGGCGTGATTTTGCTTTCCATGTCGGCAATATCTGGATACCAGTGATTTTCTTCATCACATTTATAATGAATCGCCGTACCGCCAGACAGGTTCACTGCTGCTGTCCAGAGTGGATAATCTGGCATTGGAATCAGCATTTCATCGCCATCATCCAGCAGACCCTGCATGGCCATCACGATCAGTTCAGACACACCATTACCAATATAAACGTCATTGACGTGCATATCCAGAATGCCTTTTTGCTGATAATACTGACAGATCGCCTTACGTGCCGGGAAAATCCCTTTAGAATCCGTATAGCCAATCGCATTCGGCAGGTTTAAAGCTACATCATTGATAATTTCCTGCGGCGCTTCAAAACCGAATGGGGCAGGATTGCCAATATTTAATTTGATAATTTTGTGACCGGCTTCTTCCATCTCGATGGCCGCTCGTAACACAGGTCCGCGAATGTCGTAGCACACATGCTCGAGCTTAGATGATTTCTTGATCTCGCGAGGGGTTTGGAAAGTGTTCGGCATTTTGATGTTCTCGGAAGGAGTGGAGGTCACTTTTGCATAACGATATAAATAACTTTTAAATGTCTCAGTTGTGACTAGATCGAGATCATGTTCATCTCGAAGTAGTGCAACAATTTTTTCATGCGTAAATCCAAGCTGCTGATATTGTTTGATCACAGGCAGCAGATTTTTAAAAATTACGCTCTTTTTTTGCGACATTTTTTAATCCTGAGCAAATTTAGAGCTAAGAATACCATTAAATTTGCTCACTAAAAAACATTTAATGTAAAAATTGCTTACTTTTATTTTTATATTTGCTTTCTTTTTGCTTTTTTGAACATTATATGTCTTTTGTAAAATGTTGAATAAAGACTAGAATTTTTAAAATGAATCACGTAAATATAGGATTATCCTATTTTAAATAGCAAGATAAAAAGGTATGTGATCATGGGAAAACTCAATAAATCAGACCGGGAATGGCAAAGAGAGTTATCACCTGAGGAGTTTCGCATTACGCGCGAGAAGGGAACCGAGCCGGCATTTACTGGAAAATACTGGAATACCAAGCAAGATGGCACCTATGTATGCCGTTGCTGCGGCACGCCACTGTTCTCGTCTGAGACCAAGTATGATAGCGGCTGTGGCTGGCCAAGTTTCTACCGTCCCGTCAGCAGTTCGGTGGTAGAAGAATTACCTGATACTTCACACGGAATGGTCAGAACTGAGATTGTTTGTCATCATTGTGACGCACATTTAGGGCATGTTTTCCCGGATGGCCCAGAACCGACGGGCTTACGTTATTGTGTCAACTCGGCTTCTTTGGACTTAGAAACACAAGAAAAAAATGATGAGGAAACCTATCCATGACTAACATTTATCAGTTCGAAGCTGAATTGTTAGATGGCAAAAGCAAGCCACTTGCAGATTATGAAGGCAAGGTACTTTTGATCGTCAATACAGCGAGTAAGTGTGGTTTTACCCCCCAGTTTTCAGGATTAGAAAAACTTTACGAAAAATATAAAGATCAAGGTCTGGAAATTTTGGGATTTCCATGTAACCAGTTTGGTGGTCAAGATCCAGGTTCCAATGAACAGATTGGTGAATTTTGTCAGAAAAATTACGGCGTATCTTTCCCGATGTTTTCCAAGGTGGATGTCAAAGGCCCTGAAGCGCACGCCATTTTTCGATATTTAACTAATAATTCCAAAGGTATTTTAGGCAATGGAATTAAATGGAATTTTACCAAGTTCCTGATCGGGCGTGATGGCAAGGTATTGAACCGTTTTGCTCCGACCACCAAGCCTGAAGATCTTGAGGATGAAATTGCCAAAGTGTTGTAAGACTCAACGTTATTTTCTCAGTATGAAATAAAAATAGAGCTCATCTAATGTTAATTAAAAAACCCACTTATCTAAAGTGGGTTTTTTAGTGATGACTTAAACTTAGAGAATGGCTTTAAGGCGTTGAATGACTTCTTCACATTGCGCCAGATCGGCTACGAGTGCCAGACGTACATGATTTTCACCCGGATTACCTTGTTCCGTATCGCGGGATAAATAACGACCCGGAAGAACTTTAATATGTGCTTCTTCCATCAAACGTTTGGCAAAGGCTTCATCATTGTCGACTTTTAACCAGTAATAGAAACCTGCATCCGGTTTTTTGAGTGGCAGCAGATGACCAAGTTCTTTCTGGAATAAATCAAACTTGGCACGGTATTGCACCCGGTTTTCTTCCACATGTGCTTCATCATCCCAGGCAGCAATTGAAGCTAACTGGTGCTGAACCGGCATCGCTGCGCCGTGGTAAGTACGGTATTGCAAATAAGGTTTTAACAGGCTGGCATCACCGGCAACAAAACCTGAACGCATGCCCGGAAGGTTAGAGCGTTTAGACAGTGAATGGAACACCACACAGTTTTTATAGTCATCCCGGCCAATTTCAGCACAAACTTCCAGTAAACCTACGGGTGCTTGGTCAAACCACAGTTCCGAATAGCATTCGTCTGAAGCAATCACAAAGTTGTATTGATCCGACAGGGCAATCAGTTTTTTAAACTGTTCTTTGGATAGCACTGCACCGGTTGGATTGCCCGGGGTGCAGACAAATAGCAATGCCGTTTTTTCCCAGACTTCTGCCGGAACCGCATCAAAATCACCAAGGTAGTTATTTTCCTCAGTACAGTTGATGAAATAAGGTTTGGCACCTGCGAGCAGCGTTGCACCTTCATAAATCTGATAAAATGGATTCGGCATTACCACATAAGGTGCATCTTCACGATTCACCAAAGCCTGTACAAACGAGAAAATCGCTTCACGCGTACCAGAAACAGGCAGGATATTGCTGTCTGCACTGATGCTATTTAGCTGAAAACGGCGCGTCAGCCATTGGGCGATACTTTCACGTAGCTCCGGCAGGCCTTTACTGTTTGGATAAGTCGATAAATGTTTAAAGTTATCAATAATCGCTTGTTTCACAAACTCCGGTGCAGGATGCTTTGGTTCGCCAATCGACAGGGGAATTAAGGGCATATTTGCAGGCTGGATATCCGCAAAAAGCTGATTTAACTTTTCAAACGGATAAGGATGCAGTAGAGACAAGCTAGAGTTCATGAATAAGTAACCGCGTTTTAATGTGAGTGTTGACTACAAACCTGATGAGAAGCTTCATCCAGCGCAGTTTTAAGTGCAGCTGCAAATTCAGCAGATTCTTCAGGTGTCATAGGGTTGCCATCTTTTTTGGTGACAAAAAATATGTCTTCGGCACGTTCGCCAAGTGTAGCAATTTTGGCAGAGTGGATATCTAGGCCTTGCATCATAAATAAACCACCGATTTTGGCAAGTAAACCAGGATGATCGAGAGTAGCGATTTCGACCATATTTTGATTCAAGGTAGGATTGATACTAATATCGACTGTATTTTCAATATCGAAATGACGTAATTGACGCGGAATCCGGCGCTGCATCAGGCCCGGATATTCATCAGAATGACTCAAGGCATCTTTCAGAGCTTCAATCACTGTGGCTTCGCGTTCCGGATCGGTCAATAAGGTACCAAAACGGTCCAGTACTACATAGGTATCCAGACTGAAGGCTTTAGTCGCTGTAATAATCCGTGCGTCTTGTACATCCAGATTCATACGATCCAGAATAGCTACCGTGGTAGCAAACAGGTTGGGTTGATCCTGCGTATAAATAAAGATCTGTACCGCATCCTGCGCATATTTACGGTGCGCCCGCATCAGCACCAGTGGGGCAGGATTATCGCCGTGTTGTAAAATGGCACGGGTATGCCAGGCAATTTCATCTGCTGTTTCTTTGAGGAAATAGTCATCACCAAGTTCCTGCCAGACTTTTTCTACCTCATCCAGTGAGAAGTCCTGAACCAGAAGTTCACTGGCTGCAAATTTAGTATCTTCAATCAGCATTTGATAATCAACCGGACGGCCCAGACCAGAACGGATTACGTCACGTGCCTGAGTATATAGTTGACGCATCAGCGAAGCGCGCCAGGTATTCCACAGCTTCGGATTGGTGGCGTTAATATCGGCGACTGTCAGGGTGTACAGATAGTCCAGATGTTCCATGTCACCCATTTTTTCGGCGAATTCTTTGACCACATCCGGATCGGAAATATCTTTTTTCTGGGCAGTCACCGACATCATCAGATGATTTTGGATCAGCCAGGCCACCAGATTACTTTCGCGTTCAGTAAAGCCATGGCTACGGCAGAATTTAATCGCGTCGCTGGCACCGAGTTCACTGTGGTCACCGCCACGACCTTTAGCAATATCATGGAAAATTGCTGCCAGATAGACGATGTCACGACGGGTCAGACGCTGAAACACTGAACTGACCACCGGAAATTCCTTGGCAAATTCAGGTTCTTTAAAGCGGTTTAAATTACGCAGCAGCAATAAGGTATGTGCATCGACCGTATAGATATGGAACAGGTCATATTGCATCAGTCCCAGAATCTGTCCAAAGGCCGGGATGTAATTTCCAAGCACACCATAACGCTTCATCGCGACCATAGTATCGTAGAGTCGATGCGGTGAACGGATAATCGCCATAAATAGCGCCTGATGCACCGGATTATCACGAAAATCCTGATCAATGCGTTTTCCAGCCAGGGTCAGCAGGCGTAAAGTACGCGCACGAATACCTTCGATCTCAGGACGATTGGCCAGCAGATAGAAAATTTCCAAAATTGCGTTTGGATTTTCCGAGAAAATCTTGTGATGCTGCACAGCCAGTTTGCCATCGACCAGTTTAAAGTTCTGGTTGATTTCTTCGATCTGGCGTTCATATTGCGGTAAACGTGGCGTAATGACCGATTCATTAAAATAGGCCAGCAGCATTTCGTTCAGCGTGGATACTTGCTGCGCACTGCGATAATAGCGCTTCATGAATTGTTCAATTGGATAGTTCGGATGATGCGCCTCTTCACGTACATAGCCGAATTTGGCGGCAATATCACGTTGATAATCGAACAATAAGCGGTTTTCATCGCGTTTGGTCAGGCGGTGCAGGTGATGACGGATTTCCCAGAGAAAACTTTCAGCTTCCTCAAGCACACCGAGTTCAAATTCTGAAATAAAACCGAGATGTACCAGATCATAAATCCGGTTCACACGGAAATGCCGTTTAGCAATCCAGCCAATCTGATTAATATCACGGATGCCACCCGGCGCATTTTTAATATCTGGTTCCAGATTGCTTTCGGTATTGTTGTGCTGAGCATAGCGTTTATGCTGCTCATCCATCTTGGCATCAAAAAAGGTTTTGTCAGTCCAGGTGCGTGACACGATGCGACGTGGCCATTTGCACAGGTTTTCATTGCCAATAATCAGACGGGCTTCAATCAGGGTGGTGGCGACGGTCAGATCACTGCTGGCCTGATTGACACATTCATTGATGGTGCGGACACTGATACCGGGTTTGAAATTCCCCACGTCCCAAAGCGATGAAATGAATGTAGAAATCAGTGGTTCCTGTTCCGGGTTAATCTCGTCTTCTGACAAGATCATGATGTCGACATCAGAATAAGGCAGCATTTCACGACGGCCATAGCCTCCGACTGCAAACAGGGCCAAATCAGTTTGATCCAGTTCGGCATGCTGCCAGAGAAACTGCAATGCTTCATCAATCAGGTTGGAACGCGCCAGAATAATATCCCGAATCGACTGGCCATTTTCAAAACTTTCCTGAAGCTGATTTTCGACATCACTGCGCCATTGATTGATGGCTTTAATGTCATGGTTGCTTTTAGCGTAATTCAGCAGTGGATGGGTGTTGATCATGTACAGTCGTCCGTTGGTATTTCAGCTTAGTTTTGGTTGACGCTAACTTGGTTGGCGACCTGGAGGGCCAGTTCACGTGCCTGTTCAATAGTTTCTGCACGTGCCGTGGCAACGCCCATACGACGACGTTTAAAACCTTCTGGTTTGCCAAACAGGCGCAAATCGGTATTGCCGTCTGCTAAAGCAAGATTCAGGCCAGAAAATGAAAGATTACGGCCATCTACTCCAGCATAAATTACCGCACTGGCAGCCACACTATGTCGTGCAGTATTCACCGGCAAGCCTAAAATAGCACGTGCATGCAGCTCAAATTCACTTTGAAATTGGGAGGCTAAAGTCACCAGTCCAGTATCGTGTGGACGTGGGGAAACCTCACTAAACCATACTTTGTCGCCTTTTACAAAGAGTTCCACTCCAAAGATTCCGCAGCCACCAAGTGCTGTAGTGACCTTGTTGGCAATGCGCTTGGATTCTTCCAGCGCGGCTGGAGTCATCGGTTGAGGCTGCCAGCTTTCCACATAATCACCTGAGTCCTGACGATGTCCGATCGGGTCGCAATAAGACGTTTCGATTTCGCCGGTTTCTGGATTTTTTGCACGAACAGTCAATAAGGTAATTTCAAAATCAAAGTCAATTTGTGATTCTACAATCACAGTACCCTGATTGACCCGGCCACCGGTTTGCGCATATTCCCAGGCAGCATCGACTTCATCAAAACGGGTAACACGAGACTGACCTTTGCCTGAAGATGACATCACCGGTTTCACAAAGTTTGGATAGCCGACATCGTCACAGGCCGCGCGGAAGGATTCTAAACTGTCGGCAAAACGGTAAGCTGAAGTTGGCAGACCGAGTTCTTCCGCAGCCAGACGACGAATACCTTCACGGTTCATGGTCAGATTGACGGCTTTAGCAGAAGGAATGACTGTAGCAATGTTCTGGGCTTCTATTTCAAGCAGAACTTCGGTCGCAATCGCTTCAATTTCAGGAACAATTAAATGTGGCTGGATTTGATTGATGAGTTGTTTGAGTTCTACAGCATCTGCCATATTCAAGGTATAGGAATAATGCGCAACCTGCATGGCAGGGGCATGATCATAACGGTCAGCAGCATGAACTTCGACTCCAAGGCGTTGTAGTGAAATCACCACTTCCTTGCCCAGTTCACCAGAACCCAATAATAGAACTTTATAGGCAGAAGATTGAAGGGGAGTACCAATAGTCACGCTCATGTGGATCATCCATGCTTGATTTTATGGACTTTTAGCATAGCAGAACTGAGCCGACAGTTAAGCCAAGATTCATACAAAATTGTGATATTGACCAACAGTTTTATTTATAAAGTTTTTCTAGATTTTAATAAGGAGGCGCTGTCATTTTCACATCGCTGTCAGACTGCGTTTGCAGAAGATAAATCTCGCTTTGAGACTTGAGCTTTTCTATTTGTGCAACTTGTTCAGTATTGATATTTAGCATCTTTAACAGACGTAATGTACGAACATGCAGGAAATACGCATAGGGCAATACAAAAGGCAGTACAAAGCACAGCAAAAATAACAGTAGCCCAAAAACTGTGAATTGAATGCAGTCTCGCAAGATGGTGGTGAGCTGGAACTGATCTGCTGAAAAGGCGGTAGCTGAAAAAAGAATAAAAAGGAGCGCAAATAAACCAGCAAAAATTTTTAGAGTATTCGGCAGGACACGATGTCTGAAGCTCCATTTACCCAAAATCAATGTCAAAGGATGAAGATGCAGCACGTATTGGCTCTGATTAAGCATAGCAATAATTTGATGGGTGCTATTCTTTTTAATATAAACCACCCGAACTTGATCTGCTGGTTGAGCATGTATTTCGACAAAATGTCCGGTAAAATTTTGAGCATTGATAAAACATTCAAAATATTGTGCCGGCACTTCATGTCGATGGAATACGGTTAACATTTCATCGCGCCGATGATGAATAAAGATTTTGCCTTCAATCACCTGTTTGACCTCAAACATGCGCATCCTTCCTTGTTTTTATTGTTATATAAAAAAGACCTATACTATGAGTTTAGCATAAGTCTTTGTTTCAATTGATCAACTAGTTAAAGCTTAAAAGGGTACTGCAACATAGGTGTAAACCAACCCATAGGTCAGTGCTGCGGTCAGTGTCGCCATCACGATCCGTTTAAACTTAAAGTACAAAGCCGTGAGCACAATAAAGCCAACCAGCATCGCAAAACTTTTATTCGGTGTTTCTAATAAAGGCGGCAGGGTAGCAACTACAAGCATAGAGCTGATCGCAGCAATACCGATTGAACCCAAGGCAATTTTTAGCCACAATGCTCCGCGTTTTTGCGAACCTTGCTGAAATTTTTGAATGACAAAAAACGGACCAAAGCGCGAGGCAAAATTGGCAATCCCGACTAAAATCCCGACCAGAATAATCTCTAGATTCATGCTTGATCTCCTGCGTGTTCAGGATCTGGCTGTTTCAGAATATAGTGCTTGAACAGGCCTGCGAAAATACCAGAACTTATACCGATAAAGATCGCGGCAGACAGGTCGATAAAATAACAGGCAATCGCAGACACCAGAATTGTGACAGCTACAACAAAAGTATGTTTTTTCTCAAAAGCGGCTAACAAGAAGCTCAGGAACAGCGCAGGTAACAAGAAATCCAGCGCAGCCTGTAAGAATTGCGGCAGGTTGCTGACCTGATCGGCAAACAATCCACCGAGGAAAGATCCGAGTGCCCAGGACATCCAGCTAAACAGGCTTAAACCGAGCATCCAGGATTCTGACCATTCCTGTCGCCGTTGCGAGAGCTTGATCATGCCGGAGGCAAAAACTTCATCGGTCAAACCCCAAGACCAGATTGCCGTTTTCTTTAAATTCAGCCGGTCTTGAATCAGATTTTGTAACGCAGGGCCATAAAGCAGATGACGAATGTCTAAGGCAATCACGGTTAATGCCGTCATCCAGATAGATGTTCCACTACCTAAGAGAGCGACCACCAGGAACTGGCTGGCACCTGCATACATCGAGCAGGACAGGAACAGTGCTTCCCAGGCGGTAAAGCCAAACTGAGTGGCTGAAACACCAAAAGCAAACGACACTGGTAAATAAGTGAAGATAATCGCTTGGCTATCTTTTGCACCTTGCCAGAAGCCAGCAGGTTGCGTAGCGAGTTGATTCGGTTCAGACACGACACACCTTGAAGGAGAGTTGAACGATGGGTCAAATGAAGATTGTGTATTCTACGTGAATTTAATAGCATAGTGCCGAAATGTTTAAATTGGCGAGCCTGATATGTGGATGTTCAAGACACGTACGATGCTGATTGCTGCTTTAATAAGCACGGCAATATTGTTACAAGCGTGTGGGAATGACAGTCAATCGACTGATAAGCCAGAAATTAAACCGGCACCTAAATTGACTAATGATGCGACGACTTATGCCAATGCCGCATGGCAACTGATCAATGAAGTGGATCCACTGGTCTATAATAAAGAAGTGGATCAGCTGGAAACACAGGTACGTCAACCAGCACGTAAATTGAGTACAGACTGGCGTATTAATGTCAAAATGACCGATTCGGTGACCGAAGGCAAATATGCTCTGTGTCGTAAAGCTTTGACCAGTCTGGAAATCTGGGCGCGGACGACCATGGAAAATGGCAACAGCCTGCAACAAAAACAGGCGGATTATGAGCGGGATAAACTGCAATGTCAGAATGCCATTGCCCATCCTGCACTCGGAAATACCGATCCTAAGCAAAAAGGTACTGCAATTGCCAATATGCAATAAACCCTTGCCCATTTAAATGTACCTATAAAAAGCCAGTCATTCAGACTGGCTTTTTTAGCAAAATAAACTTTAAAAATAGGGCATCCACACATGTTCTAATAAAAGCACCATTACACCGCAGATCAGGAGTGTGCTGCCAATCATGCGTTGAATCAATGTACGTGTAGACATGGTCGATCTCCTCAAAGATTTAAAGCGCATTCAACGCTTCCAGATAACGACGATTCACTTCTTCCCAGTTCACAACATTGAAAAAAGCAGAAATATATTCCGGACGACGGTTTTGATATTTTAAATAATAGGCATGTTCCCAGACATCCAGACCTAAAAGGGGAATATTGCCATGTATCAGTGGAGAATCCTGATTGGCGCTACTTTCTACAATAAGCGTTTGATCTGGCGTCATACTTAACCAGGCCCACCCACTACCAAAACGGCTAAGCGCTGCCTGGGTAAATGCTTCTTTAAATGCCTCGAATCCTCCTAATTCATGTTCAATGGCCTTGGCAATTTCAGCTTTGGGATGACCACCGCCGTCTGGACTCATCACTGTCCAGAACAGGGAATGATTGGCATGTCCACCAGCATTATTAATCACGTTCTGTCTGAGTTGCTCGGGCACTTCATTGAATTTGCTAATTAAGGCTTCGACTGATAAATCTTCCCATTCTGTACCCGCGATTCCTGCATTGATATTATTGATATAAGTTTGATGATGCTTGCTATGATGAATTTCCATAGTCTTGCTATCGATATGAGGCTCTAGCGCATCATAAGCATAAGGCAGTACAGGCAAGGTGTAGCTCATTGGCAGGATTCCTTGGGGAGAATGGAGTTAGGTTATTTTTCATTAGATTTAAGATACACTCTAATTTAATATTCATATATGAGAATAGTTATCATTATTGTTAATATGTGTTGATCTTATGCGCTTCCAGAAAGCCTGTTATACGTATGAATCCTCTTTTTATAAGCAATAAAAAAACCCCAAGAAGGGGCTTTTTTTAACAGCAATGACTTAAACGTTAAAACGGAAGTGTAAAACATCGCCATCCTGAACGATGTAAGTTTTACCTTCTAGACGCCATTTGCCTGCTTCTTTCGCACCGGCTTCGCCGTTGTACTGCACGAAATCATCATAAGCGATACATTCTGCACGGATAAAGCCTTTTTCAAAGTCGGTATGAATCACGCCTGCTGCCTGTGGTGCAGTTGCGCCAACTTTTACGGTCCAGGCACGAACTTCTTGCACGCCCGCGGTGAAGTAAGTTTGTAGGCCCAGTAATGAATAACCTGCACGAATTACAACGTTTAAACCCGGTTCTTCCATGCCCATTGCTTCAAGGAATTCAGCACGGTCTTCATCTTCAAGCAATGAAATTTCAGCTTCAATCTGGTTGCAAAGTGGAACCACAATCGCATTTTCTTCAGCGGCTAATTTTCTGACTGCATCTAAATGCGGGTTGTTTTCAAAACCGTCTTCAGCAACGTTGGCAATATACATCGTTGGTTTAAGCGTCATTAAACCAAAGCCACGTACCAGCTTGCGTTCGTCATCATCTAGGTCCGCTGCGCGAGCCGGTTTACCTTCATCCAGTAAAGGCTGGATTTTTTCCAGAACTGCTTTAGTAGCTAGCGCTTCTTTGTCGCCACCCTTAGCAGATTTAGTCAAACGCGTAATCGCTTTGGCTACAGCATCCAAGTCTGCAAGCGCAAGTTCGGTATTAATCGTAGCAATGTCATCTAGTGGATCAATACGACCATTCACATGAATCACGTTTTCATCTTCAAAACAACGCACAACGTGAGCAATTGCATCAGTTTCACGAATGTTGGCCAGGAACTGGTTACCCAAGCCTTCACCCTTAGAAGCACCCGCGACCAGACCTGCGATGTCTACAAACTCCATAGAAGTCGGAATAACACGTTGCGGTTTAACAATTGCAGTCAATTTGTCTAAACGTGGATCAGGAACAGGTACAATTCCGGTGTTTGGTTCGATCGTACAGAAAGGGAAGTTTTCTGCAGCAATAGCAGCTTTGGTTAAGGCATTGAAAAGTGTAGATTTACCAACGTTCGGCAAGCCGACAATACCGCAATTAAAACCCATGAAATAACTCACAAAAGCGTTATATAAAAATTGCCCCCGATTTTACATGAAAGCATGACTAAAGTCAGGTCATGTGCTTGTGGTTTATTGCAATCAAATGCTTCTGGCGACCTAAAATGACTCGCTGAGCTTTCCGGGATGTGTAGTGAGTCCACCAACCATAGAGGAATAATCAGCCAGTATTTTACTTTTGAATAAAAATCACATTGTTTTTCTAAAAGTGAGTGACTAAAGTATCTGAATAAAACAGCGGCCTACACGCCCTGATCCAATAACGATAAACATGGAGCATACATGCGAACTTTATACCAGTTTCCTTTATCTCACTTTTGCGAAAAAGCACGTTGGATGCTGGACCATAAAGAGCTGTACTATGTTGCTCACAATCTGATACCCGGGGTACACCGTGCTTTTGCCCGCCTGAAAACAGGCCAGAATCGTCTGCCTATTTTGCGTGATCAGGATCGATGGATCGCAGATTCCACCCAGATTGCTCTGTATTTGGATGATACTTATCCAGAACATCGTTTACTGCACGCAGAAGGGTATTTTCGAAATAAAGCTTTAGAAATTAATGAAATTACTTTGGAATTGGGTCGTCATGTCCGTCGCTGGATGCTCTCTCAAGCACTGACTTCTGATCATGAATCTCTGGATATTTTAATTGGTGAGCAGGGCTATCTGCGCCAGTTTGAAAAATTTTCTAAACCTTTATTGAAAGCGATGGTGGCCAAGGGTTATGCATTGAATGAGGAAACCGTGGCGGAATCTAAACAACACATCGATGTTGCTGTACAGCAGCTCAATCAGATGCTGGTCAGCCAAGGTGGGCATTATTTTGTCGGAAATCGTTTAGGTCTGGCGGATATTGCAGTCTGTTCCATGTTGGCACCGCTTCTGGCGATTCCAGGTACGCCGTGGGAAAAAGAAAATTTTGAAACCTTGTCCGAAGAATATCGCGACTATCAGCAGTATTTGAATGAGCTACCACTGGGTGAATATATTTGCCGTATTTACCGAACCGAACGCAATGCACGGGTAGACTGGCGTGGTGTATAAGTTTAAATGCTAATTCAAGAATTAAAAAACGCGCATGAAGCGCGTTTTTTAATGAGATTATGATTAACCCCAAGGATTAGTCTGGTCGATATCAATATGTTTAGTAAAATTATTGAGGAGTGAACCAAAATCAAATCCGGATGAAGAACCGCCACTGCCGATATTCTGAATTGTATCTTTAATGCCCGGCAGGATAGCAGACAGATCAATATTGGAATCAGTCGTACCCACACCTTGGACAAGATCACCGAGGTCAGGCAATTCAATCGAAGAGCCACTACCAACCAACTGACCAACACCTTCGGCAATACTGCCTAAGTCAAAGCCGTTTGAAGCAGAGGAAATACCTTCGATCATACCACCCAGATCCAGATCGCTACCGAGATTGAGATTGCCTAATAATCCACCTAAATCTATGCCATTTGAACCATTCGCAATCAGACCGCTCAGTAAGTCAGTGAAGCCACCGACATCAAAACCACCTGTTGCATTTCCGCCTACAAAGCCGCTAATTAAATCGGTAATAGCACCAAGATCAAAATCACTGCCTGCATTACCGCCAATCAGGTTGCCGACCAGTCCTGCGATGGCACCGATATCTACACCACCTAATCCGCCAGAACCACCGATCAGGCCACCAACCAATTCAGCAATTTGTGCGATATCAATCTCGCCATTCCCGCCAATCAGGTTACCGACCAGCCCTGCAATGGCACCGATATCAATATTGCTTGAACCACCAATTAAGCCACCAACCAGTTGAGCAATTTGCGCGATATCGATATCACCATTACCACCGCCAATCAGGTTGCCGACCAGACCTGTAATCGCACCAATATCAATATTACTTGAACCGCCGATCAGGCCACCGACCAGTTGAGAAATTTTACCAATATCAATATTGCCAGTGCTACCGCCCAATAAGCCGCCCACCAGTTTAGAAATAGCCTCAAGATCTAGGCTGCTGCTATTGCTCCCCATTAAGCTCTTTAATAAGTTGGTGACCTGGGTAATATTAAAGCTACCGCCATTGGATTGGGTTAAGCTACTGATCAGGCTTTGAATATTTAAACTTGAGGCATTCGAACCAGAAAATTGAGTTAATAAATTGCTGAGATTTGTCGTACTCAGGCTGCTTCCAGAAAGGAGATTATTTAATAATGAGCTGACTGAAGGTTGAGTATTGGATCCGGTGAGATTGCCAATAAGATTGGTGAGGGTACCTGATGTCGTTCCACCGAATAAGCCGCCCAATAAGCTCTTCGTTTTGGGTTTCGACGGTTAAAACAGGACTCACTTTTGTTTTTATCAAGCTTAAAAGTTTAGAAGCCATGACCGTTCCTTGTGTAATATTTTTGAAATGCGCTATTTTTGTTTTTAAAGCGCCTTTGTTTTAATCTATTTCTATACACTTGTAAAAGATGGACGGCTAAGTCGTGTAGGGGCTGACAGGAATAGCCTATCTGTTGCCATGTTTACCCAATTTAAATAATTTAAAAATAAAGATTTAATCAAAAATACCATTGGTCATGTTTTTAATTTATGCGATTAACGGTCATTTAAACCCTCCTGAAAACCGTATTTATAAAATGAAATCCCATTTGGGAAAAAATTTCAGAATATGAAAATTTTGTGAAAAATAAATAAATATTGTATAACAGAGATGGCGCAAAATTTTCTGCATCTATTGATTATTGATATAAGAGTATAAAAATGGAACTGGATCGTTTCGATAAACATATTCTAGAAATATTGACCCATGAAGATGTCAATCTGAATGAACTGTCCGAGCGGGTGAATTTATCTGTCAGTTCGGTGCATCGTAGGATCAAACACTTAATCGATCATAATATTATCAGTGGCTTAAAACGTGAAATCAATTACCAAAAATTAGGTTTCAGTCTGCATGTGCTGTTGCAGGTATCCTTAAGCAAACATGATAGCGATACTTTTGCCAAATTTCTGGAAGAACTGGAAAGTATTCCCGAAGTAATTAATGCCTTTTTGGTCACCGGTCAGTCGGCAGACTTTATTGTTGAAGTCGTGGCAAGAGATATGGAAAATTATAGTGAAATCCTGCTTAAGCGGATTGGAAAAATTGAGCATGTGGTGGCACTGCATTCCAGCTTTGTGATTAAAGAATATAATGTCTTTAACTGTAGCGGATTACTCAATAAAGTTTAATCAAAGCTAGGTTGGTGGACAGCCATAAAAAAACGCACCCTAAGGTGCGTTTTTTGAATCAGACATATTTAAGCATCAAGTTCTGCTAAAACTGCGTCTGAGAATTCAACGTTGGTATAAACGTTTTGTACATCATCCAGATCTTCAAGCATATCAATCATTTTCATGATTTTTTTCGCTTGATCGATGTCTGTGATTTCTGCTTTGGTTGAAGGACTCATCACTACTTCAGCATTGTCAGATTTTAAACCTGCAGCAGTTAAAGCATCTTGAACTTCACCGAAGGCTTCAGGTGTGGTAATGACTAGGATATCATCTTCAGT
The DNA here is from genome assembly GCF_024129715.1 of Acinetobacter lwoffii. Taxonomy (GTDB): domain Bacteria; phylum Pseudomonadota; class Gammaproteobacteria; order Pseudomonadales; family Moraxellaceae; genus Acinetobacter; species Acinetobacter lwoffii_U. The sequence goes on from NZ_JAMXXM010000001.1 coordinate 190,999, forward strand.
GACTTCGATGTCTTCAGCACCTGCTTCTAATGCCACTTCCATGATTTGATCTTCCAAAGACACATCTTCAAAAGTGATCTCACCACGTTTAGTGAACAGGAATGCCACCGAACCGTTGGTGCCTAAGTTACCATCAGTTTTAGAGAAGCAATGACGTACGTCAGGCACAGTACGGTTCAAGTTGTCAGTCATGGTTTCAACAATAACCGCAACACCACCTACACCATAACCTTCGTAGGTCACTTCTTTCAGGTCGTCGTTATCTTCGCCACCAGCACCACGTTGAATGGCACGGTTGATCACGTCACGTGTCATATTCACTGATAATGCTTTTTCAACCACAGCACGTAGACGAGGGTTGCTTGCAGTATCTGGACCACCAAGCTTTGCAGCAGTGGTTAATTCACGAATGTATTTGGTAAAAACTTTACCACGACTTGCATCTTGTTTTGCTTTGCGATGCTTAATATTGGCCCACTTGGAATGACCCGCCATGCGAACTATGCTCCTTGTAGATTGGCTGTATGCCTATCAGAATGCCGAAATTCTACCATAAGCGTTTTTTTAAAAAAAAGTGTCTGGATTTGAGATTTCAGGATAAAAACAAAAAAAGTGCAATATCGAGGAAAAATAGAAAGAGGATAGGGGGATTTATAATTCTATTTATACATTTATATGGGCAGATGACTTGGACATAAACAGCAGAATCGCTGATTATGTCCGTGCTTTTATTTTTAAAAAGCTTATTCTGGAATAACGATATCCAGGCCAACCTTGTCTTTATATAGTTGCTTGATCAAAGCCAGGTCATGCGCAAGGTCTGTCGGATAGATCTTGCCAAGAATGCCACCTTGCTTGGTTTTGGAATTGGCGTATAACAACACGATCGGTACATTGGCAGCCTTGGCAATATGCCAGAAACCGGTACGGATTGGTTTGCGTGCTTCACCTTGTTTAGCCCGTGTTGCTTCGGGAGCAATCACCAGATTGAACTTTTCATTGTTCTGAAAATGTTCCACCATCTGGGTCACGATATCTTTACTGGCCTTGCGGTCAACCGGAATACCACCCACAGCGTTCAATAGCGGTTTAAACGGTCCTTTAAATAATTCTTTTTTGATTAAGGTATGAACCTTGAGGTCGTAAATCTGGAACAGAGCAATTGACAGTACCGCATCCATCATTGAGGTATGTTCAAATCCAATAATAACCTGTTTATCTTCAAGCACATCTGGTTCGACATGATATTGCCAACCTGCAAGTTTAAATGCAGATTCGCCAAGGAATTTATTTAGCATAAGCACAGATAAGTAAAAGCTGTATGTAGAGAACTGCATAATTTCATCTTGTTCGCCCATACAGTCAATAGGCTTTCCAATAAAATCAGCGAATAATGTAAAAATCTATGATTTATTCATCTTTTTAAGCTGCAAGATTAAGAGTTAATATATATAAATAAAATAATATTAATATCTTAAAAATATTAGTAGATACAAAAAAAGTCTTAAAATGATGAAAAAATGACTATCCAGAGCACACTTTAGTTATTAGACTTTTGTCGAAGAAGAAGACTGATACAGGTCTTTTCTATTTTCTTATTCTTTCTACTCTGAGATTGAAAAGTATGACGTACATGACAGCCTTCATAGTCTCCTTATTGATTTTTGCGCTTATAATTGTATGGTCTTTGATCGAAATTAAGCAGGATTTACATAAAGACGAAGAAATGAAGTCTGAATTCTAGTCATTCTATCTTCTTGAGCTCAAGGCTATTCCTTTAACAGTGCTGCCTGAGCAATAAAGAATTTTAATACCTTATAGATATACTAAGACCTTAAATCTATCAGTTTTACCCTTAGTAGACCGGATTAAATTCAAGATGACAGGCTCATTTGTCTTAAATGATGCAGCATGTATCTCATTTTTCTATATGCCTCCTATACTGAAGTCTTAAGTAACTGAATTTTGACTAAGACAAGTCGCCCATGATTGCTGCCTAAATGTTCAAGCAGTTATAAAAGCACTTGTCTTTCCAAAAAATCTTAGCTAGTATTCATGACGCCTGAACTTATTGATAAATAAAGTTTTCAGCATATAGGGCCTATAGCTCAGTTGGTTAGAGCAGCGGACTCATAATCCGTTGGTCGACAGTTCAAGTCTGTCTGGGCCCACCATATAAAACAACCCCTTACGTGCATTAATCATAAGGGGTTTTTTGTTTTTGGATATTATGAAATCTGAAGTAAGCAATTCACTTAATTGATCGTCGTTCTTATCTCGAAGGACTTAAAATGGGTTGCCTCCACTGATAATGAACTTTTCTAGTTTGCCTTTCAATAAAGATTCTTCGTTACCAGCTTAATAAAAAAGCATCTCCCTCAGATATTACTTTTGTTATCTAAATTCCATAAACATCCTCTTTAATCAAAAAAAAAGTTCATATTTATGAAATAAATGTGATCTAGTTCAAAGAATATCAGCAAAAAAAGTGAAAAGTAGATGAAATGCATTTTACAACTGAAAAAATTATGCTAATTAATATGAGATGATTTTTTAGTCAAAAATCATGATGTTTCAGGACGGAATATCTTAAGAAGCGTATTAAAAAAATGATTAAACAGGAGTTTCAATGATGCTTCAGCTTTTAAGAAAATTGTTTTGTTTGCATATTTATGAGTATGAGCAAATGCAAGAGATCGGGGAACACAGGGAGTGTCGTAAGTGCGGTACGAATCAGGACTAAAGTTTTTGCAAGAAAAGTGAGCAATGGCTCACTTTTTTTATGCTTGTTATGGGCTAATTTCCGTTAAAATTAAAGGGAAATTTCAACACGATGAACCGGCATATGAGTAAAGATTTTCATGCAGATAGCTATATCGTCGACAGTAGCCTGGCAGATACCCTGCACTGGCTCAGCCTGCATCAAGATAGTTATGAATCCTTTAGCTATGATGCAGTCACGCAAGTGCTGATGGTGCATCATGCCAATGGGGTAGATCAAATCCGAGTCGGAGATTATCTGAATGCCCGTTATGGTATTTTAATTACTGCACATAACTTTTCTGTGAGTTCATCAAATTAAATAGTGATTAGCTTGCCATTGCATCTGTAGCCAAGCTGCGAACACTCGGTTTTTGCTGTTCTGCAACTAAACCTAATTTTGCAAAGAGTTGCTGATCACGACCCTGAGCTGTATTGGGAGTCGTCAGCAGTTTTTCGCCAGAGAAAATAGAATTGGCACCGGCCATAAATGCTAGCGCTTGATCCGAATCGCTTAAGGATTCACGGCCGGCAGAAAGGCGAATATAACTTTTTGGCATCAGCAACCGTGCTACTGCAATGGTACGAATCCACTCAATCACATCCAGTTTTTCTACATCTGCCATCGGTGTACCTTCAATCGGTACCAACATATTAATCGGCACGGATTCAGGATGAATTGCCAGAGTTGCAAGTTCATATAACAAACCAATCCGGTCATCACGGCTTTCGCCCAGACCCACAATACCGCCACTACAGACTTTCATGCCAGCCTGACGTACATGATCCAGAGTATCCAGACGATCATCAAAGCTACGCGTGCTGATGATATGTGAATAGTATTCACGAGAAGTATCCAGATTATGGTTGTAATAATCCAGTCCCGCATCTTTCAAGCGTTCAGCTTGCGATCCATTTAGCATCCCCAGTGTCATGCAGGTTTCCAGACCTAGTGCTTTGACTTCACGCACCATTTCCAGCACATAAGGCATATCGCGTTCATGTGGGTTGCGCCATGCAGCCCCCATACAGAAACGTGAACTTCCTGATGCTAGCGCCTGTTTGGCTTCCTGAATCACTTTATCGACCGCAATGCGTTTTTCAGCTTCCAGTTTGGAATCATAATGCGCTGATTGTGAGCAGTATTTACAGTCTTCAGGGCATTTACCTGTTTTAATCGAGAGCAGGGTACTGACCTGAACGGTATTCGCAGTGAAATGTTCACGATGAACCTGTTGCGCTTGGAACACTAAATCCATTAAAGGCTGTTGATATAGAGCTTGTATTTCTTCACGTGACCAATCATTACGTACCGCATCACTACTGTTCATCTCTTTCCCTGTCTATGCTTATTTATCATTCAGTTCATCTTAATAAAAATAAGCTTTTGCTTCACTAGCAAAATATGACCTTATATTAAATAACAAAGCCCACACGGGGTGGACTTTGTCATTATATTCAATCCTGCAAATTTTTATTCACGATGACCACCATGAATATTCTGATTTTGCAGATCGTCACGATGCTGCTTGTTCAGCACTCGTTCATCCTGTTCATGCTGATTGTTTTTTGGGGAGTTAATCGGGCCATGTTGCGGCTGCTGCTGTTGTTGCTTCTGCTGGTCATGTTGAAGCTGCTCCAACAGTTCTTGATTTGGATTTTTTGATGACATCATCTTTCCTCCACTTCTTTCATTTATGCCATAGTCTGAAACGAGGGTGTGTAAGGCTTTTAAGTGAAACTGTGAATCTAGGTAAAGTTGAAATATATTTTAATAGTGATAGAAAATTAGCTGGATTTTGCCAGTTGTTCTTGAATCGCCCAATCGATATGTACCTGCACAATTTCATCATGCTGATCACGCTGTTGCTGGAGTGCCTGAATAATTTGCCCATCAAGGGGCGCATTGCCCAAACCAATGGCGATATTGCGCATAAAGCTTTGATAACCGGTACGACGCATTGGGCTGCCTTCAGTGGCACTTAAAAAGGTCGCTTCATCCCATTGCCATAAATCCAGTAAACTCACCTGATCCAGACCATGTCGCGGATGAAAATCCTCTACCGAGGTGACTTGGGCAAAACTGTTCCAAGGACAAATTAGCTGGCAGTCATCACAACCAAAAACCCGGTTACCAATTCCGCGTCGTAAATCTTCTGGAATGATGCCTTTATATTCGATGGTCAGATAGGCGATACAGCGTCGTGCATCCAGCATGTACGGTTCTACAATGGCTTGAGTCGGACAGATGTCGATACAGGCAGTACAGGAGCCACAATGTTTCGTCGCAGGTTCATCAAAAGGCAGTTCCAGTGAAGTAAACAGTTCACCCAAAACAAAGAATGAGCCTGATGTTTTATGAATCAGCAAGGTATGTTTGCCTGTCCAGCCCATACCGGCACTTTCAGCCAGCGATTTTTCAAAAATTGGCGCAGAATCGGCAAATGGGCGTGATTCAAAATCTCCGACTTTTTCTCGGATTTTTGTCGCCAGGGTTTTCAGACGACCACGCATAGTCTTATGATAATCCCGGCCACGGGCATAACGCGCGATAATGGCAGAGTTGGGTGCATAAGGGATATAACGTGGTTGTGGTGCCTCGACCAGATAATCCATACGCACACAGATAATGCTGCGTGTGCCGGGAACCAGTAAAGCAGGATTGGCACGTTTTTCCAGATTCTCTTCCAGAAACTTCATGTCACCATGATAACCACGATCCAGATATTCCTGTAAGCGTGCTAATTCTGCTTGAGCATCTGGTTTGGCAATGACACAATCAGAAAAACCCAATTCTAAAGCCTGCGCTTTAATCCATGCTTTTAGCTCGGCTGGATCTTGTTGATAAACTTTAATTTGCGCTTGAGAATCGGGAGTTGCCATAAACCAAAGACAGGGAATAAGAAATGCAGCAACAAGTTTACCATAGCCGTGATCTACAAGCATGGGAGCAGCGCTGGTTTCAACAGCAAAATAGTTCCTACGGTTTAATGCAACAAGTCGCCTGGGGGATTAGTCAGCGGCTGATCACTTTATTTTCCCAGCAAAAAATAAAAAAAATCGCGGTCTGCTGTGGTCAGGGTAATAATGCCGGCGATGGCTATCTTGTGGCCAAATATCTCAAACAGGCGGGCTTCAGTGTTGATATTTATGCAGTTGAGTTGGGTAATTCCAAAGATTTAGCATCGGCTGTGCAGGAAGCTCAGCAAGCTGGCTTGCAGCCTTATTCGCATTTTGATTTTCAATCTGAATGTGAGGTCTATATCGATGCATTATTCGGAATTGGTCTGAACCGTCAGCTGGACTTTGACTGGCAAAATGTTATTCAAACGATCAATCAGCAAACTGGATTAAAAATCTCAATTGATATTCCGAGTGGATTGGATGCCAATACCGGCCAGCCTTTGCCTGTTGCGATTAAAGCTGACTACACTTTCACGGGTTTAGGGCTTAAGGCAGGACTGTTTACCGGACAAGGCAAAGAATATGCGGGCAAGATCGAACTGATTTCTGCTATCCCGACAGATACTGAGCTTCAACCAATTGCTTGTCTTTCATCACATCAGATTCAATTGCCGAAGCGTGAAGCCTTTGGTCATAAAGGCAGTTATGGTCATGTCTTGGTTGTAGGTGGTCATGCCGATATGGGGGGGGCAGTGATCATGGCAGCAGAGGCAGCATTTGCTGCCGGAGCAGGTAAAGTGACGATCGTCTGTGATGCAAAACACCATACTGCGATTTTGTCACGTGCACCGAATATCATGCTGCGTGATATCAATCTTTTAACTCAGGAGCAACGCCAAGCACTGATTCAGCAGGTCGATGCAGTCTGTTTTGGCATGGGATTAGGTCGTGATTCTTGGTCAGAGCAACAATATACAGCTTGGTTTGAGCTGACTCAGCAATCTGATCTGGAGGTTGTTTTGGATGCGGATGCCTTATGGTTTCTGGCCAAGCAGCCTCAAGTTTTGAATTCCCAGACTTATGCCACACCACATCCAGGAGAAGCTGCAACTTTGCTAGCATGTAGCACTGCGGAAGTTGAAATGGATCGGATTGCAGCCATTCATGCCCTGCAACAAAAATATCAGGGACAGTGGGTGCTAAAAGGTTCAGGCAGCCTGATTCTGGAAGAAAGGCTTTACATCTGCAATGCCGGGAATGCCGGTATGGGAACTGGCGGAATGGGGGATGTGCTGGCCGGCATGATTGCCAGTCTAAAGGCGCAATTTGCGCAAAAAATTTATTTGCATGAAATTGTGACGCTGCATGCACTTGCAGGTGATGAACTGGCCAAAAATGGCGAACGTGGCTTGCAGGCACAGGATATGAAACATGCGATTTATCAGGCCGTGAATCGCTAAGGAGAATAGTGTGCCAGTCATCAAACTGAATATTTCAGGCCAAGTTCAAGGAGTCGGATACCGTTACTGGTTTGCCGAGCAGGCTCAGGCGCTTGGACTGAAAGGATATGTACGGAACTTGAGCACAGGTGAGGTGGAGGCCGTTATTGCTGGAACAGACTCCCAACTTCAGGAAATGATTACACGAAGTTGGAAAGGGCCTGCTCGTGCAATCGTACAAGCGGTTATTCAAGAGTATCTGGAATCTGAGCTAGATGCTCAAGACTTTATAATATTGCGTTAAACCTTATCGACGACGGCTACTGACGCGACTCCGGCCGCGTGCCATACCACCCAACGCATTCAATACCGCCATTTTACTCATACTGCCTGAGGCGTGGGCATGACAAATAGCAGCAGCTAAAGCATCGGCGGCATCCTGCTGCGGTTTGATGCTGAGTTTTAGAATATTCATTACCATCATCTGCACCTGTTCTTTATCCGCAGCGCCATAACCCACTACCGACTGCTTGATCTGGCGCGCAGTATATTCAGCGACTTTCAAATCCAGATTGACCAGTGCCGCAACAGCAGCACCACGGGCCTGACCGAGTTTTAAGGCAGAATCCGGATTTTGTGCCATAAAGACCTGTTCTACCGCAGCTTCAGTGGGACCATAAAATTTTACAATGCGCTCCACGCCGGCAAAGATCCGTTTTAAACGTTCAGGCATTTCTGTCGTTTCTGTTCTGATGGTGCCGGCATCAACAAAAGTCAGTTTGGAGCCGTCTTTTTCGATAATTCCGTAACCGGTTAAACGAGAACCGGGGTCAATCCCAATAATTAATGACATGCCCGCACTTTAAAAATAGAATAATGCCCATATTGTTACATAAGCGTATCAAAAAAGCTTGATCCTGATGAAGCAGTTGATTCCAGCATCCTATTATTTATTTTACTGAGATTAGATTAATTTTCATGAAATTATTTCTTATTATCCTTGCAGGCTTAATCCTAGAAGTATTTGTCTGGATTGGCGTGGGTGACCTCGTCGGGAGCATGTGGTACGTATTTTTCTGGTTTGTGGCCGCATTTTTTATTGGTATGAATCTGATCCGTAAATACTCGGCCGGTGTAATGCCACAAATGCAGCAAATGCAGATGGGACAGATAAGTGCAGATCCTGCATTAACAGGAAATTTACCTAAAATTCTGGCAGGTTTCTTTCTGCTTATTCCTGGATTGATTACCGACGTATTGGCAGTATTGATGCTCATTCCAGCGGTTCAGCAGGTTTTTAAGGCTGCTATAATGAAAGCGATGATGAAACGTCAGCAACTCATGATGGAAAAAATGATGGGTGGCATGATGGGCGATATGGGTGGGGCACAAGGCCAGAACCCATTTGCCGAGATGATGCGTCAAATGCAGGATATGCAAAATCAGCAATCAGGTCGCGGTGATTCCACCATTATTGATGGTGAAGCACGTGAAGTGAGACCTGAGGCGAAAAAAATTGAAATGAAAGATATCAATCCAAAATAAATGTTTTATTTAAAAAATTCTATTTAAGCCGAATCTGATGATTCGGTTTTTTATTGGAGCTTTCTAATCTCTTTGAACAAACGTTATAATATATTTTTATAAATTTACCTTATTTTAATGTCTCTGCTTTTTACGATCTGTCTCCTGCATTTTGTTGCTCAACTCAGTCCCGGTCCCGATATTTTGCTCATTGCCAAAAGTGCCGCATCTACCACACGCCAGAATGCCCTGAAAGTTATTGCCGGGATCTCTGCCGGTATCGTGGTTTGGGTAATACTGACACTTGCGGGTTTTACCGTGTTAATTGACCAGTTTCCATGGATTCAACAGGTATTGATGGTGCTCGGTGGCATGTTCCTGACGAAGATGGGGTGGGCCATGTTAAAGGGTGGTGTACATAGCTTTAAAAATAGACATCAGACCGACGATGATACAAATGGACAGGTGCAAGCTAAAAACTATTTTATGTTGGGCTTATGGACCAATCTTTCTAATCCAAAAACACTGATCTATTTTAGTAGCGTATTTTCACTCGCCTTGAGTTCATCTGCTTCAGATTATTTGAAAATACAGTTAGCGGTGATTATTCCCTTGCAGACCTTTATCACCTTTGCTCTATTGATGCTGTTGATTTCCCAACCAAAAATTAAAACCTTGTACCAGCGTTCGGGGAGTTATATTGATATGATTTCAGGCGGACTATTTCTACTATTTGCATTGTGGTTATGGTATGACGCACTTATTCTGATGAATTAAGGGGTATATCTTCATTTAATGCTGGAGATATTGGTGAGGTCGGGGCAGGAGAGGCTAAATTGTCTGGTGTTTTAACAGCCGTTTGATAACGATTAGGCTTTAAGATGGTTTCAGTATTTTCAGAGCCTTGATAGCTACGGCTACGGTTGGCACGTTCGCGTAATCCACCTTTTTTAATTAACAGAACCATGGCACATCTCTCATTCAAATCCACAACTATTGTAAATCAAATCTGGATTTGATGAGGCTATTTTCCGCATAGCTATTTGAATTATTCAAGAGTAATAAAAAGACCTGTTTGAACCAACAGGTCTTTGTTGTGAGATGAATGAAATTAGCGAAGTCTTTTATCTTCTTCTTTTAAAACGTCGAGTAGAGAGTGTTGTACTGGAATTTCTTGTTGTGACTGTACATACAAATGCACCACTTTAAACACAATTGCTGTAACGAGGCAGGCTACTAGACACAAAACCCAAAAACCAAAAGGGCTGCGAATATGATGTGAGCCGCAGCTTGAGCATGATTTTTCTGTAGAGTCGACTACTTTTTCACAGCAGGCACAATGATATTGATACTGCATTGTTCTTCTCCCAGGATGTTATCCTTTTTATTCTTCGATCATGAAAGATGATTTGTCGCTCTATCATAGGAGAGCTTTTCTGGGCTGGCAAGACGAGATTGCCGACAATTACATAGTATCTATATAGGATAAAAATTAATTACATGACTAAGATCGTATCAAGAAAATGATCAAACGATTCATTATTTGAAAAATATAGTTGAATCTAAAAAAGTTAATGACAAAATTAATTAAAAATAAAGCCCGCATCAAGCGGGCTTTATTTGAGCTAGTCTAAAACTTACTGTACTGAACGGATGATGTAATCAAAAGCAGACAATGACGCCTTGGCACCTTCACCGGTGGCAATGATGATCTGCTTGTACGGCACTGTGGTACAGTCACCCGCTGCAAATACACCTTTCACATTGGTTTCGTTGCGGTCGTTAATCACAATCTCGCCACGGTTAGTTAGCTCAACAGCTGTTTCTTTCAGGAAATCCGTGTTTGGCAACAAACCGATCTGCACGAAGATCCCTGCAAGTTCAACTGTATGCTCTTCATCCGTAGCACGGTCTTTGTATTTCAGTGCAGTCACTTGTGCACCGTCACCCAGTACTTCAGTCGACAAGGCATTCTTGATCACCGTAGTGTTCGGCAAGCTGTTCAGTTTGTCTTGCAGCACCTGATCCGCACGCAATTTGGTATCAAATTCCACCAAAGTTACATGCTCTACAATCCCTGCCAGGTCGATCGCAGCTTCCACCCCCGAGTTACCACCGCCAATCACGGCGACACGTTTACCCTTAAACAGTGGGCCATCACAGTGCGGACAGTAGGCTACACCACGAGTTTTGTATTCCTGCTCACCTGGAACGTTCATCTCTCTCCAGCGTGCGCCGGTCGACAGAATCACGGTTTTAGATTCCAGTTTGGCACCATTCTCTAAAGTCACTTCCACCAGACCATTGGCCGTTTCGTCTGCCCCTTTGATGTTAGAGACACGTTGCAAGTTCATGATGTCGACCCCGTATTCACGCACGTGGGCTTCCATCTCTGCTGCAAACTTCGGACCTTGGGTTTTCTGTACAGACGTAAAGTTTTCAATGTCCATGGTATCCATGACCTGACCGCCCATGCGTTCAGCCACGATCCCGGTTTTAATGCCTTTACGCGCTGCATAGATGGCTGAAGTATTGCCTGCAGGTCCACCACCGATCACCAGGACATCAAAGGCGTCTTTGGTATTCAGCTTTTCAGCATCTTTGGCAGCGGCATTGCTATCCAGCTTGGCAATGATTTCTTCCAGTGTCATACGACCCTGACCGATATGCTGGTTATCCTGGAACACCATCGGAACCGCCATGATTTTGCGTTCTTCTACTTCGTCCTGGAAGAAAGCCCCATCAATCATGGTGGCAGTAGTACCCGGGTTATAGATGGCAATCAGGTTGAGTGCCTGAACCACATCCGGACAGTTATGACAGCTTAAAGACACAAATACATCGAAATTAGATTGAACACCCAGGCTCTTGATATTCGCCAGAACTTCATCTGAAACTTTCGGTGCATAACCTGAGGTTTGCAACAATGCCAGGATCAGTGAGGTGAACTCATGGCCCATTGGCAAGCCTGCAAAGAACACACGCGGTTCCTCACCTTGTTTGGCAATCCCGAAACTTGGCGTACGTTTGTTGGTGCCGTCAAAGCGTGCAGTGACTAAGTCAGACAGTGCAGCCACTTCGGACACCAGTTCCTGGATTTTGGCTGACTTGTCAGAGCCGTCTAAAGTCGCGACCAGTTCAATCGGGCCTTCCAAACGTTCTAATAGGGTTTTAAGTTGAGCTGAAGTATTTTGGTCTAACATTGCTAACGTCTCCAAAGGAGTAAATGTTTATTTGATAACAGGATATTAAATGAATTGAATAAATAGGTAAAACAGTTTGTTTTTATTTTATTGATCGGATTTACAGATTTATTAAAAAATTCATCATTAATTTCAAAGTTCTATATGGGGGCGAAAGATTAATTTTCAAGTAGTTTAGAGCAAGAATAAGGATTTTCAGCTAAGATTAAAACAAGATATTTGAGACTCGAATGATGGAATTACAACGCGGTATTTATCAACATTATAAGGGACAGCTTTATCAGGTGTTTAATGTCGCCACGCACAGTGAAACTGAAGAAAAGCTAGTGGTTTATCAATGTCTCTACGGTGATTATTCAATTTGGGTACGTCCTTTAACGATGTTCACTGAAACCATTACCACTAACGATGATCGTGAAGTAGAGCGTTTTAAATTGATTCAGGCACTTTAAGCCCAACAGACTCAGGGAAGAGTGATGCAAAAGTCAGATGAATTTGAAAGATTCATGCAGGAATTATATGAAAAGTTTCATAGGCATGATCTTAAGCAGGCAGATCGCCTGCACCGATATCGCAATATAGAACCAGAATCCGGTCGATTTTTATCTATGCTGATTCGTGCGCAACAATCGAAAAGTATTCTGGAAATTGGGACTTCTACTGGTTATTCCACTTTATGGCTGGCAGAAGCGGCTCGGCAGACTCAAGCCATGATTACAACACTTGAAGTTGATGCAGAACGGGTTATTCAGGCAAAGCAATATGCGACAGAAATAGATCTTGCAGATTTAATCAATTTTAAAGTGATTGATGCACAAGTTTATCTGAAGGAAGAACAGGAAATATTTGATTTTATCCTGTTAGATGCTGAACGAGATGCTTATGTCAGTTACTGGCCACATTTGAGTCGATTACTTAAAGCAAAGGGCGGGTTACTGGTAGTTGATAATGTCATTTCACATGCAGCAGAAGTCGAAGAGTTTATTGCCTTAATTCAGCAAGACCCACGTTTTATCATGAGTACTGTACCCATAGGCGCAGGTTTGCTGATGGTGGGATTTCGTTAAATGGATTCGCTTTAATCCATGCAAATTTTATTAAAATGTAAATTATATTCGAGATACTTTTCTACGAATGCAGCTTTGTCTTGGCGTCTTAGTAAGTTGTCATAAATAAATTCAGGTACGGGATGATACAGCTCGGCATGACCATTACTGTATACAATTTTCAGGTGGCGGCTTGAGGGATTGTATTTCCAAGAAATCACGGTAAGCAGTTTTTGCATATGCGTTCCTCCACTGAATATTTCTTATCTTATCATTTGAACTTATGCCATATGGCTCTGCAGATGTATAGCTCAATTGTAAGAATCGGTAAGGATTATGAGAAAGCGAAGCAAAAGATATGCCTGAATTTTTATATGATGGATCAAGAAAGAAATAGGACTGCAATATTTAAAGTCCTAACAAAATAATTTAAAAAAATAAAATCCAGTATTGCACTGACATAAAAGTTCAAACCATAAAAAACCACGCTAAAAAGCGTGGTTTTTTTGAATCAGTTCAATCTAATTAAAATTAGATTTTACCCACTAGGTCGATTGAAGGAGCAAGAGTTGCATCGCCTTCTTTCCATTTAGCTGGGCAAACTTCGCCTGGGTGAGCGTGTACATACTGAGCTGCTTTAACTTTACGAAGAAGTTCTTGAGCGTCACGGCCGATACCACCAGCGTTGATTTCAACGATTTGGATTTTACCTTCTGGATCGATCACGAAAGTACCACGATCAGCAAGGCCGTCAGCTTCGATTAATACGTCAAAGTTTTTAGCAAGAGTCCAGTTTGCATCACCAACCATTACATACTGGATTTTTTTGATTTCTTCTGAAGAATCGTGCCAAGCTTTGTGAGTGAAATGCGTGTCAGTAGAAACTGAGTAGATTTCAACGCCTAGTTTTTGGAATTCAGCGTAGTTGTCAGCAAGGTCACCAAGTTCAGTCGGGCAAACGAAAGTGAAGTCAGCTGGGTAGAAGAATACAACAGACCATTTGCCTTTCAGGTCAGCTTCAGTAACTTCAATGAATTTGCCGTTTTGGAATGCAGTTGCTTTAAATGGTTTAACTTCAGTATTAATTAAGCTCATCATTGTCTCCATGATTGAGGTAGTCTTTGATTTTGAATAAGAGTATCGAAATTTTGGTTGATGCTAAAATGGTATTTTTACATTACAAACATCGGAAAAACCGAATTAAGTAAAAACGCGCCACTTCGGCAAAATCGCTTTGTTCATTGAGCAGCATCAAGATGATGGCCTGATGACAAAATTATCTCTTTTTCCTCGTGCTAGCAAACATGATGTTGAAACGAAAAAATTCAAGGGGCGATTCGGAAAAAAGCATGATTTCCGCAAAATAATTTAAATATTAATTCGAAACTTAAACTGATGATTAAATCTACTCAGGAAGATTCAAGCGTGTCATAGATATTTTGACAGGTTTATGGCGCTGAATTGAGGGAAATCAGGCGATCAAAGCCAATTTGTCCGGCACTTAACAGAACTACGACTATCTGAAATCTAATGAACCAAGTAAAATAAACCTTTCCGGTTTTTTGATGTGGGTGTTTTCTCTGTGCAGAGTCATTTAAATGTAGATCAATGGATAATGGCGCGTGACCGTCACCGTTTAAATCGACTGAAAAAAGGGAAAGACGCAGATGCCAAGCAGTATCAGGAATTATTTGAAAAATCCAATCTGAAAGTACGGCAACGGCTTGAGCGTCTTCCGAACATCAAGCTAAATCAGGATCTGCCGGTAACCCAGTATGCTGACAAGCTGATTACCGCGATTCAAAAGCATCAGGTTATTATTGTAGCTGGTGAAACCGGTTCTGGTAAAACCACCCAGTTACCGCAAATTGCTATGCTGGCTGGACGTGGCCTGACCGGAATGATCGGACATACCCAGCCGCGTCGACTGGCAGCCCGCAGCGTATCACAGCGTATTGCCGAAGAAGTTGGCGAAAAACTCGGTGAATCAATTTCCTTTAAAGTCCGTTTCACTGAACAGGGTTCACAAGATTCAATTGTGCGTTTGATGACTGATGGTATTTTACTTGCCGAACTGACGCATGACCGTTACCTGACCAAATATGACACGATTATTATTGATGAAGCGCATGAACGCTCACTGAATATCGACTTCATTATGGGTTATCTGAAGCAGCTGTTGCCACGTCGTCCCGATCTGAAAGTCATCATTACTTCTGCAACCCTGGATGTAAAACGTTTTAGCAGTTACTTTAATGGGGCGCCAATTTTTGAAGTAGAAGGCCGCAGCTTCCCAGTTGAGCTACGTTATCGCCCGATCTCGGAAATGAGCATTGGCGGTAGTGATGATGACGAGTTTGATGATTTTGAAGAAAACCTGCCACGTGCCGTAGTCAAAGCAGTTGAAGAATGCTTTCAGGATGCACAGGAAAAAGGTCATCCCGAACATGCTGATATCCTGATTTTTGCCAGTACGGAACAGGAAATTCGCGAACTACAGGAAACCTTGATCAAACACGGGCCACGACATACGGAAGTATTAACTTTATATGCGCGTCTGGCGCTAGCCGAACAACAGAAAATCTTTAATCCTTCTGGTGGTGGGCGACGTATTATTATTGCCACCAACGTAGCAGAAACGGCTCTAACCGTTCCAAATATCCGGTATGTGATTGATAGTGGTTTTGCCCGTATTTCACGTTATAACTATCGTTCACGGGTGCAGCGCCTGCCGATTGAAGCCGTTTCTCAGGCAGCAGCCAATCAGCGTAAAGGCCGCTGTGGCCGTATTGCACCGGGTGTCTGTATTCGTCTGTATTCTGAAGAAGACTTCCTCAGCCGTCCTGAATTTACCGAACCGGAAATCAAGCGAACTAACCTGGCATCCGTCATTTTGCAGATGCAAAGTCTAGGTTTGGGTTCACTGGAAGACTTCGATTTTATCGAACCGCCAGATCACCGTCTGGTGAATGATGGCCGTAAGCTCCTCATTGAACTGGGTGCAATGGCTGAGAAAAACTCCCCTCAAGTTAGTGATGAAAAGCAGTCAGCAACTCCTTCCTCCTTTAAAAAAGGGGAAACGCAAGGTGGATTAACCAAGATTGGTCAACAAATGGCGAAAATGCCGATCGATCCACGTCTGGCCCGTATGATTCTTGGTGGTGCACATTTTGGGGTATTGAATGAAGTGCTGGTCATTGTGGCAGCACTTGCAGTTCAGGACCCGCGTGAGCGTCCGGCGGACAAGCAGATGCAGGCTGATCAGAAACATGCACTATTCCGTGAAGCCGATTCTGATTTCCTGTTCTATATCAAGCTCTGGGAGACGCTGCATAATAACCGCGACAGCATGAGTGAAAATAAGCGTCGTACTTTTGCGCGCAATCACTTCTTGAGCTGGCTGCGTCTGCGTGAATGGAAGAAAACTCATGAGCAACTGGTGGATTTGGCTAAGGGTTTAAAACTGTCATTTAATGAAAAGAAAGCCAGTTATGAAAATCTGCACCGTGCCTTGTTGACCGGCCTGTTATCGTTTATCGCCAACAAGACCGATGAGCGTAATGTCTTTATGGCAGTGCGTCAGCAAAAAGCACGGATTTTCCCGGCTTCTACCTTGCACAAGACCAATACGCCGTGGGTGATGGCCTTTGAAATGGTCGAGACCTCCCAGGTGTATTTACGTACCCTGGCCAAGATTGAACCGGAATGGATTCTGCTGGCGGCGCGTGACTTGCTCAAGCATCATTATTTTGAACCGCACTGGTCGAAAAAAGCTGGGGTAGTGAATGCCTATGACCAGATTTCATTATTTGGTCTGATTATTGAGCCGAAACGCCCAATCAATTATGAAAAAGTTGATCAGGCGGCTGCGCATGAAATTTTCTTGCGGGATGCATTAACTACCGGTCATCTAGGGATTACTCCGCCATTTTTAAAGCATAATCTACTTAAACTGGAAGAAGTCGAGCGAGTAGAAGACAAGCTGCGTCGTCGTGATCTGGTGGTTGATGAAGAAACCATTTACCAGTTCTATGCCTCCAAAGTGCCGCCTGAAGTGGCCAGCCGTCGTACTTTTGAAGACTGGCGTGCCACAGTAGAGCCGCAGAATCCGCGTTATTTATTTGTTGATGACGATGCGCTGTGGCTAAATGATCGTCCAACCACACAACAATTCCCGGACTATTTGCAGAATGGTAGCCTGCGTCTGGCTGCAACCTATCGTTTTGACCCGAGTCATGATGAAGATGGCGCGACAGTTAAAATTCCATTGCAAGCCTTGGCACAGGTCGATGAAGGTATCTGGTCATGGGGAATTCCGGGATGGCGTCTGGATCTGATTGAAGCATTGCTAAAAGCTTTGCCGAAGGATAAGCGCCGTAATCTGGTGCCGATTCCGGATACTGCACGAAAACTCATGGCAAAAGTAGATGCGCAGGATTTACAGAAACATATTTTTAGTTTCTTGGCATTCCAGTTGCGGGGCGATCAAATCACTGAGAAAGATTTCAGTTTTGACCGGGTCGATCAATATCTGTTGCCATTTATCAAAGTTACTGATGAAAAAGGTCGTGTTATTGAACAGGGGCGTGATCTTGCTGAGCTGAAAGCGCGCTGCCGGACTGAAACGCATAGTCCGGTCAAACAGCTTAAAGGTGAATTTAAAACCTTCCCGGAAAGCTTTGTATTTGAAGCATCGCAAAAAGTCACCGGTGTCGTGGTCAAGCAGTATCAGGCGCTGGTTCCGACCAAAGCCTTCGCTGCGCTGGAGCAGAAAGATGAATCTGGTGTGGTGATTCAGACTTTTAATGATCAGGCTGAAGCGGTTAAAAAACATCGTGAAGGGGTGATCCGACTGGTGCATATGCAACTCGGAGACTTGACCCGCCAGTTGAAAAAACAGATTTCCAAACCTTTGGCGCTGGCTTATTCGCCACTTGGTGATAAAGCGCAACTGGAACAAATGTTAGTTTATGCCACACTACATATGTCTATTAATGAGCTACCTGTCAATGCGCAAGAGTTCCAAAAGCTGGTTGAAGATGTAAAAAAATCTTTCCTGACTTATGGCCAGGTTGCCCTGAAAGAAATCACGGATATTTATATCCAGTGGCAGGAAATCCGCCGGAAATTATTGGTTTTAGACCATTCTGTGTTTGAAAAAAATATGAATGATATTGAAGATCAGCTTGATTTAATGAGCCTTTCTGACTTTGTGTATCGTAAACCTTCCGATGTATGGAGCGAATTTCCACGTTATTTGAAAGCCTTGATCTTGCGTTTAGAGCGCTTGCCCAATAATCTACAAAGGGACAATTCCGCCATTGACCAAATTGATCAATGGATGGAAAAATTATTCAAGTTTAAAGATGACGCTCGCCTGAAAGAATTGTATTTCATGGTCGAGGAGTTAAGAATCTCATTGTTTTCACAACCGATGAAAACAAAAGCACCCGTGTCTCCAACTCGCTTGCAAAAAGTATGGGATCGTCTTGGAATCAGTTAAGATATAGGTAATTCAGATAAGGAATTTTACATGGGCATCCGCATTACGGGTACGGGCTTATTCCATCCGGAAAATGTCATCACCAATGAAGAATTAGTTGAAAGTTTAAATGCTTATGTGGAACTGTTTAATCACGAAAATGCTGACAAAATCGCTGCAGGCGAAGTTGAAGCGCGTCGTGGTTCTAGCGCAGACTTTATTGAAAAAGCATCTGGCGTACAACGCCGTTATGTCGTAGAAAAATCAGGTATTCTTGATCCAAAACGCTTACGTCCAAATTTACGTGAACGTGCAGATGATGAAATTTCACTGCAAGCAGAATGGGGCGTAATCGCAGCCAAGCAGGCGATGGAAAATGCCGGTGTGACTGCCGAAGATATTGATATCGTGATCTTGTCATGCTCGAATTTGCAACGTGCTTATCCTGCTGTCGCCATCGAGATTCAAACCGCTCTAGGTATCAAAGGCTATGCCTATGACATGAACGTGGCGTGTTCTGCAGCAACATTTGGTCTGAAACAGGCTTATGATGCGATCAAAGCTGGCGCGCGTCGTGTGTTATTGGTGAATGTGGAAATTACTTCTGCACATACCGATTTCCGTTCACGTGATTGTCACTTTATTTTTGGTGATGTGGCAACCGCTTCAATTATTGAAAATACCGACAGCAAAACCGGTTTTGAAATTCTGGATTCTGAGTTGTTTACCCAGTTCTCGAATAACATCCGCAATAACTTCGGTTTCCTGAACATGTCTGAAAATGCTGATATTGATGACAAGCGTTTCCGTCAGGATGGTCGTAAGGTATTTAAAGAAGTCTGTCCACTGGTTGCGAAAATGATTACTGCGCAACTGGAGAAGAACCAGATTGAGCCGACAGGTGTTAAACGCTTCTGGTTGCACCAGGCCAATGCCAGCATGAATGAACTGATCCTGAAACTGGTCGTTGGTAAAGAAAATGCCAAACCTGGTCTGGTACCGATCATTCTGAATGAGTTTGCCAACACCTCTTCTGCTGGGGTGATCATCGCCTTACACCGTACTGCACATGAAGTTGAAGATGGTGAGTACGGCGTGTTGTGTTCATTTGGTGCGGGTTATTCGGTAGGTTCGATTCTGGTCCAAAAGCGCGTGGCATAATCCGGAGTCAATAGGGAGCAAACAGCTTGCAGGTCAAACATGATGGGCAATGGATTAGACGCTTAAGTGCCTTATCCAAATTATATTTTACCCCTACCTTTTTAGGGGCAGAATATATTGATGCCAGTCGGCCTGCAATGTATGTCGGTAATCATTCCATGTACGGCATCTTTGATTCGCCGATGCTGATTGATTATCTCTATAACGAACATAAGGTGGCTGTGGTCAGTATTGCAGATCATAGCCATTTTTATGTACCGCTATGGCGTGAAGCCGTGAAAAAGTTTGGGGCAGTCGATGGCATCCAGCATTATGTACGTGCTGTGATGCAGCAGGGCTACTCCATTCTGGTGTTTCCGGGAGGCGGTCGCGAAGTACTTAAACGTCAGGGTGAACAGTATCAACTGATCTGGAAGCAACGTTACGGATTTTTAAAGCTAGCTCAGGAATTCAACTATGATATTGTCCCTTTTGCCGCGCTCGGTGGGGATGAAGTCTATGAGATCGGCTTTGATGCCAATAAGATCATCCAGCATAAATATTTTCAAAAACTTCTCAAAGTACCACAACTCAATAAATTACTACGTCAGGGCGATGTGATTCCATCTTTGCCTAAACGATTATTCCCAAAACGCCTGCCATTTTATTTTCAGTTTATGCCACGACAATCGATTGCTCGGGTCCAGACTCAAGAAGAGCTAATTGCATTTCGATACAGCTTGCAGCAACATATTTATACAGGTTTAGCCGAGCTTAAGGTGCTACGTCAGCAAAACTAAAAAAAGAAAAATTCTTCCTGTAAAATCTAG
The DNA here is from genome assembly GCF_024129715.1 of Acinetobacter lwoffii. GTDB lineage: Bacteria > Pseudomonadota > Gammaproteobacteria > Pseudomonadales > Moraxellaceae > Acinetobacter > Acinetobacter lwoffii_U. The sequence goes on from NZ_JAMXXM010000001.1 coordinate 211,327, forward strand.
GCTATCATCTATTGAGATGTTCTATTTTTAGCAATGAGGATGCAGGGACTTTTTTATAGTGCAAGTGATGCCATAATGTATTTTTAAGTGTTCATTGATTGGCGATCAAGGACTCAGCATGATCCAATATAAAAATAAGATGATTCTAAGATGACCGAGGTGCACGTATGGAACAAGATAGCTTGGTAGCACCTTTAAGGTTATTGGCACAACAATGTTTACGGATTTCTCCGGAGCTGAACCAGCTTTATCTTGATCAGATGGCGATAATTGGTCATTTAAATGCACAAAATTTAATAAAAATCCAGCAGGATCAATACCGGATTGAATTGCTGGATGGCCTGTTTCATATCCAGTTTCATACTCCCCACACACTGGACTCTGGAACTGTGCCTGCTTTGGTCGACAGTCATTTTTATTTTCAGCAATGTAAAGCGGAAGCACTAGAGGAATTCTTTTTACAGGATATCTATTTCCTGACCGGGGATTTAAAACCACAGCATTCGCTGTATTTACGCGACAAAGCCAAACAGTTACGTCAATTTATCCTGGCTCAGGTCTATGCCTGGGTTAATGGCCCGGAACGGGTGTTCGAATTTTTGCGACAGATGTCGGTTGTTCAGGCTGAGATTATCGACCAGCAGCTGATTAAGGCCGGACTATACATAACACCCATCATGCAAAACTTTGTGCAGCATGGAAACGAAATTCCAGAGCAGATTCTTGAAAGCTTGCAACAGGCTTTTTCTTTGGAGTGTCTACAGCAGGCTGAATTCCTGTCGATCCAGTCATTGATGGACAGTCTGGATGAGTTCTGTTTTAGCGCCGCGCAGTTTTTGCCTCCGGCGATGTTCCGGATTATGTCACTGTCTTTTGAAGAGCGCTTTAATCTGCATGAACTGAATGATCATACTGATGATATCTGTTTGCTATATCGGCATGCTGAGGAGCAGAGCAACTTGCTCGGTTTTGTCCGATTGATGAACCGGGATGTGTGGCATCGGGATGATTTATTATCTAAACGGAATTTCCTGGAAAATCATCCGTATTTATGGCAGAAAAAGGTGGCCCGATTGCCACTGTTTGACTGTCATCGTGCCGTGAACTGGATCTTTAAGCAACCGGCCGAGGTACTGGACTGGATTAGTAATAATATCCAGCATAGCAGTGTGCGGGTCGCAGTAACGGCCTTAAGTTTTATAGACAGCCATCATATACATCCACAGATTATTCTGGCGACTTTACAATATTTTCAATATGTCTCGGCGCGATTGTTTATTCATAGCATGCATGCATATGCAATCCAGCACGACTGGTTTCAGCACCAGCATAATCAGGCGGTGGTATTAAAAGGCACACGCCAATCGATTGAGGATCAACGGATTGCGATTAGTCCCTCAATTCTGTATCTGGATGAATGGATGGAGCTGCTGCGCAATGTGGTCAAAATGGATGATCAGCTGACCAAAAAGGTTTATCTGAACTTGAGCCGGATGATGCAGGCGTATATGCAGTATTTATATAAAATTACGGTGCATTTGCCAGATGAGGTTCTGGTGTATATTCAGCCTCCAAGCCAGCAGAACCGTGATTTCTATAATGTTCTGCACCGCTATCGAATTCCTTTTACTGAGTTCAGGCAGCTATTTTATTTGCAAAGCGGGCATGTACGGGAGTCGCTCTTTGACAGTTATGTGCGCGACTATCTGGTAGAGTATTTTTCCAGCCATACAGAAATACCGAAAAATCTGAGCTGGACCAGTTTGTTTAATCAGGCGGTCGTCTGGCATGATCAGATTCAAAAGCAGGAAATGATCGCCAAGCTGAAAAAACAGTTTGCACTGGTGAACTGGACGCCAATCACTCAGGTTTCATTTTTACTGTATTTCAACTGGCGTTTTGAAGAGCTTAAAACTTTGGATCGGATTTTAGAGGAATCTAAAATTTTCAGGAACTGTCTGGCGGCAAGCTATGCTCAGCAAATTGTGGAAAGGCAGTATGTGGCCTTTCGCATGTCTCATCCCGCTGTTCGTCTACCCTTGATCTTGGGGTGTCAATTGGTGAATGGACAGGTGATCTTTGATCAGCTGGAATATCCGAATAACCAGAAAGCAGAAGCTGAATACAGCAATATTGCCATGCATTTTATTAACTGGCTCAACTTGCAGGCCTGACAGTTCAATACAGCTTGTTTTCCGCCATGACGCTTAACTTTTCCGCTAAAAATCGTTAGGCTATAGCCGTTCTTTTACGGTATTGCTCTTATGAAACAGGAAACTGCCCTTAAGTTACTTAAAGCAGGAGAAAATGTCTTTTTAACCGGTTCTGCCGGTGCAGGAAAAACCTATACGCTGAATCAATATATTAATTATTTAAAGGCGCGTAAAGTCGCCGTTGCCATTACTGCATCTACTGGTATTGCAGCCACACATATGAACGGTATGACTATTCATACCTGGGCAGGCATTGGCATTAAAGACTTTTTGTCTGAAGAAGACTTAAAGCGGATGAAAGAGCGCAAATACTTAAAAGAACATCTGGAAAATGCGCAAGTCCTGATTATTGACGAAATTTCAATGCTGCATGCCAAGCAGCTGAATCTGGTCAATCAGGTATTGAAATATTTCAAGGAAAGTGATGAAGCTTTCGGTGGTATTCAGGTGATTGTAGCAGGGGACTTTTTCCAGTTACCGCCAGTCGGTAAAAATGATGAGCGCAACCGCGACAAATTCTGCTTTATGTCGGATGCCTGGGTCGAAGCCAAGTTTCGCGTTTGCTACCTAACTGAGCAGCATCGTCAGGGCAATGATTATTTGAATGACATTCTGAATGCGATCCGTGCGCAGGCGATTAGCCATGAACACCGCACTGCTTTACAGGCCACGCGACATCAAGAAATTGGTGATACCTATACGCGCCTGTATACGCATAATATGGATGTGGACAGTATTAACTTTAAACATCTGAATGAAATTGACAATGATCCGCGCCAGTTTGATGCGCAGTGTGATGGCAATGAAAAGCTGATCGAGACTTTAAAATCGTCAGTGCGAGCGCCTGAAGCCTTAACCCTGAAAAAACATGCCAAAGTCATGTTTGTGAAAAACAACTTTGATATGGGTTATATCAACGGCAGTTTGGGCGAAGTGATCAGTTTTGAAGAAGATGATGAATATGGTGTGCTGCCTAAAGTCAAACTGACCGATGGCACTACATTGGTGGTTGAGCCTGAAACCTGGTCGGTAGACAATGAGGCCGGTAAAACCATTGCCAGTTTCCAGCAGATTCCATTGCGTCTGGCCTGGGCGATTACCATTCATAAATCACAAGGCATGACCCTGGAAGCTGCCGAGATTGACCTGAGCCATACTTTTGAAAAAGGACAGGGCTATGTCGCGTTGTCCCGTTTGAAAAGCTTAAATGGCCTACGATTAAAAGGTTTTAATGAGCAGGCTTTGGAACTCGATAGTCTGGCAATTAAAGCCGATCGCCGTTTTCAAGAACTTTCTGATGAAGCCGAAGCGAATTTTGAAAATGTCGATTTGACGGCACAGCATAAGGCCTTTATCCGACATTGTGGCGGGACTTTGAATGAAGTTGAAATCCAGCGCAATGAGAAGAAAATTTCCAAGAATGCGGGGAAACAAAGCTATGCCGCTGCAACGCTAGACGAAACGCGTGAACTGTTTGAAGAAGGTTATGAAATTGCCGATATCGCAACTGAACGTGGTTTGACCCCGGCAACCATCATCAATCATTTGGGGCGTTTGCATAAAGAGCAGGGGCTGGATATCTCGCTGGCACATCCGGGTGAGGAAGTGGTGGAGCAGGTTCGCAAGATTTATAAACGCCTGACCAAGCGTCAAAACTCGGAGCATTTTAATGATGACGGTTCTATTAAGTTGCGTCCGATTGTGGAACTCACTACACCTAAAATGGCTTATGACCAGGTGCGTTTGGCACTACTATTTGTAGAATAATCATCACAATGATGTTTAAGAGTTCTTAAGATGAACAGTTTATTCGTATACGGCACGCTTCGTCCGCAGCAACCCAATGCCCCTGTCATGGAGCGGATTGGGGGGAGCTGGAAAGCCGGTTATATTCGTGGGTATTTGCAGCAGCGTGGTTGGGGTGCTGAACTGGGTAGCCCGGGTATTCAGCTCAGTGATTCGGGAGAGACTGTTCCGGGTTATGTATTCATATCCGAGAATCTTCCCCAATATTGGGATGATCTGGATGCATTTGAAGGCGATGAATATCAACGTATTCCGGTTAAAGTATATTTGGAAAATGGCGAGATGATAGAAAGTTTGGTCTATGCTTTGAAAGATTAGACTGGGGTGTGTCATTTATTGAATTTCAAATTTTTATCAGGTCAGAGCTTCAAAGATCATAACTTTCCTTTGACTTGGTTTCAAAAGATTGAATTAATAAAGTATTCCGTTGATCTGATAGTATCTTCTGAGCAAGCCTGAAGCATTGCTTTAGAGCTTAGCGCAAGATAATCATCGGGCGATCTGCATATTTCCCGTTATATGATTATTTTTGAGAAATCTTTGCATACTGGTGAAGGGCGCTGATGATTTGAACATTATTGTGTACTAATCAATAAGGATAAAATCCCAGCCGCAATTAAAGGACCGACTGGAACACCGCGTAATACTGCTACACCTGCTACTGTGCCTAATAACAGTCCGGCCACTACATCTGGCTGATTGGACATCAGCTTCACTCCACGTCCTCCCAGCCAAGCGACAAAGACCCCAATCGCGATTGCCAGCAAAGACTTCCAGCTCAGGAAAGATTTGAGAATACTTTCCCCTGAAATTTTGCCACTGGCAATTGGTGTCAGAACACCAATGGTCAGAATAATAATGCCGATATTTAAACCGTGCGCCTGTACATAAGGCAATAAACTGCTGAGAGGTGTGATTTTTAAAACAATTAATACCGCTGCAGCAATGGTGACGGCACTATTGTGACTGAAAATACCGCAAGCCAGTAAAACCAAAAGAACAATCAGATTCAAATCAAGTTGCGACATAAGGGGGAGAGATAGAGTGAAAAATAAAGCTATTGTAGAGCTTTTCAACGCATGATACCTAGAAAACAGCGGAAGAAATCAAATTCAGGACTGTTTCAGGATAGAATGCACAGGTCTTCACTCGATACAGGTATAAACAGATGCTATTAGAAAAAATGTTGCAGTCACAAGGTTTCGGCTCCCGCAAGCATTGTCAGCAACTGATTAAAAATGGTGCTGTTTCAATTCAAGATGAAGTGGTTGACAATCCTAAATATAACCTGGATTTAAATCATTTAAATTTCGAGGTTTATGGTAAAAGTCATACCTATCGGGAAAAAGTTTATATCGCCTTAAACAAACCACAAGGCTACGAGTGTTCGCATCAGGCGACGCATCATTTTAGTGTGTTTGACCTGTTTGATGACATTTTGCTGAATCGGGGGATTCAGTGTGTAGGCCGTCTGGATCAGGATACCACCGGACTATTATTGCTGACCGATGATGGACAGTTTCTGCAAGCGCTCACCCATCCGAAAAAGCATGTCGCCAAAGTTTATCAGATGCAAACTGCGGATGCCGTCACGGATGAACAGATTCAGCAACTAGAACAAGGTGTTGAATTAAGAAATGAAAAAGGCATTTTTTCAGCTACCGAAGTGACACGATTGGCTGAAAATCGTCTGCAAATGACCATTCATCAAGGCGTCTATCATCAGGTGAAGCGTATGCTGGCTGCAGTAGGTAATAAAGTTGAACAGCTACATCGTGCACAGATTGGTGCTTTGGCCTTACTTGAACTGGTTGAAGGGGAATGGCTGTATTTAAATGCAGAACAGGTGGCGCAGGCCAAATTCCGCTCAGAATAATAAATTTTTTATTCGCTTGAAATATGATTAAAAAGACTGGTGTTTATTTCAGGAAACAGTGATAGGTCTGAAATTCATCATCCTTGATAAATCCCATAGATTCGTACAATTTATGCGATTGATAATTATTTTTTTGGGTTTCCAAGGTAATTCTTAAGGCCTGTTCATGTTTGGCAAATAAAATCGCGGTATCAATCAGTTGTTTGGCTGCGCCCTGACGCCGAAAAACCGGCGTGATATACACATCATCCAGAATATAATAAGTCGAGCAGGCCACCGAAGAAAAACCCAGATACAGGATAATAAAGCCGGTAAAGGTATCATCTTTGGTATTGATAAAAATAACAGTCTGTCCATCTTCAAAACGCTGTTTTAAAAATTGGTAAGAGAGTTCAGGATTGGAAGACGTACCATAAAACTGTCGATATTCATCAAATAATATCGCCAGTTGATTCAGGTCTGCTGACTGGGCGCGTCGTACGAGCATTGCATACTCCAGCTAATTTTTTATTGATTATCAGCATCAAGCATAGCGAAGTTTGTGAGTGGCAGGCTTTAGAAATTGTTTGGAAATGCAACAATGTTAAATTTTGTCGCTTTCACCCAAAATAGCATTCAGTTCTTCAAATAAATCAAGATGATCATCATCCAATGCAATCTCCTGATCATCCAGTAGATTCATGGCAGAACTGGAAAGCGCATTTTGCTCGGTTTTAGCTTCGTTTTGTTTCAGCTTACGTAGTCGGATCAGCTGTTCCAGATTGATATTCTGGTTTTCAATCGAGAAGGGGATCGATTTGGTAATCACCACCTGCTTGAAAAAAAGACGCACAGCCTGAGCTGGCGTAATCCCCAATTGCTTAAATACTGCAAAGGCTTGTTTCTTCTCTTGCGAGTCCAAGCGAATTTGATAAACTTCAGTTTTTCTCATAATATTTTTAAAGCTTTAAATTACTTAACTTTTCGCCTTTATTCTAATCAATTATGTTTGAAATTCAATCTTAAAGCGACCGATTTTAGAAAATAATATGTAATGACAAGCGATTTACAGTGTCAATTCAAGTTGCGAGCTGAAATTTAGGCTTTTTTGTGTGATCGGATCGATAAATTGAATATGTTTAGCCAATAAACTTAAAGGTGCAGAAAAATCATCTTCCGCCTTGTGCACTACCTGTGGATAAAAGGGATCATGACGGATCGGAATACCCAGATGATTCAAGTGCACCCGTAATTGATGCTGCTTGCCAGTATGCGGTTTCAACTCATATTTGGCCCATTCTGTGTTGTGTTCCAGCAGATCGATCGCTGTCTCGCTATTTGGCGTTCCGTCTAGCACGTGCATGGTATAAAAAGGCTGACCTTTTTGCATTCTCAAACGTGTGACCAATGGGAATTTTAAACTATGGTTATACGCCGCAATTGCATGATAGGTTTTTTGCACCTGCCGTGTAGCAAATAACTGCTGGTACAGGCCACGTGATTCCACACATTTGGAAATCAGGACCACACCTGCCGTTTCACGGTCCAGCCGGTGAATGGGCGTTAAATGCTCATTGCCGGTTTGCTTTTTAAGACGAACCAGTAGCGTTTCCTGCACATATTGTCCGGTCGGGCTCATGGTCAAAAAATGCGGTTTATCGACCACCATGAAATGCTCATTTTCAAATAAAATCTGATGTTGAAAAGGAACATGCACTTCATGTGCCAAAAAGCGGTAATAGAAACAGTGGCTATTGGCTTGAAATGGACTTTCTGTTGTTAATTGATTGCCTTGGGCATTATAGACCAGTCCCTCGTTGAAACGGGACCGCCATTCATCTGCTGTAATATGCGCAAATTGCGTGCATAAATAAGCAAAAACTGTCAGGGGCGCATCCGGACTGGCTGGCAAAAACACTTTACTGGCACTGACTCCATTCAGCATGGGCGGGTTAAATTCAACAGTCGGTTGCATGGCAGGCAGATTAACCTCTTAAGGAACAGATGCTGTGAAAAAATACAGTTTCTCACACGGGTGAATAGGCTTTTAAAGCGTGGCGATGCTATCATATTTATTCTTTTGCATCATGTCGTGAGTAATATGCCTTATTCATTTAGTGTCACTTTAAATCATGAAGACGATACCCAAAAACTGGCCAAGGTTCTGGCGGAAAATTTCCCTGCGGGAGTCGTGTATCTGATTGGTGACCTGGGGGCAGGAAAAACGACGTTAACGCGTTATTATTTGCAACAGCTGGGTCATAAAGGTTCAGTGAAAAGTCCAACTTATACATTGGTCGAACCCTATCAAATCAATGGTCAGGATATTTTTCATTTTGACTTGTATCGTCTGAATGACCCGTATGAGCTGGAATTGATGGGCATCCGGGATTATCTGGAAACACCGAATGCGCTATTTTTATTTGAATGGCCGTCCAAAGGTGGCGATGAAATTCCGCAAGCTGACCTGATTATTGAAATTTTAAAATCTGAAGATGAGCTCACCCGTACTGCAAGTCTGATTTCATCGAATCTTGCCTTACGAGAAGCTCTGGAGCGCCAATTCTCACATGTCGAATGATTTAAGTCTGCGCCGTATTCGTGCCCTTGATCCTGCACTTGCCAACCAGATTGCCGCAGGTGAGGTCATTGAACGTCCGGCTTCTGTGGTCAAGGAATTACTGGAAAACTCGATTGATGCGGGTGCGACGGAACTGATCATTCGGGTCGAACAGGGTGGTAGTACTTTAATTGAAATCATCGACAATGGACGCGGAATTCATTCCGAAGATCTAGCTTTGGCCGTGATGCGCCATGCTACCAGCAAGATCCAGAGCGCTGACGAGCTGTATGCGATTAGCAGTCTGGGCTTTCGTGGCGAAGCACTGGCGTCGATTGCTGCAGTTTCTCGCCTGACCATGATCAGCAGTCAAAATGACGAGGGCATCGGTTATCAGGTCGAAGTCAATGGCACGGCTTTTGATCATCAGGAAATTCAAGCGGTCGCAGCTTCGAAAGGGACACATATCCGGGTTCAGGATTTGTTTTTCAATGTGCCTGCACGGCGTAAATTCCTGAAAAAACCGGGCACTGAATTTGGTCATATCGAAGAAATTGTGCGCCGTATGGCGTTAACGCATTTTGATATCCGGTTTGTGCTGGAACATAATGAAAGCATCAAGCTGAATTTACCCGTGGCGGATAGCGGCGCTTTGCGTTTTCAACGGGTACAGCAATTGCTTGGCCGCCAGTTTACTGAAAATGCCTACTGGATCGATGCAGACAGTATCAACATGCGTTTGTCTGGCTGGCTTGGCCATCCTTCAGATGCACGTGCACAGGCTGATTTGCAGTATGTCTATGTAAATGGCCGGATTGTCAAAGACAAAACCATTTCCCATGCCTTACGGATGGCCTATGACGGCATCCTGCATGGGCATCAGCATGCGGCTTATTTACTGTTTTTAGAAGTTGATCCAGAAAATGTGGATGTAAACGTCCATCCGACCAAGCATGAAATTCGCTTCCTGAATCAACGTGAAGTACATGAGTTCGTACGGCATTATGCCAAAGAAACGTTGGCACAATTCCAGACCGCAACTGCAGATTTAGCCGAGGCAATGAAACAGGATGAGCAGCCTGGCTTGACGGCCCCGCAACCGCGTTATCAGGAACAGTTCAGCCTGCATCAGACTGCGCATTCTCAGCCACAGGTGGTGAGAACGACATCTGCCTTAAGTGAAAATGAAACTTCAGATGTGCTGACCGATTTTGCATCTTCAGGTCCACAAACAGTGCATTATTCCCAAGATTACCGTAAATCTTATTCTGGTTCACAGCAGCTGAATAATGCCTTGCAAAGTTATTTAGCACCGCTCAGAGAAAGTTCGGAAACCGAAGTATTTAGTCCTGAGCAGTCTTTTCAGACACATGTAAAGGCCAAAGTGGATGAGCATCCATTGGGCATTGCCATTGCCCAGTTACATGGTATCTACATTCTGGCACAAAATACCGAAGGTCTGATTATTGTCGATATGCATGCGGCACATGAACGTATTGTTTTGCAGCAAATGAAATCGGCTTGGGATAAACCTGAATTCTGGACATCACAGCAATTGCTCATTCCAAAAGTCGTGAATATTAGCCGGATGCAGGCCATGCGTGTCGAAGAGCTGAAAGAGCAGTTGGCACGTTTGGGGCTGGAAATCGATCAGTATGGTGATGAGCAAGTTATCGTACGTGGTGTACCGGCTATTCTACACAAGGCCGATTTCGATGCCCTGATTCCTGAATTATTGAATGATTTAGATCCGGGGGATCAAGCACAAAGCCTATTGCAGAAGCGTGACCAAATTTTGGCGGGAATGGCCTGTCATGGTGCAGTGCGAGCGCATCGTATCCTAAGTTTGTCTGAAATGAATGCTTTATTACGGCAGATGGAACAAACCGAATTTGCCAGTCAATGTAATCATGGTCGTCCGACCTGGCGCGCCTTTCCATTGGCTCAACTAGATAAACTTTTTGCTCGAGGAGAGTAGTTTTACATGTCCAATCAATTGCCGGTCATCAATTTAATGGGGCCAACTGCAAGTGGTAAAACCGCTTTGGCATGTGAACTGTATGAGCAAGGGGGATTTGAGCTGATTTCGGTCGATTCTGCACTGGTTTATCGGGAAATGGACATTGGTACAGCCAAGCCCTCCAAAGAGGAACTGGCGCGCTATCCGCATCATCTGATTGATATTATTAGTCCACTTGAAGTGTATTCTGCAGCCAACTTTGTCGAAGATGCTTGCCGCCTGATTGATGATATTCATGTGCGTGGTAAAACCCCGATTCTGGTTGGCGGAACCATGCTGTATTTTAAGGCCTTGCTTGAAGGTTTGTCAGATAACCTACCAAGTGCAGACTATGCTATCCGGGCAGAGATTGAAGCCAAGGGTGAGCAGGAGGGCTGGGAAGCGGTTTATGCAGAATTATGTGCAGTCGATCCGATTGCCGGTGAAAAATTCAAGGTTAGCGACAAGCAGCGCATTATTCGAGCCTTGGAAGTTTTTAAATTGACTGGTGAGCCGATTACAAAACTACAGGCAGAACAACCTAAAAACTTACCATATCGTTACAGTTTCCATAATTATGCACTGATGCCAGATCGGTTAGAATTGCATGGGCGTATTGAACAACGTCTGGAAATTATGTGGAAAAGCGGTTTTTTAAATGAAGTTGTGAATTTAATTGAAAAATACGATTTTAATGAAAATTTACCTTCCATGCGTTCAGTGGGTTATCGTCAGGCTATGGAATTCTTAAAAAATGCTGATAAAACCAAGGAAAAGCAACGGGAAATGGAGGATAAAGCTTTATTTGCCACACGACAACTTGCAAAACGTCAATATACGTGGTTGAGGTCTTTGCAAGAAAAGCATAAATTTACAACATATTTTACGCTACAGCAGGCTCAAGAAGACTTGCGAAACTGTCACGGATAAAGCAAAATTTAGGGACTATCTTTTTTATAATTTTTAATTGAAAAATAGAGATAGTTTTTGCGCTGATTTTTAATTTTTTTGGAGTTATAACATGTCTAAAGGTCAAACTTTACAAGATCCATTCTTGAATTCTCTCCGTAAGGAACGTATCCCAGTATCTATCTTCCTGGTAAACGGTATTAAATTACAAGGTCATATCGAATCTTTTGACCAATACGTGGTTTTATTAAAAAATACAGTAAGCCAAATGGTTTATAAGCATGCAATTTCAACTGTAGTACCTGCACGTAATCCACGTCCTGCTGGCGCGCCTGCTGGTCCACAAGGTGCGGGCTTCGGTGGTCAAGGTGCTGCAGGTGGCTTTGGTGGCGGTCAAGGTGCTGGCGGCTTCGGTGGTCAAGGTGGTTTTGGCGGTCAAGGCGGCGGCTTCGGTGGTCAAGGTGGCTTCGGCGGTCAAGGCGGTGGCTTTGGTGGTCAAGGTGCCGGCTTCGGTGGTCAAGGTGCCGGCTTCGGTGGTCAAGGTGGCTTCGGTGGTCAAGGTGCTGGCTTTGGTGGTCAAGGCACTGGTTTTGACAACGACACTAAATTTGAAGACTCTTCAGACGATGAAAACAATCGTTAATCGAGTTTGAAAATTAAAAAACCTCTCTATATGAGAGGTTTTTTTATATCTGTACGTTTTAAGTTTTTTAAATAAAAAGCCAACGAGATGTCGTTGGCTTTTTAGGATTATGGTAAGGCTTAACGGTTACGTTTAGGATCCAGTTGAGGATCTTTGATTTCTACATAAGCATTATTGCGCGTTTCACGTAACCAGCTATCTAATTCGGCATCAAATTGACGTTCACCAAGCAATTGGCGAGCCATACGTTCCTGATATTCCTGTGTCATATCTTGTTGGCGTGTTTCACTCACTTGCAGAATATGCCAGCCAAACTGGGATTGAAATGGTTTACTGAACTGACCTACTGGGGTGCTTTTCATCTGCTGTTCAAATTCAGGTACCATTACCCCTGGGCTAACCCAGCCAAGACTTCCGCCATCACGAGCCGAGCCAGTATCATTGGAGAACGTTGAAGCTAAAACAGTAAAATCTTCACCTTGTTGCAGGCGGCTATATAAACTGTCAATCATCTGTTTGGCATTTTCCGGACTGACTACTTCAGAGGGTTGAATCAGGATGTGACGGGTCAAGTATTGAGGAACCAGGGCTTTTTGTTCGCCACCTTTACGTTCCAAGAGCTTCAGAACATGTACACCATCAGCGACAGGAATCAGTTCAGAAGTTTGACCTGGTTGCAGGGTGGTCACGCGTGCAGCCAGTTCTGCTGGAATTTCTGACAGGTTTCTCACACCCATATCAGCAGCTTCGACTTTAACGCCGCCAGTGCTGTACTTTTTGCTGATCGCCTGAATGTCATTGCTGCTATTTAATTCTTGCTTTACCTTTGTTGCAATTTGTTCAGCATTTTCACCGCTTACCCGTAAATGCAGTACATGGACCTGACTGCCAAGCAAAGCTTGACCTTGCGGGGTATTTAGGAAGTTTTTAACATCTTGATCTGTAATTTGAATACGTGAAGTCACGATTTGTTGACGTAAACGATTCAGTGCTAAATCTTCAGCGATACGGTTACGTAAAGAAGCATAGGTATTGGGCGCCATGGCATCCAGTTTCTGCTGGAATGCTTCCAGACTCGGTGAACCAGAATCACGGGCAACTTTCAGGACGGCTTCATTTAAAGCTTTTTCATCTGGACGAATATTATAACGTTTAACTTGTTCAAGCTGTGCCTGACGAATAATCAGTTGCTCTAAAGCTTGTTGCTCAAGATATTGTTGTGGTGGAACTGCCTTTTTCTGTTTTTGCAGCTGATGTAAGATTTCGGCTACACCTTGAGCCAGGTCACTACGTAGAATGATACTATTGTCGACTACAGCTACAACTTCATCTTTAGGTTGGGCAACAGCAAAAGTCGTCATCGCTGAAGAAAGGCATAGCGCAAGTGCGGTTGCTTTAAAAATTTGTTTTAACTGTTTTGTCTTCATTAACGTTCTGTCCAAGTTTGATTGATATTGTTAAAACCTAGAATACGATTTTCTAGTAATGAGGTGAGTTTGCTGCTTAACCCACCTAAGCCTTTCAGGCTGACTTCGGCCATAATAGCGCGTTTGGCTTTGACGCTTGAATCATTAACGTCGTCTAAGTCATTGTAATATGAGCGACCGTAAACAGAAACTCCCCAACAGCATGACTCATAGTTCACGCCAAGTAAATATTCCCGTGCGACACTATTGTCGAGGTCAAACTGGGCATGTCCAACCAGACGCCAGTTGTTGGCAATCGGCTGGATAAATGAACCCACCACATGATCATAGCTCTTTTGACGGTTCGGAATATCTTTGCGATAGAAATAGCCTAGGTTATAAAGATTGCCTTGCTCACCGGTATAATAAACCTGCAAATCTCGTTGGGCATTCGATCCATTCGACATCCAGCTTGAGTTCAGATTAACGTGAACATTATTTGACAGCTGGCTGGTCAGTTGAATTACAGGGCCAGTATGACTTTCACGGTCGAATTCATCTGCATCATTTTCCAACGTTACACGGCGATCTTCAAAGAAAAAGCTCTGTCCAACGCTGGCACGCAGGCGCTCCAGACCTTCTTCATTAAATAGGCTATAGCTCAGACCTAAGGAGGCAAAGTTATTGTCTTCCAGGCGGTCATTACCATAAAAGCGACGCGCACTGAAAAGTTGATCATAATTAATCGAAGCGACGACTGAATCAAAGTTTGGCTGATTCTGCTGATTCTCATAAGGTGAATACGCATAGAACAGACGAGGCGTTAAGGTCTGTAGATACGTACCTTCTTTTTCAAAAATTAAGCCGGTGTCCAGCGTGAATTGTGGCACCACAATTGAATTATTTTCACTAGACGCGCTACGGCTTTGGGTTTTTTCATCATAGAAAGTATTGATGTTGCGTACAGTCGCCTGAGGAATGAAGAATGACCACGGGGTAAAATGATTATAACGCACGGAAAAGTCATTATAGATCCGTGTACCACTCGGTTGATATACCTTCTCACCCGTTGGGTCAGTATCAGCGAAATTTCTCAGATCCTTCTGGAAATATGCTGTGTCGTTATTAAACTCAAGCTGTAATCCCAATGGATTGCCAGTTTTGTAATTGACTAAAAGCTGTGGCAAACGTGCATAAGGACGGTCTTCATCCAGTACAGTTGGATCTAGGGTTTGGAAGTCTTCGACTTTGAATTGTGCCTTTAAGCCAGGAATACCATTTTTATAATTGACTTCCCAGGCACGGCGTAAGTTCAGGTCAGTTTTAGAGTTCGGGTTATTGTCCAGATCGGCAAAGTAATCTTTGTCTGAAGCGTAGTTATATTCAAGGTTGGTGGAAAGCTGATTATTGATCTGCCAGTTATGTAAGAAATGCAGGCTTTTACGGTCTTCGTCGCTATAGCTTTCATCGGAAGGTAAATAACCTCCCCAAATACGGCCTTCACCATAATTCTCAGTCAGATAACGGAACTCGCCATCCAGCATTACCCCACGATCGCCAATATAACGCGGCGTAATTGTCGCATCATATTGTGGTGCTAAATTCAGGTAAACCGGAACACCCAGTTCCAGACCACCATCATTGGTAAAGCCAAATGTCGGCGTCAGAATACCGGTAGTGCGGCGGTCATCAATCGGGAAGTTGAAATAGGGAACCGCTAAAACCGGAACATCTTTAACATACAACTTAGTATTCCGGGTTTCACCCCGTCCGGTTTCCTGATTCAGCTTGATCTTTTCTGCCTGGATTTTCCAAGTCGGTTTTTGCTCAGGTGGACAGGTGGTATAGGTCGCATTTTCCAGTTCTACCGTCTCGGTCGAGGTTCTGGCGATCTTTTCTGCCCGACCATGCGCATGTTGCTGCTCGGCAATATAGAAGCTGTTATTTAGGTCGCCTTCTTGGGTCTTTAAATTATAATTAATATCATCACTTTGTGAGAGCAGGCCACCCTGAGCAAGTTGTACCCGACCTTCTGCTTTGGCATAGGTCTGGGTTTGATCAATCGTTACGCGTTCAGCACGAATCTGGCGACCTTGCTGGTCAATGATGACATTGCCTTCTAAATAAGAGTCACCTGCTGGATTGTAGTGTCCATAATCTGCAGTAATGGTGGATGTAGCCTGATCTGGCGCAACGGTTGCTGCATCTGGGGCAATCGGGGTCACCCAGGTGCCTTCACAATAAGCCGAACTTAAGTATTTTTCCTGCCGCTGCTGTGCTTCAGCTGAGGATTTGTCGACATAGTATTGCGAAAAGAATGCTTCACCTGGATAGGTCTCATTTATGCGCTGTTTGAGTTGTTCTGCATTTACATCGGACGAGACATTTGATGCAGCATAGCCGGAGGCTGAGCTGCCACATAAAAGGGTTAAGATCGCAGTCGCTAGAGGATTTATTTTAAAGTGATGCTTCATTTGTCTCATTAACCAATCATGCTTTTATCGCAATTAATTATTGTCGCATCATAGAGAAAAAGTTGATAAGTAGCTACACTTAGCACTTTAAAAACTCAGCCTGTATTAGAATTAATTGCAAATGAATACACAACGCGAACAATTGATACAATCTTGGATTGCCTCTGTACTCGGTTCAGATCAATTTGAAACTCATTTTTTAGCAGGTGATGCCAGCTTCCGTCGTTATGCACGAATCAAACTGAATAATAAAACATTTATGCTGATGGATGCACCACCAGAAAAAGAAGATTGTGTGCCTTTTGTGACGATAGATGAGTTTTTTGATGCACATGGCGTGCGTGTTCCGCATATCGTGGCAAAAGACCTGGAAAATGGCTTTTTACTGCTCGAAGACTTTGGTGATGTGCTGCTGTCGAATCTGCTGAATGACGAGACTGTAGATGCCTATTATGAGCAAAGCTTTAAGCAGCTCATTCAACTACAATCGATTGCTGGAGAAGGGCATTTCCCGGCATATTCTTATGAAAAACTGATCTCGGAAATGGAATTGCTGACTGACTGGATGTTACCAGCGTTAAAGGTTCAACTGACTGAATCAGAAAGCGCCTTGATCAAACGCACTTTTGCGATTTTGGCGAATGCCGCATTGGCACAGCCACAGGTGATCGTGCATCGGGATTTCCATAGTCGTAACTTGATGAAAATCGACAATGAAACCGAACTCGGTGTGATTGATTTTCAGGATGCTGTGATTGGTGCGGATACTTATGACTTGATCTCGATTACCCGTGATGCCTATGTACAGTGGAATGCCGATCGTGTGTATCGCTGGTTCAAAAACTTTTATGACTTGTTGCCAGCATCTGCTAAAGAAGAGCGTGACTTTGAACAGTTTAAAAAAGACGCCGACATGATGGCGATTCAGCGTCATATCAAGATTTTAGGTATTTTTGTGCGTCTGTTTGAACGTGATGGCAAGTCAGGTTATCTCAAGGACTTACCACGTGTGATGTGGTATCTGCTTGAAGAATCTAAGGCTTATGCAGAACTAGAGCCATTCATGCACTTTATGCGTGACAGAGTGATGCCTGCATTTGAAGCTAAATATGGCTCATATGAGGTGGCTGCCTGAATGAAAGCGATGATTTTGGCCGCAGGACTCGGTAATCGTATGCGGCCGCTAACGCTGCATACGCCAAAGCCTTTGCTGGAAGTTGGGGGCAAGCCCTTAATTGTCTGGCATATAGAGAAACTGGCTGCGATCGGTGTTACTGAAATTGTCATCAATACGGCTTGGCTCGGTGAAAAACTCGCAGAAGCTTTGGGCGATGGTTCACGATTTGGCATTAACATCCTTTGGTCACATGAGGGTGAAGGTCTGGAAACCGCTGGTGGAATCATTAATGCCTTGCCGCTACTCGGTGATGAACCTTTTATTCTGTTAAATGGTGATGTCTGGACCACGATGGATTTTGCACCTTTACTGGATATTGATCTAAAGGATAATTTGGCGCATCTCGTACTTGTGCAGAACCCTGAACAACACCCAGAGGGTGATTTCACGCTTGCAGAAGGTAAAGCTTATACCTTTGATCAGCAAATCGAAGGTGAAAACCTGACGTTTAGCGGTATATCCGTACTTGATCCGAAGATGTTCCAAGGCTTAGACATTGGCAAGCGTCCTTTAGCCCCATTGCTAAAAGCGGCAATGCAGAATCAGCAGGTTGCAGCTTCTAAACTGGCAGGCATTTGGGTTGACGTAGGAACCCCAGAGCGTTTAACGGCACTGGATACGGCGATCCGTGAAGGGAAGTTTGCTTAAGTGAATATTCGCTAAGCACTGCCTACTGTGCCAATATAGAGAAAACGGTATACTTCCACCTAACTTTTTCGAGCGTAGATTGTTTATGCACATGTTTTTTCAAGAACTAAAGCAGGGTAGCCAGGCTTTGGGTTTAGAGCTATCTGATGAAGCTTTAAATTTATTACTCAAGTATCAGGATGCTTTGGTGCTGTGGAACAAAGCATACAATTTGACTGCAATCCGTGATCCTAAAGAAATGCTGGTCAAGCATCTACTCGACAGTTTAAGTATTTTAAAGGACTTGCCTGCGGGCAGATTGCTGGATATCGGCACAGGTGGTGGTATGCCGGGCATGATCATTGCTTTATGTCAGCCTGAGCGTGAATGTGTATTGCTGGACTCAAACGGTAAAAAAATTCGTTTCCTCAAGCAGTTTATTGCTGACTTGAAACTTAAAAATGTCATTGCCGTGCAAACGCGTGTAGAAAATGAAGACAGCATCAATGAGCTGGGTCAATTTGATGTGATTACTAGTCGTGCCTTTGCATCATTAACAGACTTTGTTGATGCTTCTAAGCCATATATGCATGAGCAAACGATTATTGCCTCAATGAAAGGCTTAATTCCTGAAGATGAAGTTGCTACTTTAAAAAATGAATTTAGTTGTGAGATTATTGAACTTAAAGTTCCGCGCTTAGACGAACAGCGTCATTTACTTCTATTAAAACGTATTTAAGATTTTTAAAGGGATTGGGGGCAACATGGCACAAATTATTGCGATTGCAAACCAAAAAGGTGGTGTCGGTAAAACCACAACCGCAGTAAATTTGGCGGCATCTTTAGCTGTGTTAAAAAAACGTGTTTTGCTGGTCGATATGGATTCGCAAGGCAATGCGACCATGGGGTCTGGCATTCAGAAGAATGACCTGCTTTATTCGGTTACCGATGTACTGCTGGGTGAAGTACCGATTGAAACGGCGATCTCTAAAGCAGAAGTCGGCTACAAGGTTCTTGGGGCAAACCGTGATCTGGCTGGGGTTGAGCTTGCGATTGCAGAGCAGGAAGGGCGCGAGTTCATTTTGCGTGATGCATTGCAGGAAATTGAAGGTTCGTTCGACTATATCATTGTCGACTGTGCACCAAGTTTAAGCCTGATTACTGTCAATGCTTTGGCAGCCGTGGATGGTGTGCTGATTCCAATGCAATGTGAATACTATGCACTGGAAGGTCTGGCTGATTTAACCCAAACCATCGACCGAATTCAACAGGCCTTGAATCCAGATCTGCAAATAGTTGGTGTATTACGCACCATGTACGATGCACGCAATGCCTTGACCCGTGACGTATCTGAAGAATTAGAACAATATTTTGGTAAAAAACTGTATGAAACCGTGATTCCACGAAATATCCGTCTGGCTGAAGCGCCGGCGCACGGTTTGCCAGTGATTTATTTTGAAAAAAGTTCAAAGGGTGCGGTTGCTTACTTAAATCTGGCAGCTGAAGTATTAAAGAAAAGCAAAGTGAAAAAAGGAAGTAAAGCATGACCGTCAAGAAACGTGGACTCGCCAAAGGTCGTGGCTTGGATGCCTTGCTGGGATCAATTCAAAAAGAAAAATTACAGATGGAAGCCCAAGGCATTGATCATGGTCAGCTAAAACAGATCGATGTAAACTTGCTCAAGCGCGGTGAATACCAGCCACGCCGTTATATTAACGAGCAGGATTTGCAAGAACTGGCGGCATCGATTGAAAAGCATGGCATCATGCAGCCAATCGTGATCCGACCGGTTGACGATGAGCGCTATCCGTATGAAATTATTGCAGGTGAGCGTCGCTGGCGTGCGGCACAGTTAGCGGGTTTAACCGAAATTCCTGCGATTGTACGGGATCTGAATGATCAGGTTGCCATTGCACTGGCGCTGATTGAAAACATTCAGCGTCAAGATCTGAATCCGATTGATCAGGCACTGGCCTTACAGCGTTTCCATGAAGAATTTGGTTTAAGCCATCAGGAGATTGCAGATACCGTTGGTAAAGCGCGTACGACAGTGAGTAACCTGCTTCGTTTGCTCAGCTTGGCTGAAGAAGTGAAAGACTTTATGCAACAAGGTTTGCTGGATATGGGGCATGCACGTGCGATCTTAACCTTAAAAGCTAAAGATCAGCTCAAAGTTGCAGATATCGTAATTGAAAAAAGTCTGTCTGTGCGTCAAACCGAGCAGTTAGTCCGTGATTTCAATACACCTAAACAAGAAAAAGTAAAAGAAGCTGTAGCACCGGATATTCAGCAATTGACTCAGCGCCTTTCAGAGCGTTTCAGTGCAGATGTTAAAATTGACTATAACAAGCAAGGTAAAGGGAAACTGGTTATTAGCTATCACTCTTTAGAAGAGCTGGATGGCATTCTTTCTATTTTAGAAGATGAATAATTTATATATTTTTTTATTGGGGAATAAATTAGATGTGGGAATTGGTTAAAGCAGGTGGCTGGCTTATGCTGCCCCTGGTCTTGTGTTCTATCTTTATGCTGGCGATTTCGATCGAGCGTCTGATTCGCCTGAAAAAGAATGCAGTACTTCCGTTGACACTGTTGATGGGGCCTTCGCAAAATACAGCACAAGTCATGCAAAAAATGAATCAAAGTGCGGCCTTAAAGCAAAGCACTTTGGGCCGGGTATTTACTGCAGGCTATGCCAGCAAGCAGCAAGGTGAGCAGTATGCTCGCGCACAGATGGAAGTGGTGGCATCACAGGAAATTGGTTATCTGGAAAAAAACATTAATTTTCTGGGAACTTTGAGTGCAGTTGCGCCTTTACTCGGTTTATTGGGAACTGTACTTGGGATTATTGAATCTTTCCTGATGATCGATGTAGGTACCGGGAGTGATCCGGTATTGATGATGCCGGGTATTTCCAAGGCTTTAATTACCACGGCAGCCGGTATGTTGATTGCAATTCCTGCACTGTTTGCGCACCGTTATTTTCAGCGTCTGGTTCAGGAATATGTGGCTGAACTTGAACAGCAAGCGACTTTGTTTCATGCGGATCTTTTTTATCGCAATCATGCAGACATAGACCAAGACATGCAAAAAGCCAGCTAGGAGGCGGATGATGAAATTCAAACGCAACCAGGTGGAAGATGTACATATTAATCTGACACCGATGATTGATTGTCTGCTGTTTATTCTGGTCTTTTTGCTGTTATCGACGACTTTTAGCCAAATGAGCCGAATGAATCTGACCTTGCCTGATGCGCAGGGTGTACCGCCTAAAAGCTATGATCAAAAAGTCGAAGTGATTGTGGATGCCAATGGTCATTACGCAGTCAATGGTCAATCCTTGGCCAGTAAGGAAGTCGCGGATTTAAATACTGCAATTAAACAGATTTCTAATGAACGCCGTGATTTAATGTTTGTCATTGCAGCTGACGCAAAAGCCAGCCATCAGGACGTGATTCGTGTCATGGACGTGGCCGGTCAGCTCGGATTTGTAAATATTAATATCAGTACCAAAGTACCCACCCGAGGTTATTAGTGAAGCACGATTTTAAGGTCTATCTTCGCCTTTTAAGTTATTTAAAACCGTTTTGGGGCATTGCATTGCTTGTCCTGTTGGGTTTTTCTATTAATGCCGCTACGGAAGTCTCTGTCGCTAAATTACTGGAATATATTATTGAGGCGATTCAAAATAAAGACCAGAGTTTCACATCACTTTTCCCGTTTTTAGTGGTCATACTCATGTTCTTCCGGGGCCTGGGTTTGTTCATGGGTGGATATTTTACTGCGGTAATTTCCCGGAATCTGGTATTCAACATCCGTCAGGAAGTTTTTGCAAAATTGCTGCGTTTACCGTCCCAGTATTATCTGGATAATACCAGCGGGCATATTACTGCCAAAATCATGTATAACGTTGAACAGCTAACCGCTGCTTCAACTGAAGCTTTAAGAACCTTGTTGCAACAAGGTTTGATCACTCTGGCATTATTAGGCTACCTGTTGTATACCAACTGGCGTCTGACCATGTGTATCCTGATTTTTGCACCCGTCATTGGCTTTATTATCAGTAAAGCTGCAAGACGGATGCGTAAATTATCGCAGCAAGTGCAAGACACCATGGGTGATGTAAACCATGTGGTGCAGGAAACGGTGAATGCCAACCTGATCGTCAAGGGTTTTGGAGGGCAAAGTTATGAGCAGGAACGCTTTAAACAGAACTCGCTGGAAAACTTGCGTCGTGGCTTGAAAATGGTCGCTGTACAACAGTTGAATAGTCCTGTGGTTCAGCTGATCATGTCGATTTCACTGAGTATTGTGATGTTTATTGCCTTGCGTCCGCAAATTCTGGGTGATACCTCTGCGGGTGAATTTGTCGCTTATATTACTGCGGCGGGTATGCTGGCAAGACCGATCAAAGCCTTGACGGATATCAATGAAAAAATTCAACGCGGTATGGCCGCAGCACATTCAGTATTTGAATTGCTGGATATGCCTGAGGAAAAAAATACCGGGACGTTGACTGATAGCTTACAAGGCGACATTGAATTTAAAGATGTCAACCTGATTTATGATGATGGTCATCATGCTATTCATGACTTTAATTTGCAGGTCAAGGCCGGTGAAACAGTAGCGCTGGTAGGACGTTCTGGTGCAGGAAAAAGTTCTCTGGTGAATCTGCTGGTGCGTTATCAGGATGCAACTTCTGGGCAGATCTTGCTGGATCAGAAACCGATTGAAGATTTTGAAATTACCGCCTTGCGAACCCAGATTGCTATGGTGAACCAGCAAGTAGTATTGTTTAATCGTACCGTGCGGGAAAATATTGCTTATGGTCAGCTCGAAGGTGCTTCCGATGAAGATATTATCGCGGCAGCAAAGGCAGCCTATGCGCATGATTTTATTATGGCACTACCGCAAGGTTATAATACTCAGCTGGGCGCTCAGGGTTTAAACCTGTCTGGTGGCCAGCGTCAGCGCATCGCCATCGCGCGAGCAATTTTGAAAAATGCCTCTATTCTGATTCTGGATGAAGCGACCAGTGCGCTGGATAACGAGTCGGAATACTTTATTCAGCGTGCCTTTGATAAAGCCATGCAGGACCGTACCACCATCGTGATTGCACATCGTCTATCGACAATTGAAAATGCGGATCGTATTGTAGTCATGGATCAGGGCCGTATTGTTGAGCAGGGCAGTCATGCCGAACTGATTGCGCTACATGGTGCTTATTATCAGTTGCATCAGCGTAACTTTGAGGAACAGTAACTTATGGCACTGGCACAAATCATTCAGGATGCTTGGAATGCACAGGCAAAGTGGCTGGTGGTGCTGCGTCCTTTGTCATGGTTGTATCGCCTGGGTTTTGTCAGCAATCACTGGCTTTATCAAAAAGGCATTAAAAAAAGTTATAGTGCACCAATTCCCGTTATGGTAATTGGTAACATCACAGTCGGTGGTAGCGGTAAAACACCTTTGTTGATTCATCTGGTGGATTATTTAACCGAGAAAAATGTTCGGGTAGGCGTGATCAGTCGAGGCTATGGCGGCCAAGGTCCATTTCCTGCCTATGTCGACTTTAATACCTTGCCGGAGATTGTCGGAGATGAGCCTGCCTTGATTGTACAGGCAACAGGCGTGCCGATGGCAGTTGGTCCCAACCGGCAGAAAAGTATCGAGTTATTGCTGCACAAACATGAACTGGATCTGATTATCTGTGATGATGGCCTGCAGCATTGGGCCTTGAATCGCCAGATTGAGTGGATTGTGCTGGATAATAATCGCGGTCTGGGTAATCAGAAACTGCTTCCAGAAGGTTATCTACGTGAACCAGTGACCCGTTTGAAAACGGGAACCGTAATTGAGCATTCGGCTAACCCAAGCTCTGAACTGCATATGCATCTGGCTGCATCACAGCCTTATTTGCTTAATCAGGACAACAATAAAATCTTTGATCCTCAAGCGGCTTTTTATGCGGTAGTCGGCATTGGCTTTCCACAGCGGTTTTATCAGACCTTGCAAAATTTAGGCATAGAACAATTTCAGTGTCATGAGTTTCCAGACCATCATGACTATGACATTGAAGATTTACAGTTCGATGATAACAATCCGATTATTACCACTGAAAAAGACGCAATAAAAATTATGGCGCTACTTAAACAATATCCAGATTTTAAACAGGATATCTGGGTGGTGCCAGTCGATGCAGTCCTATCGCCAGCCTGCTATACAGTCTTGCAGCAACAGTTACAACAATACGGTATTCAAATTTCTTAAGGCTCATTCATTATGAAACACATTGTTATTCCTGCACGTTTCGCCAGTTCACGTTTACCGGGTAAACCTTTGCTGGAAATTCATGGTCGTCCCATGATTCTGCGGGTAGTGGACCAAGCCAAAAAAGTGCAAGGTTTTGACGATCTGTGTGTGGCAACTGATGATGAGCGTATTGCAGCCGTTTGCCGTGCTGAAGGCATTGATGTGGTGATTACCTCAGCGGATCATCCTTCAGGCACAGACCGCTTGAGTGAAGTGGCTCGAACTAAAGGCTGGGCCAGTGATGACATCATTGTCAATGTACAGGGGGATGAACCTTTACTGCCGGCGCAACTGGTAAAACAGGTTGCTCAACTCTTGGAAGATCAGCCTGAATCTTCCATGTCGACGCTATGTGAGCCGATCCATCAACTGGATGAATTCAAACGCGACAGCATTGTAAAAGTCGTAATGTCAAAACAGCAGCAGGCACTGTATTTTAGCCGTGCTACCATTCCTTATGACCGTGATGGCGCGAAACTCGCTGAACCGAAGCTGCATGATCAGGCCTATCGTCATTTAGGTCTATATGCCTATCGGGTAAAACTGTTGCAAGAATATGTGACCTGGGAAATGGGTGTGCTGGAGAAACTGGAATCTCTAGAACAGTTACGGGTACTGGAAAATGGACACCGTATTGCCATTGCGGTGGCTGAAGCCAATTTGCCGCCAGGGGTAGATACTCAGGAAGATCTGGATCGCCTGAATCAGATGGATCTTTCCCATTTTGCCTAAGAAGAGTCAAATACATGCCTTTTGATGTCAATGCACATATCTATCCATGGCAGCAACAGGTTTGGGAAACCCTGACCGGGCGCTTTCCCAAGCTTGGACATGGTTTATTGTTTTATGGAAAAAAAGGCTGTGGTAAAGAAGCGTTTACCCAACAGTTTCTGGCTTGGGTGTTATGCCTGAATCGTCAGCCTGCCGGGCCATGTGGTGAATGCAGTAGCTGTCAATGGTTAAAGGCAGACACCCATCCCAACTATGTGCATATCAGTACCGATGACGACAATAAAAAACAGAATGCCAAAATCAAGATTGAGAAGATTCGCGATCTGCTGCCTTTTGTGCAACAGACTGTAGATGGCTGGCGCGTGATTGTGATTGAGCCGGCAGAAGCCTTGAATATTGCCTCTGCCAATGCCTTACTCAAAACACTGGAAGAACCCGGTGATAATACGGTCATTATTTTACTGGCGAATCATTATTTAAAATTGCCCGCGACTATACGCAGTCGTTTGCAGCATTTTGCTTTGGACCGGATTTCCGCAGAACAATTTAGCGATTATGTCCAGAATCAGCTCCCAGATGCAGGTGCTAGCCAACAACAGTTATTGATGAACCTGTCCAATCAGATGCCGTTACAGGCACTAGAGGTTGCACAAAGTGCCTGGCTGCCACTACGTCAGGAATTCCTGCAAGACTGGCAAAAACTGGTCATGCAAAAAAATATGCCGATGGCAATTGCGACCAAATGGAATAAAAACCTGAATTTTGGTGACTTTGCTCAAATGTTTGAATACTTGTTGTCCGATTTAATTTGTGTCAAGCTAAATCAGACGGTGAAAAACATTGACCTTGAATTCAATGTACTTGCCGAACAATATTCATTAGAAGCACTTTTTAAAATTTATGAAGATTTTCAGCGCGCTAAACAATTCCTTGAACAGAATGTCCAAAGCAATCTGGTTATTGATGAATTGTTTATCAAACTGATGAATCTTTAATTAAGGGGAAATCACATGCAACCACGTATGGGCGGTATTATTCAGGCCAATATTCCTGACATCGAAACACTGTTTGCCAGCTATATGCCTTATGTTGTGGGTGGTGGGCTTTTTATTCCTTCCAGGCAGCCGGTCAAACTGGGCGAAGAGGTTTTTGTATTGACGACTTTGCCTGACCAGACCCAGAAAATTCCTTTAACCGGTAAAGTCATCTGGGTCTCGCAAAAGCAGAATGGCATCAAGCCACAAGGCTTTGGCATCCAGTTAAGCGGTGAAAAAGGCGTTTATTTTAAAAATGAAGCAGATCGTCTGGTTGCAGGTCTTAAATCTGAAGGACGTAAAAGTTACACTATGTAGTTAATTTACCCTTGGTAGGAACGCATCGTGTTTGTAGATACTCATTGTCATTTAACCCTGCTTGATTTGACACCATATAATGGTGATCTGGATCAGGCATTGGCTCAGGCTCGTGAAGCCGGTGTTTCCAAATTCATGAGTATCTCGGTCGATCTGGATGATCATATCGAGCTGGCCAAAATTGCCGCGCGTCATGCAGATGTCGGATATACCGTTGGCGTACATCCTTGCGAAGATGCTGCAACCATGGCGCGTGCCACGACTGAATATCTGGTCGAACTGGCGCAACCGGAGAAAGTCTGGGCGCTCGGTGAAACCGGTCTTGATTATTATCACAGTACCGATTTTATTGCAGAGCAAAAGGCCTGTTTCGCCCGGCATATTCATGCGTCACAAATCACCAAAAAACCTGTAGTTGTTCATACCCGTTCCGCCAAGCATGATACCGTTGATATTATCCGCGCGGAAAAATCGACTCACGGGATTTTGCATTGTTTTACCGAAGACTGGGAAACCGCCAAAGCGGTACTGGACTGCGGCTATTATGTTTCATTTTCCGGCATTGTTTCCTTTAAAAATGCGCAGGATCTGCGTGATGTCGCCAAACAGGTTCCGCTGGATCGTGTGCTGATTGAAACCGATAGTCCTTATCTTGCGCCAATGCCGTATCGTGGCAAATCTAATGAGCCTAAATACGTTCCTTATGTAGCCAAAGCGCTTTGCGATGTATATGATAAGTCGCTAGAAGAAATGGCTTTTATCACAAAGCAGAACTTTGAAAATCTTCTGAATTTAAAGTAAATAAAGTTATATAAAGTACAAAGAGAGTTTATAGGGTGAAGATGGATCGTCAGGCTCAGTTTCGAGCAAGAGAAACCTTGATTTTTCAAGTTGCAGAACAGCTCCTGTTGGAAAATGGTGAAGCAGGAATGACGCTAGATGCGCTGGCTGCCGAGCTTGATCTGGCCAAAGGGACACTTTATAAACATTTTCAGAGTAAAGATGAGCTGTACATGCTGCTGATTATCCGTAATGAGCGCATGTTGCTGGAAATGATTCAGGATAGCGATAAAGCCTTTCCTGAACATCTGGCCTTCTTTATGCTGCATCATTTACATCATCCGGAACGAACCGTGCTGTTTCATCAGATTGAAGAACGCCTGTCGACGACTGGGGTTGGAATCCAGCACCTTTTTAGCGAACTTTATCAGGTGCGCAAACAGCGTTTACGCCTGATTATCCGTATGACAGAAACTTATCTGGCTTCTATTAATAGCCGCATGTCAGTACGCGATTATCTGGCTTCGATCTGGTCGTTGACCCATGGTGCAGCTGCAATTCTTAATTCCAGTTTCTATCAGCGTTATTTGGGTTCGCGCGATACATTGCGTGTAGCCTATATCGATCAGGCACTGGCTTTGCCTAAGCAGGTACATTCAGCCGAGCAGTTTGCCTAAGGTTGTCCTATGATCAGATCACCTCACAGTGCAGTTCGTGGCTTTACCTTAATCGAATTGATGGTGGTGATTGTGATTATGGGAATTATGGCTTCACTAGTGCTGCTGAATACCAGTGGTGTCGATCAGCGCAAAGCGATGCAGGCACGGGAAATTTTATTGGTGGACTTGCAACGGGTGCTACGCGAGGCTAATGACCAATCCAGAATACTCGCGCTTGACGTTCAATCAGCGACAGATGTCACGCCATTTCGCTATGGAATTATAGAATATCGTTCGGCAGCGCAGACTGAACCGAACCTGCAAAATGAGAAATGGCAAAATTATGCAGATTTTAAATTGCGTAGTTTGCCTGATCATATTTCCTTTCAGATTCAGGCACTGGAACAGCAGCGTTACGCCAGGGCACAAAACCGTGACCTGACTCAGGCAAATTCACCTCAATTGATCTGGCTCGGCAATGGTGAAGTCAAACCGGTGCGGATTCAGTTCTTTTTAGAAGACCGTGAAGTGGGTGCTGCGATTGAGATTGATCATCTAGGTAAAATCAATGAAATCTAGATATTTCAAGCAGAGCGCTGGGTCTGGTGTAATCAAGTTGTTTAAGGCGAGTGTTCATGGATTTGATCATGTGTGCTGCAAGCATAGGACTTCGTCTTGCGCTGCTATCGGACTTTCTTGCGCGACAATGTCGCTCAGGTCGAGTGTTACTCGACTTAATCGTGCCTCAGGTTTTACTTTGTTGGAAGTCATGGTGGCCTTGGCAATTTTTGCGACCGCAGCCATGACCCTGACCAAAGTCGCGATGCAATATACCCAGTCGACCTCGAATGCCATTCTACGTACCAAAGCACAGTTTGTTGCCTTAAATGAAGTGGCGCAAATGGAAATCAATCAGGAATGGATGGAGGGGACGGCTTCTAAACAGCTGACCCAGCAGGGTGAAACCTGGCAGATTGACAAGCGCAGCGAACTGACGGTCAGTCCGAATGTTCAGCGAATCGAATTGCAGATTAGTCTGGTTAATCAGGACAGTGGTCAGGTTGAATCTGGCATCAGCAGCCTGATGTTCTTTAATCATCGCATGAACAATACCCCATGAAGCCTAAAGGATTTACCCTAGTTGAATTAATGGTCGCAATTGCGATCTTTGCGGTGCTGTCTGCCTTAGGTTGGAAAGTTTTTGATTATATTGTCAAAACCAAAGATCAGAATGTGATTCATGAGCAGCGTTTAGGTCAGCTACAGCAAACCTATCAGCAGATTCTTCGAGATACCGTACAGGCAGTACCCTTAACGGCCAATATCAATGGGGATATTCAGCCGGCTCTGGTGCTGCAGAACGGACGCTTTAATTTCAGTAAAACCGGGGTAACTGATCCTTTAGAAGAAGGGATTTCCCCAGATGAGCGCATTGAATATCAGTATCGAGCCGATGAGCAGAAGCTTTATCGCCTGAAATACCGGAATCTGAATCAGACAGGTCAAGATCAGCCAGAATCCAGTGTTTTATTGTCGGAAGTAGAACAATTCCAGATCGTCGTACTCAATCCGAATGAGCTCACGCAATGGCCAGATGCTTCTGCTAATCTGAATCTGTTAGAGCATAAACAGCGTTTGCCTAAAGGGATTAAAATCAATTTAACCGTGAATGGCGTTAGCTATGAATGGATGTTCAGTTTATTAAATACGGACTTTTTGCTTGATACTCAGAACACCGGTCAACCCAGCTCAGAATAATAAGAAATGAAAATGAATAAAGCGATCATGATCAAGCAGCAGCAGGGCATTGCACTGATTACCATTCTGGTGATGGTAACGCTAGCGACTATTTTGGCTGCCACGATTGCCCAGCGTCAGGCTGCAACTGCTGAAAGCACTGCTTATTTAATGCGACAAAACCAGTCTCTCATGTATGCCAAAAGTGCCGAGGCCTTTTTTTCTGAATTGCTGGTCGATGATGCTGAAAATGCTGCAGAGGTCGACCATCTGCAGGAAACCTGGGCGCAACCCATGCCGGCTTTTCCGGTAGATGACGGTTATGTCTCCGGAATAATACAGGATGAATCAGGCAAGTTTAATTTAAATAGCCTGATCACTGCCGAAGGTGCTGTCAATGAAAATGCCAAAGCATGGTTCGAGCTGATTTTAAAACGTGCCGGTTTGCCGGTACAGCTCAGTGAAGCAGTCATTGATTGGCAGGATGCAGACGAGCTGGTTAGTGGAGGCATGGGTGCTGAATCTAATTATTATCAAGGTTTGCCGAATGCCGCTTTGCCACCAAATGCAAAATTTCATAGCGTGGAAGAATTAAAGCTGGTACGCGGTTTTGAAGAGAATAAATATAAGTTGATAGCACCTTATCTGAGTACTGCACCGGTGCAGGAGAGTCCGGTCAATATTAATACGGCTTCAGCTTTTCTTTTGGCGAGTATAGATGAAAAGCTGGATGTGAATGCGGTGCAGCAATTGCTGGATCAGCGTCAGGCCAATTTGGAGTATTTTTCCAATGTATCTGATTTGTGGTCACTCGAGCCTTTCGCTCAGGTTGATGCGGATAAGCGTAATCTATTTAACAGCCTGCTTGGGGTTCAATCCAATTATTTTAAAGCCCGAATCGAAGTGGTTTTAAGTGAGCGTAAGCGCCAATTCAGCAGTGATCTGGTTCGTCAGGACAAACAGGTTTATGTAGCCTATCGTAGCATGGCGCCATTTTAATTTTAGCTCATGAATTGTACAGGCTGGATAAGCGCAAATGCCGGGCTGATGCCTTTTCCCTATCATGCTAAACAGCAAAATTAATCCTCAAAGCTTTACTTTTGCTTTATAATCAAAATTAATTCACCTATTTTTTGACGACATTACGGCATATGTTAATTCGTAAGTTATTTAAGTTTGAGAATGCTCATATTGTGCGTAACTGCACGTCAGATCGCTGTAAGCGTTCGATCCATGGCCATAGTTATAAAGTCGAGTTATTGCTAAAAGCCTCGAAGCTAGATCATGGTCAAATGGTCTATGACTTTGGTCTGCTTAAAGGTGTGATTAAGGATTTCTTTGATTCTTTCGATCATGCCATCTGCTTTTGGCAAAATGACGATCCGGAATATATTCAGGCCTGCAAGAATTTCAGTGCGCGCTGGGTGTCTTTGCCGGTATCGCCATCAGCAGAACAGTTTTCACGTATTTTCTTCTTTCTGGCACAGCAGGTGCTGGCATCGACCGTGACTCAAAATGGTGAAGGCGATGTCGAAGTCTATTCTGTGATTGTGCATGAAACCGACACCGGCTATGCACAAAGCTTTTTAGAAGATATTCAAAATGAACAAATGGGCATCCTTAGTCTGGAGCAACTTGAGTTCTCTGAACAAGTGCAGGCTGAATGGACAGATCCGGACATGTTTGCCAAGCTCAAACAGGGCACACCATTTCATAACCCTACAGTAGATTTACAGGTACAGATTTAAAGTCTGCGTGACTTTAAATCCATTGACATAGATTTAGGATTGAAGAATGTCTTTAAATGAACAGCAACTGGCCAAGCTGAATAAAGTTCAGTTGGATGAAAGCTGGAAATATGGATTGAGTGAATTTTTGCTCAGTCCAAAAATGGATGAATTAAAAGCATTTCTCGTTGAAGAAAAAAAAGCAGATAAAATCATTTATCCTCCCAATCATCTGATTTTTAATGCTTTGAATACCACGCCGCTAGATCGGGTAAAAGTGGTGATTTTAGGGCAAGACCCTTATCATGGCCCAAATCAGGCGCATGGATTAAGCTTTTCCGTGCAAAAGGGGGTTGCATTACCACCATCTTTGCGTAATATTTTTCATGAGTTACATGCAGATGTTGGGGTTGAAAGACCGAAGCATGGTGACTTGACGCATTGGGCAGAGCAGGGTGTGCTTCTGTTAAATGCAGTACTGACCGTCGAAGCAGGTCAGCCGACTTCGCATCAAAAGCGCGGTTGGGAAGAATTTACCGATCACGTCATTGATGTATTAAATGAACAGCGTGAACATATTGTCTTTATTCTTTGGGGCGCATACGCACAGCGTAAAGGACAGCGCATTAATCAAGACAAGCATCTCGTGTTAAAGGCAGCACATCCATCGCCTTTGGCAGCAAACCGTGGTGGTTTTTTTGGTTGTAAAGTATTTTCAAAATCGAATAACTACCTCAAACAACATGGCATTGAGCCTATAGATTGGCAGCTGGACGCATGAAATATTCTCCCCTTACTAAACATTATCATCCGGATTTGATTGTTGAAGAAGCGCACAATGGTTGGCGTATCGTTCGTTTAAATCGCCCGAAATCTTTGCATGCTCTCGATGAATCGATTGCTTCCGCACTTCTGGAAGTATTTCAGGACTTTCATCATGATGATAGCGTCAAAGCCATCTGGCTGGATTCAACCACACCGAAAGCGTTCTGTGCGGGTGGGGATGTGCGTAAGCTGCGTCAGTTAGTGATTAATGATGAAGTCGCGGCTGCCAATAAATTCTTTGAACAAGAATATGCACTCGATCTGTTACTGCATAATTATGCCAAACCCGTTTTAGTCTGGGGTGAAGGTTATGTGATGGGTGGTGGCTTGGGCTTGTTTATGGCGGCGCCTTTCCGTTTAGTGACGCCATATTCACGTTTGGCAATGCCTGAAATCAATATCGGTTTGTATCCAGACGTGGGTGCAACCCGCTTCTTGGCAGATCGTGGTGCGATTGGTCTATTTACCGGCTTGACCGGTTCAATCATGACTGCTGCGGGCGCTTACGGGATTGGCTGGGCAACGCATATTTGTGATGCACAGCGTGATTCAGTTTTGGATAAAGTCATTAATATTGACTGGGAGCATTATCCTGCAGGTGACTTCCGTGCCATTGATGACACCCTGAATAGTATGCACCGTCCGGTCGGCCCGGGACCGTTGCAAAACTCTCTGGATGTGATTCATAGTGTTTGCCGTGGTGTCAACTTTGAGCATGATTATGAGTCGATTATTGGCCTGAGTGACGCACGCAGTGACTGGTTGCGTCAGGCCAGTGAAAACCTGAAAAAAGGTTCGCCAACTACTGCAGCCTTGACCTGGCTATTGTGGCAATGGGGTAAGCAGATACATTCCTGGAATGAAGTTTTCGAACTGGAAGTTCAGATCTCAGACTGGAAAATCCGTCATCATGACTTTGTCGAAGGTGTGCGCGCACGTCTGGTGGATAAAGACCTTTCTCCTGCATGGAAAAAGGGTGCAGATATGAGCTTAAAAGGTATTTTGTCTGCAAACCCTCCGGTGACCAATATTGAAAGCTGGAATGCCTTGCTAAAACAGTATGGTGTGATTTAAGTTTTACATGTCCGAAACACAATTGAGCGATGAATACTGGATGCAGCTTGCCTATGCGCAGGCTGCACTTGCTGCCGCACAGGGCGAAATTCCGGTGGGTGCGATTATTGTTAGTCAGAATCAGATCATTGGTCAGGGCTTTAATGCGCCGATTTCTTTAAATGATCCGACCGCGCATGCCGAGATTGTGGCGCTGCGTGATGCCTGTCAAAATATCCAGAATTATCGTTTACCTGATGATGCAGTGCTTTATGTGACTTTAGAGCCGTGCACCATGTGTGTTGGTGCGCTGGTGCATTCACGGGTTTCACGGGTAGTATTTGGCGCATTTGAAGCGAAAGCAGGTTCACTGGTGAGTGCGCGTCAACTGTTTGAAACCGGTTATTATAATCACGTATTTTCTTTCCAGGCAGGCTGCATGCAGCAGCAATGCTCTGAACAGCTCAGTGCATTTTTTAAGTTGCGTCGCGAGCAGAAACGACAATTCAAGTTACAAGAAAAGTTATTAAATACGCAGAAGTAAATTTACTTTATCCGCTAAAATTTTCCCACTTTCAAATATCTGCAATCTTCAGGAACAATAATGAACAGCATCCAAGTAAAAAAAGAATTCCCAGCAGCCCTTGATGATGTCTTCAATTTGATGTCCAAGCATGCCACCTATAATATTGCCTTCGCACCGATGCAGGTCGAACGAATCAAGGATTCTGCGGATGCTGAATATCCTGATGGACTCGGTTCAGTACGTGCAATGGGTATGGGGCCAGTGAAGCCGCTGAAAGAACAAATTACCTTGTTCGAGCCAAATAATCGCATCGAATATCAGATTATTAAAAATCCATTGATCAAGCATCATTTAGGCATTATTGAATTTGAAGCACTGGCTGATGACAAAACGTTAGTAACTTATACGATTGAATTGCAGGCACGTGCGCCTTTTGTGAGTAAATTAATCCTTGCACAGTTACAGGCAGCGATTAAACTAGGCCTGACAAAACTCGCAAAATCTGTTTAAACAACAACGGGAAAGCAATGACAGTTCAAATTATTACCATTGATGGTCCAAGTGGGTCTGGCAAGGGCACGTTAGCAGCGAAACTGGCTGCACATTATCAGTTTCACTTATTGGATTCTGGTGCTTTATACCGCCTTTTGGGTTTGTCATTGCATCACCATGATTTGCTGGATTCGCTAGACACGAAATTGCCAGAATGCGTACAAATCGCAACAAATTTAGATATCCAGTTTGTCAGTACCGACACCGGGGTGCAGGTGTGGCTGGATGGTGAAGATGTGTCCCAAACTATTCGAACTGAACGGGTAGGAGAGTTTGCTTCAAAAGTTGCAGCAATTCCTGAGCTTAGAACAGCGATGGTTTCACGTCAGCATGCCTTTGCACAGGCGCCTGGTCTGGTAGCAGACGGACGTGATATGGCGACAAGTATCTTCCCGAATGCTCAGGCAAAAATATATTTGACGGCCTCGGCTGAATCACGCGCGCAAAGACGTGTAAAGCAGTTGCAGGGCATGGGACTGGATGTTAAAATAAGCGACATTTTAGCTAATATCATCGCTCGCGATAAACGAGATACGGAACGCGCTGTCGCTCCACTCAAGCCTGCGGATGATGCTTACATTATTGATAGTTCAGATTTGAATATCGATGAAGTATTCCAGCTGATGACCACTTATGTGGATCAGCAGTTAGCAAATTAACCCAATTTTATCAGCAAACGCATAGCTTGATCAGTTTTATATGGACTATGTAGATGCTTAATTAAACCGGCCTTGTCTGATCCAAGACCGCTGACTTTATCGGAAATATCATGACCGAATCTTTTGCAGCCCTCTTTGAAGCAAGCGAATTAAACCTCAACGTTGAAAAGGGTGCAGTTATCCAGGGCGTTGTAGTAAGCATTGACTCTGATTGGGTAACTGTTGACACTGGCCTTAAATCTGAAGGCGTTGTTGACCGTGCTGAGTTCTTAAATGAACAGCGCGAACTTGAAGTTCAAGTTGGCGACACTGTAGACGTAGTTGTTGAAGCACTTGACAACGGTATGGGTCAAACAGTTCTTTCTCGCGAAAAAGCTAAACGCGCAGAAACTTGGACTAA
This sequence comes from Acinetobacter lwoffii, assembly GCF_024129715.1. Classification (GTDB taxonomy): domain Bacteria; phylum Pseudomonadota; class Gammaproteobacteria; order Pseudomonadales; family Moraxellaceae; genus Acinetobacter; species Acinetobacter lwoffii_U. The sequence continues at coordinate 246,310 of NZ_JAMXXM010000001.1, forward strand.
ACTTGAAAAAATCTTTGAAGACGGCGAAATCGTTACTGGTGTTATCTCTGGTAAAGTTAAAGGTGGTTTCACTGTTGACATCGGTCCAGTACGTGCGTTCCTTCCAGGTTCTTTAGTTGATACTCGTCCTATTCGTGATACTACTCACCTAGAAGGCAAAGAGTTAGAATTCAAAGTAATCAAACTTGACGCTAAACGTAACAACGTTGTTGTTTCACGTCGTGCTGTTATGGAAGCTGAATCTTCAGCTGACCGTGAAGCTCTTCTTGCTCAGCTTGAAGAAGGTCAAACAGTTACTGGTACGATCAAAAATCTTACTGACTACGGCGCATTCGTTGACCTTGGCGGTATTGATGGTCTTCTTCACATCACTGACATGGCTTGGAAACGTATCAAGCACCCTTCAGAAGTTGTTGAAGTGGGTCAAGAAGTTACTGTTAAAGTACTTAAATTCGACCGCGAACGTAACCGTGTTTCTCTAGGTCTTAAACAGCTTGGCGAAGATCCATGGTTAGCGATCATGAACCGTTACCCTAAAGGTTCAATCGTTAAAGCGCGCGTAACTAACCTGACTGACTACGGTTGTTTCGCTGAAATCGCTGAAGGCGTTGAAGGTTTAGTACACGTTTCAGAAATGGATCACACGAACAAAAACATCCACCCATCTAAAGTTGTTCAGATTGGTGATGAAGTTGATGTTATGGTTCTTGAAGTTGATGAAGAACGTCGTCGTATTTCTCTTGGTATCAAACAAACTCGTGCTAACCCATGGGAAGAGTTTGCTAAAGACCACGATAAAGGCGAAAAAGTTTCTGGTACGATCAAATCTATCACTGACTTCGGTATCTTCATCGGTTTACCAGGCGGTATCGACGGTCTAGTTCACTTGTCTGATATTTCTTGGAACGAACAAGGCGAAGAAGCGATTCGTCGTTACAAGAAAGGCGACACTGTTGAAGCGGTTATCCTTTCTGTAGACGCTGAAGGCAACCGTATCAGCCTTGGCATCAAGCAAATGAACAACGATCCGTTCAATGACTTCCTTGCTGCTAACGAACGCGGTGCTTTGGTTAAAGGTACTGTAACTGCAGTTGACGCTAAAGGCGCTACTGTTAAGTTAGCTGACGAAGTTGAAGCGACTTTGAAAGCATCTGAAATCAACCGCGATCGCGTTGAAGATGCAACTAAGTTCCTTGAAGTTGGTCAAGAAGTTGAAGCGAAGATCATCAACGTAGATCGTAAATCTCGCGCAATCAACTTGTCTATCAAAGCGAAAGACGAAGCTGAAGAGAAAGAAGCAGTTGCTAACTTGAAAACAGCTCCTGCTGGTCAAGACAATGGTCCTAAGACGATTGGTGACCTGATCAAAGCTCAAATGGGCAACTAAGTAAGCGTTTGAATTGTATTGTTAATGTAATTTAACTAATACTTTTTATACAAATACTGTAAACGGTAGCGTAGTATTTAATTATTGCGCTACCGTTTTGTATTTAAACAGGTTATTATCGGGAAATAGATCCCAAGTAGCTTGATAATTAAAGAGGTCGCAGATGACTACTGAAGCACTTAATAAGTCTGACTTAATAGAGCGTATTGCATTAAAAAATCCGCATTTGGCTGAGCCTTTAGTGGAAGAAGCAGTTAAAATTATGATTGATCAAATGATAGAAGCATTATCAACTGACAATCGTATCGAGATTCGTGGATTTGGTAGTTTTGCATTGCATCACCGTGAACCGCGCGTAGGTCGTAACCCTAAAACTGGTAAATCAGTAGAAGTGGCTGCAAAAGCAGTTCCGCACTTTAAACCAGGCAAGGCACTTCGTGACGCTGTGAACGAGTCTGCACAAAAATAATTGTAAATATTTTGCGGGGTGTTCATGCGTTATGTTCTGGTCATTCTTTTATTGGTACTGTTTGGTTATTCATTAGCTTTAGTTTTGCAAAACGGTACTGAATTGTCAGTGGACTTGTTATTTACTCAAGTTCCCGCAATGCGCCTGGGATTATTACTTCTCCTCACGTTATCTTTAGGTGTCGTTTTGGGCCTGTTATTGGGCGTTCAGATCTTCCGGGTTTTTCAGACGAATTGGGAAATTAAACGACTGCGTAAAGACATTGAACATCTACGTAAGGAACAGTTGAATACAGCCAAGTTAATGGCCGCTGAAGCAGCAGCCCATACCCGGCATGAAAAAACTGTATTAGATATTACCAATGAAAATCAAAGCCCATTATAATGGGCTTATTTTTTGCCTATATGAAGGGGTAATCTCTTGAGTATCATCGTCGCACTAGATGCCAAAAGCCAATTTGATGCCTTAGCCATTGCAGAACAGTTAGATCCTGCCTTGTGTCGACTTAAAGTTGGTAAAGAGTTATTTACCCATGAAGGTCCAATTATTGTCAAAGCACTTCAAGATAAAGGCTTTGATGTATTTCTGGATCTGAAATTTCATGATATTCCAAATACAACAGCACAGGCAGTATGCGCGGCAGCAGATTTGGGTGTGTGGATGGTCAATGTGCATGCCTCAGGTGGCCGCAAGATGATGGAAACCTGTGTAGAGCGTTTGCAAGCGGGTAATTATAAAACTCAGTTGATTGCAGTGACTGTATTGACGTCAATGGGCCGTGAAGACTTGAAAGATATTGGTCTGGATATTGAGCCAAATGAGCATGTAAAACGTCTGGCACAACTGACAAAAGACAGTGGTCTAGATGGGGTGGTTTGCTCAGCTCAAGAAGCGAAAATGTTACGTGAAACGATTGGAAAAGACTTTGCATTAGTGACACCCGGCATTCGTCCAGAAGGGTCGAATGCAGATGACCAGAAACGTATTGTGACACCGAAACAGGCAATGCTAGATGGCTCAACACATCTGGTAATTGGTCGCCCGATTACCCAGTCTAAAAATATGCGTCAGACTTTGAAAGATATTTTGGCAACGCTTTAATACGGTTTGAATGACAAAAAGCCTTTCAGTCGAAAGGCTTTTTTTATATATTGAAAAAATGGTTATAAAATAAAAAGGAAAAATGATGACTTCATCTGAACCACAATTAGAAAAAGTACAGAATGACGTGATTCAAAATATTCAACAGGCAGAACAGCTTAAGCAACAAGAATAGCAACAACAGCAGGCAAGCTCAGCAGATCGGACAGCGGGGATCGATGTGGTCAGTTTGGCATCTGATGCCATCAGTCTTGCTTCGGATGTTATTGAAACAGTAGGCGATGCCTTAAGTGATATTGATTTAAGTTTTTAGTCAGCCCTCTCGGCCTACTTGCTTGTGCTTCGTTTTAAAATTCTGCTTTTAAACTGAATCAGGGAGGAGAGTTCCTCTTTATAAAAGAGGAATTTAGTGAGATTGAGAAAGTGATAAAGTAATTAAATCGCTGCCAGTACACTCACCATGACTGGTGCTAACAGTGACAAAATAAAACCACTGACCATGGCATGTGGAATAAAATCATGCCCACAGGCCTGTTTAACCATCGGTAGAGTCACATCCATCGCAGTTGCACCCGCTGCGGAAATGGCGGATCTTGGGTATCTCCAGCCCATACAATACATGAGTAAGATGGCAAAAATTTCTCTAAACAGGTCATTCATTAGCGCGATACTGCCGAGTTCTGCATTTCTGAGTTCTGTTACGACAACACCTGACATTGAGTAAAATCCATAGCCTTGTGACAGCATGATCAAATCTTTTAGACTGATGTCTGTATTCCAGAATGAATAAAGCATGACTGCAAATAATGAACCAAAAATACAACCAATCGGAACTAAGAGAATTTTAAAATTTAACCAGGAACGATCTAAAGGTGAATAAGCCAGATCCAGGCCAATCATGAACATAAATACCAGCAACAAATGCCAGGTGCTGATTTGCAAGGATAGATCAAATAGATTCAAGCCCGTATGTAAACAATATCCGCCTGCGAGAGCCAAAAAGGCATAGCTCATGTTCAGTAGGGATTTAAGCACCAGGTCGACGGATACCCGACCGGAACTAGGAGGATAACCTGCCCATTTAAATAGTAGATAGCAAAATGCAAAAGCACCGAGCGAGGTCAGAAAGGCAATGCTGATCGACGTACTCAAAATCTGGAGAGGATGCTGCAATTCATCTACCAATTGTGAAAATTCAAAGGCAATTGCAATCAATAAAACATAGCTAAAATAGGGCAATAGCTTGAAACAGATTTTAATAATCGAAAGCGGAATTTGTTTTGCCATGGCAAAACCGAGTGCTAGACAGAATAGAAGCTGAAAGATAAGCCAAAGCGATTGCATAAATTTAATGGATTGAAAAAATTACCTATAAATTATGCCACCGCTTGATGTCAGATGGTAAAAGCTTTTAGGCGACTTTATTCAATAATCGATAATCTGTGGCATTTGGCATTTGGCATTTGGCATTTGGCATTTGGCATTTGGCATTTGGCATTTGGCATTTGGCATTTGGCTTTTTGGTTTTGAGCCAGTATTTCCAGGTATAAGTTGGCCATAAGGCAAAGTTCTTGCCACCTTCCTGCTGATACCAGTTGACACAGCCAGATTGCCACACGGTCTTTTCAAACATATGTTGCACCTGCTGATTAAATGTATCTTGTGCCTGGTCTTTAACCATAATGGCATCGCTTTGGGATTGATCGACCAGTTGCATCAATTGCAAAATATATTCAACTTGTGCCTCAATCATAAAAATGACAGAGTTGTGTGCCAATAGGGTATTTGGCCCCAGTAACTGAAACAGGTTTGGAAAGTCTTTCACGCAAATTCCATAATAGCTTTCAGCACCTTGTTTCCACATTTCATTCAGTTCTACGCCATCAAGCCCGGTACATTGAAAATTCTTCATATAGATACGTGGATCGGTAATGAATCCGGTGCCATAAATCAAACAGTCAATCGGCCGCTCTTTTCCATCTTGTGTAATGATACTGTGTTCAGTCAGTTCCTGAATCTTCTCGGTCACCAGTTCCACATTATGGCGGTTAAACGTCGGGAAGTATTTATTTGAAACCAGAATACGTTTGCAGCCCATGATGTAATCGGGAGTTAGTTTTTTGGCCAATTCAGGGTTTTTGACCTCATATTTAATGAATAGTTCTGCCAGTTTTTGGGTGAATTTCATAATGCCCGGTTTGACAATCGGTACGACACGCGATTCATTTGACCAATACAGGCGGGCACGGTGTAGCTTTCTAAACCAGTCATATTTTTTGAAGAGTTTCTTCTCAAGGTCGGGGTAGGTACGTTCATCACGAGGAATGACCCAGGCCGCAGTACGTTGCATGACATACAGATGTTTACATTGTGGGGCAATTTCCGGAATATATTGAATGGCACTGCCACCCGTCCCAATCGATGCGACATTTTTGTCAGTCAGATCATAAGCGTGATCCCATTGCGCAGAATGAAAGACTTTGCCTTGGAATTTCTCAATACCGAGAATATCTGGGATTTGCGGAATATGTAAAGGTCCGGAAGCGAATATAACAAACTGGGCTTCAAGGATACTTTGATCCTGTAGCTGTAATTGCCATAGACAGCGTTCTGCCTGGTAATGTGCTGCCATTACTTCGGTATTTAAACGGCAAAAAGCACGCAGGTTATAATCGGTCACCAGATCCTGAATGTAAGAAAATATCTCGGGTGCTTCCGCATAACGTTTGGACCAATTGCTTTTCGGTACAAATGACAAGGAATATAAATGTGATTGCACATCACAGGCTGCTCCAGGGTACTGATTGTCCCGCCAGGTTCCGCCAAAATCGCTACCTTTTTCAAGAATAATAAAATCATAAATACCATGCTGTTGTAAACGTATTGCCATGGCAATCCCTCCGAAACCAGCTCCAATAATGGCAACTTTAGTATGGGGATGGGAACGTGTAGCGGTGGCATAATCTAGCATCAGTACATTCCTTACTTATTTTAATGTTGGATATTTATCGTAATTCGCTCCTTGATGATTAGATAGAAAATTGATCTAAACGGCAATAGCCGACACATTATTTTTATAGTACAACTAGAATAATCACATTGTATTTGTATGGTTATGAAACGTTATGTTCTCAGTCTGATGTATTTGATTCAAGGAATGCGCAAGGCTGGCATGCAGGTCGATCAGAAACTGCAAAACATTGGGCTGCGTGTAGATGCCTTTGATCCAAGCTCGGTGATCCATCCGAGTCTGGAACATGATGTGCTTAAGGTGGTGGGACAGGAAATCCAACCTGAACAGGGATTATTGATTGGCCAGCATTATGCTTTGGCAGGTTATGGTCCCTTACTCATGTTGCTGGTGACCAGTCCTACGGTACGTGATGCATTGAATCAGGTGATCCGTTTTCAGCAGTTGACGCATTTGACCGGTCAGTTGGCCTTGCAGCAAAGCGAGCATCATAGCGCGCTATGTTATCGAGCCAAGCAGCAGGATGATCATTTGAGAATGTTGCTGGCACAGGCAGAGATTTCCGGAACGTTTAAGTTTATCCGGGAAATCTACAAATTGATGGGCTTATCCAAACCTGATTTGCGGATCGAGTTGCCATTTGCCTATCCAGAAGATCTGAATACCTTAAAGGTCTATCATGATTATTATGGAACACAGGTACAGTTTGATGCATCTCGGGCAGCATTCTGGTTTGATGAAGCAGTGTTGGATATTAAAATTCCTTCTGCAGATGCGGTCACTTTTGCTGTCTATGAAGCCAAGTGTCTGGCTGAACTGGAGCGTTTGCAACAGGATGAGCAGACGCCGACTGTGGTGCAGCGTGTGCAGGATTATCTGGAAATCCAAAGCGGCCTGATGCCGAGCATGGCTGAAACGGCACAGGCGTTGAATATTCCGGAACGAACCTTGCGGCATCAGTTACAGCAGTGTGATACCAGTTATAAGCAGATTCGCGAAGAAATTATTAAAGATAAGGCTTTGCGACTGATTGAATATAAACAGTATTCGATTGAAATGATTGCAGAATTATTAGGCTATTCCGAGCCGGCCGCTTTTAACCATGCCTTTAAACGCTGGTTTGGGCAAAGTCCTCGGCAATATATAAAATAGCCTAAGTTAGTTTATGCCAAAGTGTTATAGCGTGTTGATTAAACTCCGCTATAATTAAATTGATCCCAAATAGTACGAAATTCTATGTCCGATTTTAATTCACAGCACAGCACCGCTTTTAGTCCGATTTCTCCTGCAGAACGTTATGCACAAGCGATCTCTTCGGGACAGTTTATGCCTGATGAAGCACAGGCAATGGCAGTACATGAACTGAATCGTGTCTGGCTGGAATTGATTCAGCGTTTTAAGGCATCGAAAAAAGCATTTCGCCGCTTTCGCCGTCAGACATCTCCGAAAGGGGTGTACATGTGGGGTGGTGTGGGGCGTGGAAAAACTTGGTTAATGGATCAGTTTTACGATTCGATTCCGTTTCGCCGTAAAACCCGGATGCATTTTCACCATTTTATGCAGCATGTGCATCGTGAGTTAAACAAATTATCCGGACAGCGTAATCCGCTAGATATCGTGGCGGATCGAATTTATAAAGAAGCGGTCATCATCTGTTTTGATGAATTTTTTGTGTCTAACGTGACGGATGCAATGATCCTGAGCGATCTGTTCCAGAAGCTGTTTGAACGTGGTATCACCTTGGTCGCTACTTCGAATATCGCACCGGACGGTTTATATAAGAACGGCATTCACCGTGACCGTTTTATGCCTACCATCGAACTGGTCAAGAAAAACTGTGTGGTCTTAAATGTTGATGCCGGAGTCGATTACCGTCTACGGGTTCTAAAACAGGCACAATTGTTTAAATTCCCGTTAACGCATGATCATAAAAACTGGATTGCTCAACGTTTTAGCGCTTTGACCCAGACTCAGACCTGTTCTGAAGAGCCGATTATTATCAACAACCGTATTGTTGAAACCGTGTCACATACTGAAGATGTATTGTGGTGTGAATTTTCTGAACTGTGTTTAAAGCCACGCAGTCCGGCTGATTTTATTGAAATCGCCAATATTTATAATACGGTTTTGGTGAGTAATGTGCCACACCTGACCGATTTCCTGAATGATGGAACGCGCCGTTTTATTTATCTGGTAGATGAATTTTATGACCGTGGCGTCAAGTTACTCTTAACCTCAGAAGATAATATCGTGGATATTTACCAGGGTGAAAAACTGGCCTTTGAAATTGAACGGACCCGTTCCCGTTTGCTGGAAATGCAGTCGGATGAATACCTGAATTCTGAACATCGCCAGATTGAGAAAATCGCCTCCGTGAAAGGAGACTAAGAATAAAAGCGCTGGTCATTTACCAGCGCTTTTTTTATAAAAATAGGGACTTAAATTATCGACAAGCCTGATTAAACATGGCTTAATCTTGGTCTAAATGTGATCGTGTATAACTAGAATGCATAATTTTTACTCGAAAATCTGAACTTAAGTCTAATTTCTACATTTCGAAAACTTTATACACTGTCATTAGGGTATTTAGCAGAATGATATCTATTTGTAACTGAGAAAGATCAAATATGTTTATGAGGGTATTCATATTAGAAAAAATGCTCAGTATTTAGCAATGTGATAATACTATTCAGCTAGATTTTAATCGGTATACTAGAATCTCTTGTATAAAAAGTAGCAATATCAGGAAAGACAATGACTGCACGTATTCAAAAAGGCAAGTTAGCGATTGCTAAAGAACTTTACGATTTCATCGAAAATGAAGCACTACCAGGTTCTGGTTTAGACAGCGAAACATACTGGAAAAACTTTGAACAAGTCGTTGTTGATCTTAGCCCTAAAAATAAAGCACTTTTGGCTAAGCGTGATGACATTCAGGCGAAAATTGATGAATGGCACCGCAATAACACATTTGAATTACAAGCTTACAAAGCTTTCTTGACTGAAATTGGCTACTTGTTACCAGAAGTAGAAGATTTTCAAATCAGCACTGAAAATGTAGATGAAGAAATTGCAATACTGGCAGGTCCACAGTTGGTGGTACCAGTACGTAATGCACGTTACTGCTTGAACGCTGCAAACGCACGTTGGGGTTCTTTGTACGATGCACTTTATGGCTTCGATGTCATCTCTGAAGAAGATGGCGCGGAAAAAGGCAAAGGCTATAACCCGAAACGTGGTGAAAAAGTTGTCGCATTTGCAAAGAATTTCCTCGACGAAACTTTCCCATTGGCACAAGGTTCGCATGCAGATGCAACTCAATACGCAGTTGAAGCTAATGCACTGGTTGTTACCCTAAAAGACGGTTCAAAAACAACTGTGGCAGATGCAGCTAAATTCGTTGGCTACAATGGCGAAGCTTCAGCACCGACTGAAATCGTATTTAAAAATAATGGTCTGCACGCTATTGTGCAAATTGATGCCAGCAGCCCGATTGGCCAAACTGATGCCGCTGGTGTAAAAGATGTAGTTCTTGAAGCTGCGGTTACGACCATTCAGGACTTGGAAGACTCGATTGCAGCTGTTGATGCTGAAGAGAAAGTAGAAGGCTACCGTAACTGGTTAGGCCTGATGAAAGGTACTTTAGAAGAGTCTATTGAGAAAAACGGTAAAACTGTTACCCGTAAACTGAATGAAGACCGTACTTTCAAAAATGTAGAAGGTGGTGAAACTAAAGTTCACGGCCGTTCATTGATGTTGCTGCGTAATGTTGGTCATTTAATGACAAACCCTGCGATTCTGGTAGATGGCGCAGAAATCTATGAAGGCATCATGGATGCATTGGTTACGCCATTGTTGTCTTTTGCAGACATCAAAGGTGAAAACACGATCAAGAACTCGCGTCAAGGTTCAATGTATATCGTTAAGCCGAAAATGCATGGTCCTGAAGAAGTGGCATTTGCCGTTGAATTGTTTGAACGTGCAGAACAGGCACTTGGCTTACCTGCAAAAACTTTAAAAATCGGGATTATGGATGAAGAACGCCGTACTTCTGTGAACTTGAAGAACTGTATTGCACAAGCCAAAGATCGTACGATCTTCATCAATACAGGTTTCATGGACCGTACCGGCGATGAAATCCATACCTTTATGGAAGCTGGTCCATTCGTTCGTAAAGGCGAAGTAAAAGGCCAAATCTGGTTCCCGGCTTATGAAAACCGTAACGTGATGATTGGTCTGCAAGCAGGTTTACGTGGTAAAGCACAAATCGGTAAAGGCATGTGGCCAAAGCCAGACATGCTGCTTGACATGTACAAAACCAAAACTGAACATCCTGAAGCGGGTGCGAGCTGTGCATGGGTTCCATCACCTACAGGTGCGGTGATTCACGCGATTCACTATCACCAGATTAATGTTGCAGACCGTCAGCAAGAATTATTGTCGACTCAGCCTTTATCTCTAGATGATTTGTTGACACCACCATTGGCGAAAGACACTAACTGGTCTGAAGAAGAAAAAACCAAAGAACTCGAAAATAACTGTCAAGGTATTTTAGGTTATGTGGTTCGCTGGGTAGATTTGGGTGTAGGTTGTTCTAAAGTTCCAGACATCAATGATGTCGGTTTAATGGAAGACCGTGCGACTTTACGTATTTCTTCACAACATGTTGCGAACTGGTTGCGTCACGGTATCGTAAGTCGTGAACAGGTAGAAGAAGTCATGCAACGTATGGCGAAAATTGTGGATGAGCAAAATGCTAATGATCCATTGTATACGCCAATGTCTGCTGACTTTGCCAACAATATTGCATTCCAGGCAGCATCTGACCTAATCTTCAAAGGTGGTGAGCAGCCATCAGGTTATACCGAGCCACTTCTGCACGCAGCGCGTTTAAAGTTAAAAGGTTATACAGGTGACTAATCCTGTCTAGCTTAAAAAAGCCTCTTCGGAGGCTTTTTTATTGTCTAATGGTAAGCCGCTGTCGTTCTGACTAGAAATTTTCCAGCCGAACTCTTAAAGTGGGGCAAAGCATGTGAGGAAACAATAAAATGACAACAGTATATCAAAATTTAGACCAGCAGTTTATTCATGGTAAGTGGCAAGGCGGTACTTCAACCAGAACAATAAAAAATATCAACCCCTATACCCAGAGCGAAATTTTTAGCATGGCAGCTGCCAGTTCTGTCGATGTCGACAGTGCTTATACCGCAGCAGAGCAGGCTTTCCAGCAAGGGGGCTTGAAATCCATTGAAGTACGTAAAACAGTGCTGCAAAATTTAATCGCGATCATTCAGCAGCGTCGGGACGAAATCATTGACTGGCTCATTATTGAATCAGGCAGTACGCGCATTAAAGCCGGCGTTGAGGTGGATGCTGCTCTGGGCATCATTCAGGAAAGTCTGGCTTTTCCAGACTGGATCCAAACAGAACAGCTGGAAAGTAAGGATCCGGCACGTAAAAGTATGGTTTTGCGCAAGCCCTTAGGCGTGATTGCTGTCATTAGTCCATGGAACTTTCCATTTCATTTATCCTTACGTTCAGTGGCAACTGCAATTGCCTGTGGTAATACCGTTGTGCTGAAGCCAGCCAGTGATACACCAGTGACTGGCGGCACCTTAATTGGTAAATTATTTGAAGAGGCAGGTTTGCCTGTAGGTGCACTGAATATTGTTGCCGGTGCTGGTAGTGAAATCGGGGATTATTTTGTTGAGCATTCGGTGCCGAAAATGATTTCATTTACCGGTTCGACTGAAGTGGGGAAAAGTGTCGGTAGCAAAGCCTTGGCCAGTTCCCGAATCAAGCGTTTGGCACTTGAACTGGGTGGCAATGCACCTTTGGTCATTCTGGATGATGCCAATCTTGATCTAGCAGTTGAACTGACGCTGATGGGGCGTTTTATGCATCAGGGACAAATTTGCATGAGTACCAATCGGGTCATTGTCGATGCCTCTATTCATGATGCTTATGTAGATAAGCTTCTGGATCGGATCAAAATGATTCCGGTGGGTGATCCAAATCTGGAAGATACCGTGATTGGTCCGATCATTAACCAGAGTCAGGTTAAAAAGCATCAACAGATCATTCAAACAGGCAGCGAGCAGGGCGCACAACTGGTGTATGAGGGGGGAATTGAAGGAAATCTGGTTTATCCACATATTTTTATTGATGTCGCGGGAGATTCCGATTTAGCGCAGCAAGAAAGCTTTGGGCCGATTTTACCTATTTTAAAAGCCCGGGATGAAGCACATGCTTTAAATCTGGCCAATGCGACCGAGTTCGGTTTGTCCAGTGCAGTATGTACCTCAAACATCGAGCGAGGCAGCGCGTTTGCGGAACAACTGGATATTGGTATGACACATATTAATGGCATTAGTGTTGCAGACCAATCAAACGCACCCTTTGGCGGCGAGAAAAATTCAGGATTGGGTCGTTTTAATGGTCGCTGGATTTTTGAGGAGTTTACCCGGACACATTGGTTGACTGTACCGAATTCATAACAGTCAACGCGCCTAAAACTATAGAAATACGACAGGCTTCGACTTGGCATCACGCTATAATCTTATGGTCGAATGATTTATATATAAGCCATGTGCGCCAACTTTAAGCCTTTAACCTTAGAACAGTTGCATAATCTGGGATTGCCAGAAATTCCTTTTGAATATCCAGAGGAGGTCTATCCCAATTATGCTACGCCGCTTTTATTTCATTCAGCTCAAGGACTGGAATGGCGTTCCGTGAATTTTGGACTTATTCCGAAATGGGCAGAAGACAAAACTATAGGCACCAAGACTTATAACGCCAGAAATGAAACTTTATTGCAAAAGCCCACCTTTGCTGAGGCCACTGCTAGATGTCATTTTGGCGTTATTCCGGTATCAGAATTTTATGAGTCCAAATATTTTGACAATAAACCGCAGCGTTGGGGTGTAAGACCTAAAGATGGTCAGGCGACTTTTATTGCAGCTGTGTATGAGATTGCTCGGGTACAAGGTGAAATTGTACGCTCTGCCAGTATGATTACCATGGATGCAATTGACCATCCCATGATGAAGGAGTTTCATGAGCCGGGTAATATCAAACGCTCGGTTATTGTGATTCCACAGCAGCGACTGCAAGAATGGCTAACGCTAAGGCATCCGGATATTCGTAGCTTTGTAGAGGGCTTTCCGGTAGAAGAGTTTGAATGTTCACATGTACCAAAAGAAAAAATCAAAAAAGTCAGTCCACAACTGAACTTTTTTGATTTTTAGAAAGCTCTGGCGAATTATTTATTATTGTAAAGTATGCGCCAATTCGCCAGCGTCTATTTAAAATAAAAAGTAGGTCTCTTAACGAGCTAAATTTTTGAAAATATGACGTAAACTTTCCATGGTTTTTTCAATTTGCAAAGGCGTCAGGCCTTCAAATGACTGTTCCAGTACCACATTTGTCAGATCATTGATCTTATGCGTCATTTGCATGCCTTTGTCGGTCAAAAATACTCGGGTAATCCGTGCGTCATCCTCACATGAATAGGTTTCAACCAGACCTTCGTCTTTTAAGCGGTAGACAATTTTAGTCGTGGTCGACATTTTAGAAACAACCATCTCTGACAAATCAGAAACACTGGCATGCGGTTTGGCTTTTAGTGCAAGAAGGATGCGGCGGCGGGAATTGTCAACACCATACTTTTTTAGTGCATGATCGACATTAACGACGTATTGAGCATGAACCTGAGTTACCCAATAATATGGAAAGTTTTCTAAATTAAATTCTTCCGTACACGGCAAAAATTTTGCATATTTCTTAGTCATGAAATGTTCCTTGTATTTATTTTTCTAGGGCCCTTTCATTTTATGAAAAAGTTTATGCATATTTCAACCTTTATTTTAAAAATGTTAAAGCGCTAACACTTTTAGTTTTGCTTAACATCCCAAGGAGTTGATCAGTTCTGCATGTGAGCCTTATCTGGCGCGGAGACTGTTCTTTAAAATCGGATGAAAGGCGATAATATTTTGTATAAATTTAATTCCTCATTATGTATTTCGTGAGTAGAAATGTTTTCCAAGACTTTTTATTGTTCTTAAGCAGCCTGTCTCAATAGGTTTTAATGCAAATAATTGTATTTCAATAAATTAATCGATTTAAGAAATATAGGGTGATTGAGTGGTTTTAGTCAATATAGTAAATGATTATTTACAGCTATATTTTTAAGTGATTGTTCTTTTAATAAAAAAATAGTTTATGCTCTAATCTTTAAGTGACCTTAAAAGTAATGGTCTAATCAAACTAAATTCTGTTTATTTTTAATTCAATTCGAATAAATGATGTAGAAAAAATTAAAATTAATCAGTTTCAGCATCAATCAGTTGATCATAAAAGTCTCAATAAAATCATGATCATGTAATTTTTTTGTAAATTAATACATTACAAAATACTCAGTTTATGCATAATGGAATAGTCTTAAGTTGCATAGGTTAAATTTTAATGGATCCCTCGCCGTGCGTTGATCTTCCATCTCTATTTCTAGCTTACTCGAACGGGGTCATTCTCTAATGGAATTTTTATTAGATCCCGGAATCTGGGTAGGTTTAATTACTCTTATTATTCTTGAAATTGTTTTAGGTATTGATAACCTAGTCTTCATTGCCATTCTGGCTGAAAAACTTCCTCCTGAACAACGCGATAAAGCACGTGTTATTGGTTTGTCTCTCGCATTATTCATGCGTCTAGGCCTGTTATTTGCCATTGCCTGGTTGGTCACTTTGACACAACCATTGATTACTGTGTTTAACTGGACCTTCTCTGGTCGGGACCTGATCTTGTTATTTGGTGGCTTGTTCCTGGTGTATAAGGCCGTTACTGAGCTGCATGAAAAGATTGAAGGTAAACCTGAAGTCACAGTGTCTACCAATGTGGTATATGCAAGTTTCACTGCTGTTGTTGCACAGATTGTTGTTTTAGATGCTGTTTTCTCTTTAGATTCAGTAATTACCGCCATTGGTATGGTCGACAACATTTATGTCATGATGGCTGCCATGATTGTTGCAATGGGCGTGATGCTACTGGCATCGAAACCATTGACTAACTTTGTGAACCGCCATCCAACCGTGGTGATTCTGTGTTTAAGCTTCCTGCTTTTAATTGGTATCAGTCTGATTGCAGAAGGTTTTGGTTTCCATATTCCTAAAGGCTATATCTATTCAGGTATTGGTGTTGCGATCATAATCGAAGCATTCAACCAGTTCGGTCAGCGTAATGCTGCTAAACATGAATCTAAGATTCCTTTGCGTCATCGTACGGCTGACTCAATCCTGAAGTTAATGGGTGGCAAGCTAGAGACGACCGACAGTCAAAATAATGAGGCACAAGAAACCTTTGCAGATGAAGAACGCTATATGATTGGTGGGGTGCTTACCCTTGCAGAGCGTTCAGTTGCTTCGATCATGACGCCGCGCGGTCAGATTTCATGGGTTGATCTAGAAGATAACCCAGAACAGATCCGTGAAAAAATTCTGTCTGTTCCACACAGTCTGTTCCCGGTATGTCGCGGTAGCCTAGATAAGGTGATTAGCGTAGTACGTGCCAAAGAATTATTGGATGTACTGGAAGAGCCGGAAGAATTAAAAGCACTGATTAAACGTCATCGCCCAATTTATATCTTTGAAAAGATGAAAGTTATTGACGCGATTAATACCTTGCGTACTTCTAAAGGTTCTTTGGTCTTGGTGAGTGACGAGTTTGGTAATGTACAGGGTCTGATTTCACCGCTGGATGTATTTGAAGCAATTGCTGGTGAATTCCCGGATGCAGACGAACAGCTGGATCTGGTGAAAGTGGATGATACGCACTGGATCGCATCGGGCATGTTAGACTTGTATCAGCTTGAGCTGGAACTTGGCATGATTGATCTGATTGATGAAGATGCTGGTTATATCAGTGTGGCGGGTTTGATTCTGGATAAAACCAACAGTACGGTTGAAGTGGGTACCGAGTTAAATTATCAAGGTGTTCAGTTCAAAGTCACTGAAATTGAAAGCAATCGTATCAAGTCGGTCAGCATTCATTACGCAGGTTAAACAGGTGTTTTAAACACTTTGTTTGTTCAAATCTTAAAAGTCAGTTGCTTTGGTGACAGCTGGCTTTTTTAATGCATATTTATAAAGCTGATTCATTGAAATGAAAGTTAGCTCATTGTTTGAACGGATTTTTATCAGTCTATTCATACTATTAGTCATGTTCCCGATTGAGCTGAATATCCGGGTATTGTGCTGAGATTTTGAAACCGAAAAAGTCAAATCAGCAATCAAAAGTAAGCATGATCAGGCTTCAAATATTGATTCATGTAACCTGTTAATCAAAACTTAAAGGTCATGTTTAAATACCGACAAAAAATTGAACTACAATTCACATGAACTAGATTTGCATGATGCAAACAGATCTTAAGTAAAATGGAAACCGTTTGTATGAAAATCATTAGATAAGTTGTATGAAGCCTGCTCAATCCGGAATAGAATTACTCAAAAATGATCTCCGAAAGAGCTAGACAGAACATTTCTAAGGAGATCAATAGAGCAAATGAGCAGGATCAATCTAAATAGGGGCGTTCACCTATTTAAGCCTAAACACCCCGTAAAGCAGCCAATAAACTAAATGAATTCCGGCAGAATTTTGAAGCTGGCATATTGTCGGATTGTTTCAGTATTAAGCTGATGGATTTCATCTAGAAAGGCGACATTAAAACTGCCTAACTGTTGTGCGCGTTCGAATGCCAATTGTCCGGCAATGGCAAAATGTACATGTGCCGTTAATGCAGCGAGGGTTGGAGAGGTCACCGCACTATAGGCAGCAATCAGTGCACCGAGTGCACATCCCATTGCCGTGATTCGGGGCTGTAAAGCAGAACCACCTGACACCTGTATCACAGGATAGTCTCTAGAAATAATGTAATCGGATTCACCGGAGATCGCGATACATTCACAATCATCCAGCAAAGTTTGCGCCTGTAAATAAACATCTGCGCTGTCTACCGTGCTGTCTACACCCTTGGACTCAATCTGCTTACCGGCCAAAGCGCCAATTTCAGAAGCATTGCCTCGTAAAATCGTAGGTTGGGAATGCATCAACTGATCTACGATGCCAGAACGCCAGTGCAGAACTGTTCCATAACCGACCGGATCAAGCACCCACGGTTTTTGCAATTGATGTGCAGTTTTCGCAGCAATCTGCATCGCCTGAACCTGCTCTGTCGTCGGTGTACCCAGATTCAGACTGATTGCTGCTGCAATCTTGGCAAAACTTTCAGCTTCAAACGGATTGTCGATCATGGCCGGAGACGCATGTGCAGCCAGTACAACATTGGCGACATAATTGCTGGCCACGGTATTGGTCATGATATGTACCAAGGGCTGCTGTTGCTGTAGCTTTAACCAGGCCTCACAGATCTGATCTAGAAGCGTTTGCTGTAGTGCTTGCGTAGAAGTCGTCATAATGATCATTTATAAAAGTGGAAGATAAGTTGTCTATTCGGTCAGCGGGTAAAATAATGGTCTTGATGCTTGCAGCTACGACAGAACAGGCTGACATAGTCACTGGCATCATAATCTACCGACAGTTCCTGTGAGCCGCAGTGCATACAACGTTTCTGGGAATAAAATTTCAGGCGGGGTTCGATCTTGTGCCACGAACGCCACACTGGCTGGAAGAAGATATTTTCATCATAGCCCAGAAAACGATAAAACAGGATTTCGCTCATCTTGCTGAATGCCAGTTGCGATGGACGTGGCAGGGTAGAGGTTTCCCATTTTTCTGTCACTGAACGTTCGCGATACTGCTGCAAGGTTTTTTTCAGCAGATTGGTATTAATAAAGTTTTCATTGCGTGGCTTAAGGGCTTTTTGTTTGTACAGATATTCAAGTCCCGTTTGTACCAGATAATAAATCTGGCCCACAGCCAGTACATCCAAAAGACGATAGCAAAAAGTCTGAAAGCCCTGATTTCCGGCAATCTGCACATTCCAGCTACGGCAATAGAATTGGGCAAACTGAATGATTTCTTCATACAGCAGGCAATAGAGTGCATCTTTGACTTCATCTGCACTTTTAAAGGGCACACCCTGACTCAGGTTTTGATAAAACCAATTGCGCAGCTGCTGGGTAATGCTGAACAGGGTCGGTTCAGAATAGCCATCCAGTCGGACATTAATATAATAATGCTGATTTTCCTGCTGGAGATCTTTGGGAATCAGAACCTGATCCCTGATCAGGCTTTTCACCAGACCATGTTGGAACAGATAGTTGGGACTGATGGAGTAATATCGAATTTGATGCCAGTCAATATATTCGCGGTGCTGGCTATATTCCTGAACCTGCTCATCCAGAATCGCGAGTAAAAACAGTTTATTAATAAAACTGAGCTGATTTAGCTCAAGAACCGGTCGATCCTGTTTTTTATGATATTGACGATTTTCCTGTAAACGGACTTCCTTGAGCATGCGTTTACGCTGCGCCAGACATCGTTCACAATAACAATTGTGTTTTTGATCAGAATAAAGCTGATGCTGGCAATGGCTGCATTCATGATAGCTCAGTTCCTGATCATATTGCTCTGCCTCAATCCAATACATCGATGCCTTACACAGCGGGCAGTGGGTACTTTCATCAAGCTGTTTTTGCAGAACACTGAATACCATGGTCGCGGGCAACTCTAGAATGGACGGGCATTTGATTATACACGGCTGATGAGATGCAAACGTAGTGGACTGGTGCAATTTTTCTAAATCAAAAATAGTCACCCAAACAGAAGAAGAGCTACCGAAGTAGCTCTGATTTTAAAACATGAAATGATGCTTTTTAAACCGGGCAGGGTAATGTGTCGTCCTCCTCGCCGCGATGTTTAGCATGAATTAAGGCCTGAACCTTTTTAGAGGGCACTTTTTTGGCACCGAGTGCATCGTAGCTGTTGAGAATGGCAGTTACTTCATGGGCCTGAAGTGGAATTCCTTCACAGCTCATCAACAGTGCAATCACTTTATGGTCAATATTGGCCTGATCCAGGGTCTGCAAAGTTTTGATATTTTCGATCCGTACAACATGCTGTTTTAAATACATGGCTCACCTCATCATCGTTATCATTATTCTTTCATTGGAAGTGTGGAAAAACACAGTTTAACTGTAGCAAGAAGTGTGCTCATTTTTTAATCAGAATTTATGCGGTACTCTGCAAATAAAATTATATATTTTTAAATCAGTAATTTATTAAAATGTAAGAAATTATGATCCTGACTATTTTTATGGCATAGATATTTCTTATGTAGAGCCGGGTGCTGCTCAATTAGGCAGAATGCATTGAAAGTGGTGCACGAAATGCCCATATTAGATCTAACAATACAAATGCACAGACAGCGTTTCAAACTTGGCGTATGATTTTGACATGAACAATGTCGAACACGATAAAAGATTAGGACAGGACATGAATATTGCGGCAAACCCGGTGATCGAAGCGGATCAAACCATTTATTTAAAAGACTATCAAAAACCTTCCTTTGTTGTTGATTCCATCGACCTGAATATTCAAGTCTACAGTGACCACAGTCTGGTCAGCAGCAAGCTGGAGATGCAGCGTCAGACTGCTGGCGATCTGGTTTTGCTTGGCCGCGATCTGGAACTGCAATCGATCCGGTTAAATGGTCAAACCCTGAATGCAACTGACTACAGTCTTGATGCTGAACAACTGGTCATTGCCAATGCGCCTGATCAAGTGTCGCTTGAAATTGTGGTTAAAATCCATCCTGAAAGTAATACTATGCTGGAAGGTTTATATCAGGCCAGTTCAGATCTGTTTGTGACCCAAAATGAACCAGAAGGGTTCCGTAAAATTACTTTCTATCCAGACCGTCCTGATGTGTTGTCGGTCTTTACCACACGTGTAGAGGCAGACAAGAAATATCCGGTCTTGCTCGCAAATGGTAACCTGCTAGAAACCGGTGAAGTGGATGAAAATCGTCACTATGCCGTGTGGCAGGATCCGACCAAGAAACCGAGCTATTTGTTCGCCTGTGTCATTGGTGACTTGGCAGTGATGAAAGATTCCTATGTCACATCGGAAGGCCGCAATGTAGCTCTGGAAATCTACGCAGAAGAAAAAGATATTCCAAAATGCAAGATCGCCATGGAAGCGCTCAAACATTCTATGCGCTGGGATGAAGAGCATTATGGTCTGCCTTATGATCTGAATAATTACATGATTGTGGCGACCAGTGCATTCAACATGGGTGCCATGGAAAATAAAGGTCTGAATATCTTCAATACTTCATGCGTGCTAGCCGATGAAGAGTACACCACTGATGCCGCCATCATGCGGGTGCAGTCAGTCATTGCCCATGAATATTTTCATAACTGGACCGGTAACCGGATTACCTGTCGTGACTGGTTCCAGCTGTGTTTGAAAGAAGGCCTGACTGTATTCCGTGACCAGTCTTTTTCGGAAGATTTACAGTCGGCTGCGGTACAACGTATTGATGATGTAGCAGTTCTGAAAGCACATCAGTTCCCGGAAGATTCAGGGCCGCTATCACATCCGCCGCGTCCAGATCATTTTGTAGAAATTAACAACTTCTATACTGCCACTGTTTATGAAAAAGGGGCTGAAATTAACCGCATGATGGCGACCTTGCTCGGTAAGGAAAAATTCCGTCAAGGAACCGATGAATATTTCCGCCGTCATGATGGTCAGGCGGTAACGGTTGAAGACTGGGTGGCCGCGCTTACAGCAGGTTCAGGTGTAGATCTATCTAACTTCCTGACCTGGTATAACCAGCCGGGTACACCCAAACTTCAAGCAAAAGCTGAATATGATGTAGAGACGCAAATCTATCGCCTCAGCTTTAAGCAAAGCCTGAAAATGCATGCCAAATATCCAAATCTGAAAGCCGTACCCATTCCAGTCGCTTTGGCATTGTTTGATGCTGAAAGCGGTGAGCAGCTAACGCTGAACTCTGAGGCACTCTTTGAAAATGGCGTCAAAGATGGCGTGTATCTGTTTGATCAGGATGAAGCCACGATTGAATTTAGCGGTGTGACAGCAAAACCGGTGGTATCCTTGCTGCGTAATTTCTCTGCACCGGTGAATCTGGACTTTGACTATTCAGAAAAAGAACTGGCTTTCCTGTTGCAATACGAGACCAATGGTTTTAACCAGTGGCAAGCAACTCAGACCTTACTCGAGCGTATCTTGCTGGATGACCAGCCTGCAGAAATTTATATCGAGGCTATGCTCAATACCTTGCCGGATGTGATTGAGAAAGATCCGCTGTTGGCATCACGTTTGTTTGATGTACCATCGGAAGGTTATTTGGGTAGCCGTATTGATCAGGATTATCAGCCAGCCATGATTCAGGAAAAGCGTGAGGCTTTGCTGCATACCTTGGCACGTGCCTTTGGGGAAACAGCGAAAGAAACTTATCTCAATCTGGATCCTGATCTGCAATCTGAGTTTTCGCAAGCAATGGGTGTGCGCGCCTTAAGAAATATCATGCTGACAATGATTGCCCGTCAGGGAGATGCATTTGCCTTTGATTTAGCCTATGAGCAATATCACACGGGCAATATGTCTGAACGTTTGGGTGCGCTGAAAGTCTTGGTCTGGAATGATGCACCACAAGCAGAAGAAGCTTTGGCAGATTTCTATAGCCGCTTTGAAGATGAGGCCTTGTCTTTAGACCAATGGTTTATGGTTCAGGCAGCGCATCCAAAAGCAACGGACGAAACCATTGCGTATCTGACCCAGCATCCGGATTATGATCTGGCGGTGCCTAACCGTATCCGTGCAGTGAGTGGTGGTCTGAATGCCAACCCGGTCAATACCTGGAGCTTTGGTGTGCAGCATTTTATTGGACTGGCAAAATATCTGGACGAGAAAAACCCGATTGTAGGTTCACGTTTGCTACAGGTATTGTCACGCTGGTATACCTTGGCAGAACCGCAACGCAGTGAAGTAAAAGCACAGCTTGAAACCTTAAAGCCACTGGTTAAATCTAAAAATGTGTCTGAGACACTCAATAGTATGCTCAGCGTATAACATCAATATTCATAAAAAACCGGATCGACCTGATCCGGTTTTTTATTTCCTGTGTATTTCAAACGCTGGCTTTAAATACAGTTGAATTTCTCTAAAGGCCTAGGTAAGTACCAAAGGGTGTTACAGTATGATTATACGGAAAAGAGTATTTGTTTATTAAGCTGTAAGCTAGGTAAAGGGATCTACAGATTCGCTTACTAGAGGTTGTCCAAGATATGTTAGTGAAAATTGAAGATGGTTTTTATTTAAATAGCCAGCATATTATTGCCGTACATGTCAGCAAGAATCCTGAAAATGGCTTACTTGAAATCTCCATTCAATATACGCCGCATTCCATTCAGCAGGTCGGAGAATACAAAAAAGTATTTCAAAGCCAGCTTGATGCTGAAATTTTCTTAAGTGAACTCAATCAAAAGCTCCGTTAAAAGCCTGCATCATGCAGGCTTTGATCAAGCATA
The DNA here is from genome assembly GCF_024129715.1 of Acinetobacter lwoffii. GTDB lineage: Bacteria > Pseudomonadota > Gammaproteobacteria > Pseudomonadales > Moraxellaceae > Acinetobacter > Acinetobacter lwoffii_U. Next base: position 268,752 of record NZ_JAMXXM010000001.1, read on the forward strand.
TTATTGTCTGACAATGAGTACTGGAATAGAGGAAAGTGCCAGAACATTCTGAGCGACACTGCCCAGCATGAGTTTTTGCAGGCCTTTACGACCATGTGAACCCATAATGATCATATCGGTCGGTGATTCATTTGCAGCCTGCATAATGCCTTCTGACGGTGCCATGCCATGCAGGATTTTTGTCGTCACCTGGACGCCATCACGAACAAAGTTCAGTTTCAGTTCATTTAAACGATCCAGTGCATTCTGTTCTGCATGCATAAAGTAGTCTGTGACTGCTGGAGCAACTTTATAAAAATCTACGCCCTTAAAGGGATCCACCGCAATCACACTGAGTAAAGTGACATGGCTATGAAATACTTTGGCCAGTTCCAGGGCATGATCTGCGGCAGCATAGGAAATCGAGGACTCATCGAGTGCTACGAGAATATGATCATAGTTATTCATGGTGATTCCTCATATTTATTATTGCAGTAATTGGGAATGTGGTTTTAGTCAGTTAATCTTCACTGCATGTTTTGTGGCTGAATTTCAGAGCTAAAGCAGCAAGTCCTGCGCATCTTGAAGATGCGCAGTGTCTGGATTATTTTTTCACGATCAGTACAGGAATTTCACTGGCACCTAAAACATCCTGTGCAAAGCTGCCCAGAATCATTTTCTGGAAACCTTTACGGCCATGCGAGCCCATGACAATCAGGTCGGCTTTTACTTCAGCAGCAGTTTCAGCAATATGTTCTGCATTGACCAAACCTGTAACAATGCGGGATTGCGCTTCAATACCTTCAGTGGCTGCGATGGCAGTCGCTTCTTTCAAAGCCTTTTTGGCGTTGGCATGTGCCTCGATAAAATATTCCTTCATGATGGAGGAGCTGTAATAGAAATCCGCTTCAGTAAAAGGATCTTCTGCAATCAGGCTGATCAGAGAAAGCTGACTACCGAATGCCTTGGCAATTTTGGCAGCATGTCGTACTGCAGAAAAGGAGATTTCTGAACCGTCCACTGGGACTAAAATATGTTGATAAGCCATGGCTTTTCTCCGCAAGTTGTCTGATTTATAGGCTTGGTTTATTGATAGCACAGTGCTGTAGCAGGTGCAATTGCAAAAAAGCGGTAAAATTGAAAAAACTTATTAAATTACAAATATTTTTCATGTAAATATCATCAAAAAAACAGAGCGAAAAACTCGGAATTACTGTTTTCATGATCAAAAATAACAGGATGAATAATCCTCGTTTACATAAGGATGGTTTAAACTGCCGTAGCCTGTTTCGGGATCATACATAGGGGACTGTCTTGAGGTTTTTTACTATTTATCTTTTACTGATAGGTTCAGTCGTCCTCTCTGGCTGTCAGACGGCGCAAAACAGTAAAGTGATTGCCAGTGCTTTTAATCTGACCACAGGCTTGCAGCAAAAAGTGATGGATCGCTATGCGCCGGGTGCTGTGATTGTGCAGCAAAATATTGCTTATGCCCCGCAGCAGAAATTATCTCTGGATCTTTATCAACCGCAGAATATTGCCAGTATTGGCCTACGAACGACCATTGTCTGGATTCATGGTGGAGGCTGGATTTCAGGTTCCAAAGAACATGCCAGAGGTTATTTCAAGCTGCTGGCTGCCCAAGGCTATAACGTAGTATCCGTGCAATATCAGTTTGCACCGCAAGCCACCTATCCAAGCCAGTTACACCAGATCAATCAGGCACTTGAATTTCTAAATCGCTATGCGGCAAGCTACCAAATCGATACCCAGAATTTATATCTGGCCGGGGATTCTGCGGGCGCCAATCTCGCCAGCCATTATGCTGCTCTTTTAACGAATTCTGCATTTGCCAAACAATCCGGTATTCAGCCACATCTGCAACCTGAGCAGCTTAAAGGTCTGATTCTGCATTGTGGTATTTATGATCTGGAAGCGTTTGCCCATACTGCACCGAATGAAATGAAGATTATCGAATGGGGAGTCTTTAACCTGATTCAGGCCTATACCGGTGAACGTAAACATGATGCTGAATTTTTAAAGCAGATTTCTCCGATTCAACACATTACGCCGTCTTATCCACCGGTTTTTATCAGTGGCGGCAATAAAGACTTTCTCACCGATACCCAGTCGCTACCATTTGTAAAAGCTTTGAAGGAACAGCAGATTCCTGTGACTGAAATATTTTATCCAGAGTCTAAGGCCTGGCTCATTCATGAATATCAGTTTTTTATGGGCAAAAAGGAAAGTCAGCAAACTTTTGTCAAAACCCTGGATTTTTTACATCAGCTTTCCCCGTGAAGAGAAAACTGTGCAAAATGAATCTCTCAAGATTGATCGTGTCAGATCGTCCCGACAGCAATCATTGAAAAATAGTTTGGAGTTTAAAAAATGAATCCTGTGTCATGGGCATATTTATTGTTGGCATTGGCTATTATTGCCGAAGTGACTGGATCAACATTTCTGGTGAAGTCTGAAGGCTTTACCCGATTATGGCCATCTCTGGCAGTAGTCGTTTTATTCTGTATTGCGTTTTATTTGCTGTCTCAGGTGATTAAAGTAATCCCCTTAGGCATTGCATATGCAATCTGGGCGGGAGTAGGCATCGTTCTTACGGCAATCGCAGGCTATGTGATCTTTAAGCAGGCGCTAGATTTGCCCGCTTTTATCGGGATTGCACTTATCATTTCCGGTGTGGTGGTGATTAACCTGTTTTCCCAGACTGCAGGGCATTAAAAAGGCAGACAAGGTAGCTGCCTCATTTCTACAATAAGCTTATGCCACTTGCGGTTTAAGCTTAAACATTAAATAAACTATCAGACCAAGTAGCAGTCCCCAAAAAGCGGAGCCAATACCAAAAAACTGGATATTAGAGGCGCTAAACAGGAATGTCATCAGTGCTGCTTCACGGTCATGACTGTCCTGAAAAGCCAGCGCGATATTGTGGCCAATGGTGCCAAACAGGGCAATGCCTGCCAATACTGTAATCAGAATCCCCGGAAAAGCCATTAGTACACTGGTCAAGGTCGCAGCAAAAAAACCCATCAGGATATAAAACAGGCCGCAGCTCATACCGGCAATATAACGTTTGGCCGGATCAGGATGCGCTTGGACATCCAGGCTGACCGCCGCACTGATTGCGGCAAGATTGACACTAAAACAGCCAAAGGGCGCCAGCATCGTCTGTGTAATACCCGTCCAGCCTAGAATAGAATTTACTTTCGGCGGATAACCATAACTTTTGATGACGGCCAAGCCAGGCAGGTATTGCGATGCCAGATTAATCACCATTAAAGGTAAGGCCAGTCCTAAAACAGCTTGCAGGCTAAATTCAGGTGTAATCCATACCGGCTGGGCAATACTCCAGTTCAGCTGCGGAATAGTAAAATTAATAAAGAACGGACAGAGGGCAATAGCCATTAACACGGTAATCACGATGCTATAGCGCGTACTCAGTTTTTTGGAAACCAGATAAATCGCCAGTACACAAAGCACGAATTCCCAGGACTGTTGCAGACTGCCAAAGACCGAGATGCCAAATTTTAATAAAACACCTGCCAGCATGGCACTGGTCAAACTTTGTGGAATAAACTGGAAAATTCGCTCGAAAATTCCAAAAAATCCCAGACAGGCAATCAGGATGCCAGAAATCAGAAAAGCGCCAATTGCTTCACCCAGACTATAGTGACCGGCAGAAGCAATGACCAGTGCCAGACCGGCAGTCGACCAGGCGGTTGAAATCGGATAACGATATTTCCAGGAAAGCAAAAATCCAGAAACTCCAATACCTATACCCAGTGCCCACAACCAGGAACTGATCTGTGCCTGATTGGCACCCAGGCTTTGCGCAGCTTCAATAACCAGTACGGCAGAAACACTGATACCAATCATGCAGGTAATAAAACCGGCCATGATGGCGGGAAAGGAGAGATCTTGTAAAAGTTTTGGCATCATCCATGACACTATTTTTAAATGCGTTTAAATCATACGCTTTTCACGTATCAACACAATATTTTTAACAATTTTATCCAGAGGTCTGCTGGCTTGAAGCCGGTCATTGCTAGAAAGTTGAAGTCGCCAGTTTAAGGCCAAAACCGCAAAACAGGATCCCAACCGCCGCGACACAGCTGGCGGTCACTTTATAATTCTGGTTGAAATAGGAGGCCAGTTTTACACCAGAAAAAATCAGGATTGAAAGATAGGTCATACTGATCAATTGCAAAATCACAGCCAGAAGCGTGAATGTCAGAGCTGGATAAGGATAGACAGGATCGACAAACTGCACAAAAAAAGACAGGTAAAATAGAATTGCTTTGGGATTTAAAATACTGATTGTGAGCGCTGTACGAAAGGGCTGAATTGATTCAGTAGTATCAGAAGATGTTTTTTTAATCTGGACGCGTTGTGCCAATTTTGCCGGAAAGAAAGTCTGATAGGCCGCAATGATCAGTTTGAGACCGAGGTAACTGAGATAGATCGCTCCAATAATTTTCAGGGCAATAAACAGTACCGGAAAGGCATGTAGGAGCGAGGCCGCACCCAGTGCTGTACATATAATCAAGATCAGATCACCGGTATAAACCCCCAAGGCACCCATATATCCCGTCTTAATCCCAAAGCGCGAAGCAATCGACATGACATACAGGGAGTTCGGCCCAGGCAGTAGCACAATCAACGTGGTTCCAATGATAAAGGTCGTTAGATCTGTGATACCAAACACGAAAAACTCGCATGAACAAAAAAGCCGATGTGGCATTATAGCAACATCGGCTTGGAGAAATTTGCTAAATTTTCTTTAAATTTCAGTCGTACTCAGGAAAGTTTCACGTAATAAAGCAGCCAGTTGTTCACGTGCTTTAATGAAGCCGTCGATCCCACCTTGCAGTAATTCACTGGCCATCGGATCCTGTTTCAATTGTGCATCAAAATCGGCATGGCTGATTGGGCTGAGTTCACCTTGAACTTGGATATCTTCGGCTGAGAGTTGCACCTGCACTTCACGCTGATCATTTTCCAGTTCGGCCAGCAGGTTTGGTGCTACCGTAAGCAGGTCACAGCCGCTCAAGCCTAGAACCTGATCAATACTGCGGAAGCTGGCACCCATGATTTCAGTCTGAATACCATGCGCTTTATAAAATTCATAAATACGCTTAACCGAAAGTACACCCGGATCTTTTTCAATCGGGTAAGACTCAACGCCTTCAGCTTTTTTGTACCAGTCCAGAATACGGCCGACAAAAGGCGAGATTAATGTTACTTTGGCATCGGCACAGGCATGGGCCTGATTCTGACCAAACAATAAAGTCAGATTGGTATGAATGCCTTGTTCTTCCAGTGCTTTTGCTGCTTGAATTCCTTCCCAGGTAGACGCGATCTTAATCAGGATACGGTCTGAATCAATTCCATATTGCGCATAAAGTGCCAGTAACTCTTTGGCTTTGGCAATGGTAGCTTCAGTATTAAAGGACAGGGAAGCATCGACTTCCGTTGACACACGACCTTCAATGAGTTTTAAGATTTCTACACCGAATTTGACCGTCAAAATATCAATGGTTCGTTCAATCAGGGCGTCATCTGTATAGCCTTCTTGCTTGGCTTGCTGAAAAGCAGCTTCAATCAAGGCCTGATTTTCAGGTTGTTTCGCTGCTGCAGTAATCAGCGATGGATTGGTGGTTGCATCAAGCGGACGAAATTTTTCAATGGCACTCAAATCACTGCTGTCTGCCACAATGGTCGTCAAGTTTTTTAATTGGTTTAATGCAGTTAATGTCATTACGATCTAGTTCTATGGTTATTGCTTATGCTTTCTTATATATCATAAATGGCCGGTTTACCAAGTAGACTGTCGTTGAATTTCTGTGATTAATGCCCGGTTTTACGTTGTTTGCGCAAGTGATTAATCAAAAAATGAGCAGCTGTGCCTAATCGGGTTTCTCTGCTCCAGACCAGATCAACAAAATATTCAAACTTTGGGGTGAAATCGAGCAGGTTGAGAACCTGTAACTGATCTTGCAAATGTGGCTGCTCATTCAGCATTTCGAGTGGCAGAACCCCCCAGCCCAGTCCTTGCTGAATCATGCTGCAAGCCGAGTGATGGTTGTCGGTGCGCCAGTAATTTCGTGAAAAGAGTAGTTCCGGCTTGATGGTGCGATCCCGACTGGCCACCACAATCTGCCTGTTTTGCAAAATCTGTTCATAACTGACTTGATCGAACTGACTTAGGGGATGCTGTTTGGCGACTACAGCCACCAGTACCTCACGTTTCAATTCCACAAACTGTTCCCGTGTTTCCAGTTGTTCGCGTTCAAACATCAAGGCTAGCTGCGCTGAACCTTCAAACAGCATACGATGTGCATCTTCCTGAGGTGCACTGAATACATTGACTTGCAGTGCAGGAAATTCCTGTTCTAGCAACACAATATAATCGGTCCAGCGCGTATGCAGCAATTCTGAGACCACTACGATATTCAGTTCAGATTCCAAGCCTGAACTTAAGGCTTGAGCATGCTGTTTCCACTGATTCATTTCGACCAGAAGTTGCTGGGTTTTTTCATACAATACTTGCGCCTGTGCGGTCGGTTTCGGTTCACGGCCTACACGCTGAAACAGTTCCAGATTTAAATCAATTTCCAGATTGGCAATGGCCATGCTGACTGCTGAAGGTACTTTGCCCAGTTGACGTGCAGCCGCAGAGAAAGAACCGGTTTCCATCACGGTTTTAAACATCAGCAGCTGTTCTTGATTAACATTCATATCTTTAATCTTTCATTTTTATTGATAGATTCTAACTCGAATAATCAGATTTAAAGAAATAAAATTCTTGCATCATGTAATGAATTGAGCTGATTTAATATGTTAATTTCCAAAAGAAGACTGATTCATGCTGCCTTATATGAAGGCATTTTACTGGTCGTGATTGCTGTCCTTTTAAGTACACTGATGCATATGCCACTTGAAGTGACAGGTGCGCTCGGGATTGCTATGGCTGTGACTTCAGTATTTTGGAATATGCTGTTTAATCACTATTTTGAAAAGTTTGAAGCTAAACATCGTTTAAAAAGAAGCGTTAAAGTGCGGATTGCTCATGCAATTGGCTTTGAAGGCGGTTTGATGCTGGCGACCATTCCGATGGTGGCTTATGCCTTACACATGAGTCTGGCTCAGGCCTTTCTGCTAGACTTAACTCTAACCCTTTGTATTCTCGTATATACCTTTATCTTTCAGTGGATTTATGATCATCTAGAAGCCAGACTAGGGCTCCAGCCGGATTATCGGAAAATCTCATCATAAAATATGCCATAAAAAATACCACACAGTTTAGACTCCCTTTTCAGAATGCGAAAGGTGAAATATTCAGCGATGAGGACTTGATCAAGTCCTCATTTTTTATGCTCGAACCCAACTGAAAATTAAGATATAAGACATTGATTTTTTATTTTAATTTTAAAATTTATTGGGGAATTCAATGCTATTTAGACGAGTGACCTTGTCAGTGTCCATCGTGTTGCTGATGTCTGGTTGTGGGGGTGGAGGAGGTGATAGCAGTACGCCACAGCAGACGCTTCCGGATTTCGTAATTTCACCAGGTTCGGGTGAGCAACTGAGCAAAATTGCGGAATTTAAGGTTCTGGATGTAGGTTCGGAATTAACAGCAGGGAATTTCGGTCTGAAAACCTGGAATCCCACCGCCATGGTGGTAAATGGCGATGTGCTTTATATTGCCAATAGTCAGGCCGAATCGAATATTCTACGTTATGACTTAAAACAAAAACGTGCACTCAGTGCGATTGATCCTATGAAAATTTCGGGTCTGGCCAAAAAATGGGACAGCCTGAATGATCTGGAAATTCATGCAGGGCGTTTGTATGTGGCCAATTATGGCTCGAACCGAATTGATATTCTAGATATTAGTGGTGAGCAGCCGAGCTTCATTATGGCACTCGGCATAGGTGTATGGTGGGGCGATGCGCTTAATTATGCGCTGGTACATAGCAATGCAGTGACTGCTGACGACCGTTATGTGTATGTACCTGATATTGAAGGCCGGATCAATGTCTGGCGTCAAAGTGATGTGACAGCGCAAAACCATTTAAAGGCCCGCAAATTTGCACGGCTCAGCTTGCCGGGCTGTGCACGCAACTGTAATGCACGTATGGAGGTCATGGGCGACTATCTGTATACCAGCCTGCCGGATGGTATGACTTATGTCCACGATATCAATCAGATTCAGGAAAATGGAAATAATATTACGCCCATTTTAACAGAAACCAATTTGTCGGCAGTCATGCATCGTCATAACGATGGCTTGGTCTATGTGTCACGAAATGATGGCACTGTAGAAAGTTACAAGGAAAAATCCTTTAACTTAGACTCTATCTTACCCAATAAAAGTGTGGATACCTTCCGAGATTATATTGTAAAAGGGCAAACCCAGAGCAGCCGACTAGCCAAGGCCAGCGATCTTTATATTTATGGTCAGAATCTATTACACATGGCCAATCAGAAAATTCATATTCTGCCAATGCTGACCTTGCAACAGAATAAATCCACACAGCTAAACCAAGCTATGATTTTAACCGAATCTCAGGCACGCGAGAGAAGCCGTGTCTTGCAGGATGGTGAATCATGGGAAACCTTGACCAATAGCAGCCAGCGTCATGTCTATATGGACCATATTTTATCGGCAACTCTAAATGGCAACCGCCTGCATTTGCAAAGCTACAGTGCTGTGCCTGTACGTGATTTGCAGATTCGTGCCAAGATTAAAAACTCAGAAGACTGGGTGATTCTGGCTAAGCTGGATCAGTTGACGCCATTTTCGAAGGCAAATTTTGGTCTCAAGTTGACCGATCAATCCCGTTTCCCGTTGCTTGATGGCACAGGCTCGATCCAGCTCGCAGGTCTGAGTCAGACCACGCAAAACCCAAGCAATGTTTTTGATCTGAAAATTAGCTCTGAGACCGATGAGCACGTCAAAAAGCTGAATCAGATTAAAGCCAAATGGAAAATTTATTTTGGTACCTATGATGAACCGAATAAATGGTGTCGTATTACGCCGGTCTATGCCCGGGAATGGGTCATGATGATGACCAATCTGGCCTATATGCTCAGTACTCCAGAATTTGAAACCTTATGGTTTAACCATAAAGCGGTCATGGGACACGATTTTTTTGGCAATGATGGTCAGGTAGAAGGGCCGAATGGTTTCTTTCAGCCAGAAGATTATGTTCGGATCTATCGGGAAATTCTTAACCGCAATGAAATTAATCTTGGCATTACCAATATGGGTGGTGGTTTAGGTGGTGGAGCAGTATTAGGAGTAGATACTTGGTTATTCTATGGCCATTACAGATTATCTGGTTATCGAATTATTGCACATGAATTTGGTCATCATTGGGGCGGGCATAATAGTGCCTGGGCCATGTCGAATTATGGCTTTGAAGCTATGGTCGATTGGTTAAACTTCTATTTCCAGCGCCGTCCAGGCTCAATTCCTTATATGGACCCAAATGTGAATGCTTTCCACCTAACACCCGACAGCGCGCTTTGTCAGGGTGTGAACCAGAATATGGTGAAAGGTGTGGCATCGACTGCACCGTGGAACAAAGTGGATGAATATTTTAAAAATAACCCGATGCCAAATCCCTAAAACATAAAAAAAGCCCCTCATTTGAGGGGCTTTTTAATTGGATCGGTCAACAGATTATTTTTCAATAATCGCCGTTACACCTTGACCACCGGCTGCACAGATCGATACCAGTACGCGACCTGAACCTTTCTGGTTAATCAGTTTCGCTGCTGTCGCAATGATACGACCGCCAGTTGCTGCAAACGGGTGACCGGCAGCAAGTGAAGAGCCTTTTACGTTCAATTTTGCACGGTCAATTGAACCCAGTGGAGCGTCCAGACCTAAACGCTCTTTACAGAATTTCGGATCTTCCCAAGCTTTCAGCGTAGACAATACTTGAGATGCAAAAGCTTCATGAATTTCGTAATAGTCAAAGTCTTGCAGTTTCAGACCTGCACGCTCCAGCATACGTGGTACAGCATAAGCAGGCGCCATCAACAGGCCTTCTTTTTTCTCGACAAAGTCAACTGCAGCAGTTTCCTGGAAAGTCAGGTAAGCCAACACTTCATGGCCATTTGCCTTGGCCCATTCCTCAGAAGCCAATAGCACACAAGAAGCACCATCTGTCAGCGGTGTAGAGTTACCTGCTGTCATGGTGCGCGCATCGCCCTTACCAAAGGCCGGTTTTAATTTCGCCAGTTTTTCAACTGAAGAATCAGGACGCAAGTTGTTGTCACGTTCAAGACCCAGGAATGGAGTCACCAGGTCATCAAAGAAACCTTCTTCATAGGCTGCTGCCATTTTCTGGTGTGAAGATGCTGCAAGCTCGTCTTGCGCTTCACGGGAAATACCCCATTCCAGTGTAGTAATCGCCTGATGGTCGCCCATAGACAGGCCAGTACGTGGCTCACCATTTTTTGGTGCGTCCATCAGGTCTTTTACATTAATTTTAGTCAGGGCTTTTAAACGGTCTTTCGCTGTTTTCGCAATGTTCAGCTCAAGTAATGCTTTACGTAAGCCATCACCAAAAGCGATTGGCGCATCAGAAGTCGTATCTACACCGCCTGCGATTCCCACTTCGATTTGACCTAGAGCAATCTTGTTCGCGACCAGGAATGCCGCTTGAAGGCCAGTACCACATGCTTGCTGAATGTCATAAGCAGGGGTTTCTGGTGCAAGAGCAGTATTTAGTACACATTCACGCGTCATGTTGAAGTCGCGGCTGTGTTTCAGTACAGCACCTGCAACCACTTCACCTAAGCGTTGACCTTGAAGGTTAAAACGTTCAACCAGACCATTCAGGGCTGCTGTGAACATATCAGTATTGGATGCCGTAAAGTAAGCACCGTTAGAACGTGCAAATGGAATGCGGTTACCACCGATAATAGCAACGCGGCGAACTGTATTTTGGCTCATGTTTGGTTCCTGTTGAACAGAAGTCTGTGTTATAGATGTTGAATCTTGTTGGCTTGAAGTCGTTTTTTTGGTACGTGCAGATGTACTGCGTGTACGTGTGGTTTTAGCCGGACTTTTTTCTGCGGCATTGACTGTATCAGGATTTTTAGTGCTACGCTTGCTACGCGTTGATGGTTTTGACACAGTTTCTGTCGCAGAGTTCTCGACTGCTGGATTATCTTGAGTTGTTTTGCTCATAAGGCTTTACCAGGCAAATAGATCGTCTTCTTGGTGCTTACATTAGCATAGAAGAAGATAGGCTGTATTGACTACAATGACATTACAGACTGCGCTTAGGTCAAGTCATCTGCCTGATATCTCAAGTATGATTGGGCGGAATCTGGTAGATCTATTGAAATATAAGTGTCTGGCATCATACTGAAGTTTAAGGATAACTTTAGATCAACCAAAAATTAATTTGTATGAGAGATAATAAACATGACTGATCAGTACCAAACTTTTGCAAAATCTCCTATTGGTAAATTTGTCATTAAAAATTTGGGTCTGCCATCCCCAACTTCTTTAGAGCGTTTTGAGTCTGCTACACCTGTAGTCAAAGGCGCGGTATTGATTGGAGCACCACCAACGAGTACCTTGACTGGTGCTATTGCTCAGGTTCTGGCAAATATTCATGCCAATAGCTATGCAGGTAACAATGCTGAACTGCAACAGGCTGCTGCATCAGCTGGACTGAATCTGGGTGCATTTAATCCGGGCGATAAAGAATCAAAATTCAAAGTTGTCATTTTTGATGCTTCAGGAATCGAAAATTCAGAACAGTTAAAATCACTTTATGATTTCTTCAACCCGATTGCGCGTCAAATCCAAAGTTCTGGCCGTGTCGTGATTGTGGGGACTACACCTGAAACTGCTAAATCAGTCAGTCAGTCAATTGCTCAACGCGCACTGGAAGGTTTTGTAAAATCTGTGGGTAAAGAGTTTAAAAAGGGAATTGCAGCAAACCTGATCTATGTAGATGCCGGCGCTGAAGCAAATCTTGAGTCTGCTTTACGTTTTGCAGTTTCTCCACGTTCTGCCTATGTTTCTGGTCAGGTGATTCGCGTATCTCGCGCAGCAACTCACGATGTGGACTGGACTAAACCTTTGGCAGGCAAGACAGCTGTAGTCACAGGTGCTAGCCGTGGTATTGGTGAAGCGATTGCTCATGTACTGGCACGTGATGGTGCACATGTGATCTGTCTGGACGTTCCGCAACAGCAAGCAGATCTTGATCGTGTAGCAGGTGAGATTGGTGGTTCAACTTTAGCCATTGATATTACTGCTGCAGATGCAGGTGAGAAAATAAAAGCGGCAGCAGCTGAGCAGGGTGGTCTGGACATTATTGTGCACAATGCCGGTATTACCCGCGACAAGACTTTGGCCAATATGAAACCTGAGCTATGGGATCTGGTGATTAACATTAACCTGTCTGCTATTGAACGTGTAAATAACTATTTAATCTCCAACGATGGTCTAAATGCCAATGGCCGTATTATCTGTGTATCCTCAATTTCAGGCATTGCAGGTAACCTGGGTCAAACTAACTATGCAGCGTCTAAAGCGGGTGTGATTGGTGTGGTGAAATTTACAGCACCAACCTTAAAAAATGGTATAACCATTAATGGTGTTGCACCGGGCTTTATCGAAACACAAATGACGGCTGCGATTCCATTTGCAATCCGTGAAGCAGGCCGCCGTATGAACTCAATGAGCCAAGGTGGTCTACCTGTAGATGTTGCAGAAACGATTGCCATGTTTGCTTCTACGGCTTCAACTGGTTTAAATGGCAACGTGGTTCGTGTCTGTGGTCAAAGCCTGTTAGGGGCTTAATGGAATCTCTCCCGACCTCTCTTTATAAAAGAAAGGAGAAGTCCCCCTTTTATAAAGGGGGATTCAGGGGGATTAAAATTCTAAAGAGAAAATTCCAAGAATTCTCAAAACCTCTCCAGTACTTCACTTTCATACAATGATTGAAGTATGCTCAGGAGAGGTCACTTTATAAAGATAATATTTCCAAAGGTTCAGTATGAATACGCGCCATTTTAGTCAACTTCCAAAACCTTATTTAGCCTATCCAAAAGTGATTCAAGGCTTGATTTTTAAAAAGCCGAAAGCTGAAAAAGTTCTACCGCAAGTTGAATATGTGGTGGATTCATTCAAGGTCGATCAGAAACATTTAAAAGCCTATAATGAAGTATGTGGCTTTAAAAATAATGGTTATATTCCAGCTATTTATTTGACCGTGTTGTCTCAAAGTCTGCAAATGCACATGATGACCTCGGAAGCATTTCCATTCCCGATTTTAGGACTGGTACATATCCGTAATCAGGTCAAGCAATACCGTAAAGTCGGTGTAAATGAGACTTTAACCTTGTCATGCAAATTTGGTGAATTACAGCCACATGACAAAGGCGTTCAGTTTGATTTTATTACCACAGTCAAAGTGGGCAATGAAGTCGTCGTTGAGGCATTAACGACTTATCTTTCACGTCAAAAGACTGATGCTAAAGCTGCTGCAAAACTGGCAGAAAGTAAAATGCCAGACTATAAGCTGAATACTGAATGGAAAATTTCAGAAAATACCGGCCGCCGTTATGCCATGACTTCAGGTGATTTTAATCTTATTCATATTCATGCTGTTACAGCGAAGGCTTTTGGTTTTAAACAGGCGATTGCACATGGTATGTGGAGCAAAGCCAAAGCGCTGGCTAATCTGTCATTGCCGGATGCCTATGAAGCCGATGTCTGGTTCAAGTTGCCGATGTATTTACCCTCTAAAGTTGAGTTCCTGACAGCTCAAGCAGCGAATGATACAGATTTCCTGATCCGGAACAGCAAGAACCAGAAGCCGCATGTGACTGGTCATGTGAAAGCAATTTAAATCTGAATTAAAAGCCTAAACTCGATTTAGGCTTTTTCATTTTAAGGGATCAAAATTCTATGGATAGAATGATGCAGCCAATTAAAGATTACCTGTTTGCTGATCAGCATAATTATCAGGGCAATGTAGATGCGCGTTTTCGCGACCTTGCTCGTCAGTTTAGCCGCCTACAGGATGCACGTACTGAACAGGGTGGTGCAGCACTTGTCGTATATTTTCAGCGACAAAAAGTTGTCGATATTTATACTGGAAAGAAGTCTGCCACAGAAAACTGGCAGCCCGATACCATGTCACTATGCTATTCCACTGGCAAAGGTGTATTAGCAACCCTAGCGCATATTCTGGTCAGTAAAGGTTATCTGGACTATGATAGATCAGTTGCAGAATACTGGCCTGAATTTGCCCAGAAAGGTAAACGGTCGATTACTTTGGCACATATGCTGAGCCATCAAAGTGGCTTGTTTGATATCCGTAATATCATTGATGATGCCACTGAAATGGCTGACTGGTCGCATATGCTGGACCGGATTGCGGCAGCAGAACCACGGTTTCAGGTTGCTACGGATGCAGCTTATCAACCGCTAACCTTTGGCTGGCAGGTGGGTGGGGTATTAGAAAAAGCGACTGGTAAAAAACTGGGTGAACTGATGCAGGAATATCTGGTACAGCCATTACAATTAAATGGTGCTTATTTTAGCGTACCGACGCATGAGTTAGCTCGGGTGGCCTTACCTATTTTAAAGCCTAAAGCCGCCAAGTCTCAAACACAGACTGCGAAAAAAACTGTGCCAAGGCAACCAAACCTGATGGAACGAGCCTTGGTATGGAGTGGTCAGAGTCCACAGGATTTTCAGGATGCCATGATTCCCAAAGGCATGAAGAAATTTAGTTTCTTTAGTGAACAGGGTCTACAAGCGATTATTCCGTCTGCCAATGGAGTATTTACCGCAGAGAGTCTGGCAAAAATCTATGCCATGCTGGCCAGTCGTGGTGAATGGCAAGGACAGCAACTGATCTCGCAGGAGGTATTCCAGCGACTTAGTCAGGTGCAATACAAAACAAGAGATCGGGTCATGCCTTTACCGATGCACTGGCGATTGGGTTATCACCGTGTTCTCACTTTAGGAAAAGCCTCTAAAGGTTTTGGTCATATGGGTTTCAATGGCTCTGGTGCCTGGTGTGATCCTGAGCGCGGTTTAAGTTTTGCCTATACACATAACTTTCCTACAGGTTCATTGACCGGAGACTACCGTCTTTGGGGCCTGACGCAGGAAACCTTGCGCTGTGCGGATGCGGTACTGACCGGTCGCAAAGGCTGGCGCTAAATATCCCTGATTTGGGAGTTTAGCCCATCAGCTAAATATGTTATTTTGTCGCGCAGTCCATGGCTGTGGTGTGAAGTAATGAAAAAAGTGCTGGTGATTCCTCTGGTCGCAAGCAGTGCCTTATTCGGATGTCAGGAGCCGAATCAGCCGGCTGCAAAAACGGTGATGGAAGCCAAAGCTCAGATTCCTGCCTGGGTCGGGAATTATCAGGGCACGACGCCATGTATGGGATGCTTTTCAAGTTGTGAAGACTGTCCAGGCATGGCAGTGGCTTTGACCTTGAATGAAGATCAGACCTTTACTTTACAGCGTGAAAGTTTAAGTGGTCATAATGAAATTGAAACGATGAGCGGGAATATTCGGTTTCAGGATGAATCACAACAAAAGATTGAATTGCTGAATGTCGATACCCGGAATCTACTCTATGTCGATCTGAAAAAGCATGTTCTGGAAATTCGTGAAGATCAAACAGGCAAACGCTACCAGATGCAAAGTGACTTTATCCTGTTTGAATCGGTCTTCTGATTTTAATAAAGCATCTTTTTTTATGGGAATTTAATGAAAAATTTTTCTATCACGCATTAAAAGTATAATTTTATGATCATAAAAGAAGTAACTATAACTGAGGCGTTAAGTTTCTTTAGCGCCTTTGCCTTAATAATTAGCTTAATTAATCAAACATATTTTTACTATCGTTTAGATGCGATGTGGGTGATGTCCTTAATATCACCGACTATCTATTTATTTGATATATTTAAGGTTATCGCTACTTTATTAATCTTAATAGGTGTGATGACATTACTGGATTTTTTATATAAAAATATTACGAAAAAAATCATTTATAAGAAAAGAATAATCTTTAGACAGGGCGATGATTTATCAAAATTACTTATTGAAAAAAGAAAAGAATATGAACGGAATTTTATAATTTTTATTTTATTGATTTTGATTCTATTGATCATCTTTGCATCATATGTTGGATTTAGAGCTTCAATTTTGTTCTTTTGTATTTCAGGGGTTTTACTTGGGATTTCGATAGTTTTAGTGATGGATAATTCAATTACTAGAAATATTAGATTATTTGTTTCAGGATTCCTTTTAATTATTGCTGCGATCTTGCATGGTGAGTACAGATATATCAATTTTCAGGATTCACCTAAGGTAAAAATTAAAAAGGATAATAATATAAAAAGTAATTATAAATTATTGGGAATAGGTAAAGATAAAGCCATTCTTATCACTAATAGTACAAATACAAGTAATAGTTTTAAAATAATTGATTTAAATCAAATTGATAAAATTGAATAAGATTCATAAATTATACTTTTCATTCACTATTTTATAAAAAAACAGTATGCTTAGACCTGTAAAAAGGAGCATACATGTATCAAGTACTTGCGCGAAAATACCGTCCTCGTAATTTTAATGAATTGGTGGGGCAAAACCATGTATCACGTGCTTTAACCAGCGCGCTCGAACGTGGCCGTTTGCATCATGCCTATTTGTTTACGGGAACGCGTGGTGTCGGAAAAACCACGATTGCACGTATTTTGGCGAAGTGCTTGAACTGCGAGACCGGTATTACCTCGACGCCTTGTGAGGTCTGTGCGACCTGTACCGCAGTCAATGAAGGTCGTTTTATTGATTTAATCGAAATCGATGCAGCATCACGCACCAAGGTCGAAGATACCCGCGAGCTGCTCGACAATGTTCCTTATGCACCGACTCAAGGCCGCTTTAAGGTCTACCTGATCGATGAAGTGCACATGCTGTCCACGCATTCTTTCAATGCGCTGTTAAAGACGCTGGAAGAACCGCCAGAACATGTCAAATTTCTGTTTGCAACCACTGATCCGCAAAAACTGCCAATTACCGTAATTTCTCGCTGTCTGCAATTTACTTTGCGTCCATTGGCAGTCGATGAAATTACCGAACATCTGGGCAATATTCTTAGCAAAGAAAGCATTCAGTCTGATCAGGATGCGATCTGGCAGATTGCTGAATCTGCGCAAGGTTCTCTGCGTGATGCCTTGTCTCTGACCGATCAGGCGATTGCCTATGGTCAGGGTGCGATTCAGCATCAGGATGTCAAAGACATGCTCGGTCTGATTGACCGCACCATTATTTATGACCTGATTCTGGCGATTCACCAGAACCAGAAAGCACGTGTTAGCGAGTTATTATTGCAGTTCCGCCAGCAGGCTCTGGATGTATCGTTGGTGCTCGACCAGCTGATTTCGACATTGCATGAACTGGCTTTATTGCAGTACCTGCCAGATCTGAGCCTGAAATACAGTGCAGAGATCAATCAAAAGATCATGCAATTATCGGCTCTAATTTCAGCACAAGACCTGCAACTCTATTATCAGATTGCCTGTAAGGGGCGTGCCGATTTACAGCTTGCAGTTACGCAGGAACAAGGTTTTGAGATGACGGTGCTACGTTTATTGGCTTTCCGTCCCTTACAGCCAAGCGAAATTCCGGTGATGCAGGAGACTGCACCGCAACAGGCAGCAACCAGTACAACACGTCTACAGCAGCCCGTTCAGACACAACTTCAATCTGAGTCCGTAGAAACACAATCATTTGAAGCGGAGCCTGTATTTGATGATTTTTCTCTGGACGATGAGACAGATGAGGAGATTGATTTCGCATCAGCGTCTGAACCTTCTTCGGATGATTTTTTGGATGAAGACGAGCCAACCAGCATCACTGAGCCTGAATCTGTCCAGCCCGTAGTAATTCAGACCACCATTGAAGAAGTGCAGTCTAGTGATCAAATTATTTTTGATCCAAATGATGACAAAGGCTTATTTGGTTTTGATGAAATCGAGATCACCACAGAAACAGCGGCTACCAGCAGCAGCTCGGATGATTTCCTGCTTGAAGAGTTTATTCCTGCAGATGCTGTCATCCCTAGTGAGCCAGTACAAGACCTCATGTCTGCTGATGAGGAATTTAGTCTTGCTGCACCGGAATTAGAACTTTCACAGGAATCGATTGCTCAGCCTGCTCTTGAGAATACAGCGCCGGTTCAGCCAGTCGCACAGACAGCTTTGTTGGAAGATATTTCTCAAGATGTAAATACGCAGAATCTGATGCCACAGGATATTCTGAAAATACCTGAACAAGCCTTGGAAGGTGAGTGGAGCGTAGAAAAATGGGAGTACTGGTTCCGTAACAGCCAGCTTTCTCCGGCAGTACAGGAACTGGCGCAGTATGGCATCATGACTGGTCAGATGAATGGTGAATCCGTTTTCCATATTCCTGAACAGTACCAGCAGCTGTTGACCCAGTTGCAACATAATCTGGAAGCGGCCTTACAACAGCAATGGCCGCAAACACACTTCCAGGTGAAATTTGAAAATGTGGATCAGCTCACGCCCTATACCATGCAGCATCAGCGTAAGGCGCGTGCTTTTAAACGTGCCGAAGAGCTGTTACATGCTGAACCGGCAGTACGTGACCTGTTACAGCAGTTCGATGGTGAGTTGCAAAATATTCAGTTGAAATAGGTTGGATTTTAAGGCATCAAAAATCGAGATAAAGCATCCCGCATTTCGACTGGAATCGGGGTGCTTTTTCGTGTTTCGCGATCGACAAATACATGAACAAAATTGCCTTGCGCAGCGGCTGTATCCGAGTTGCGTTTAAAAATGGCCAGATCATAGCTGAGTGATGAATTTCCCATGCTTTCAATGGCCACGCCAACTTCAATAATTTCCGGATAAGACAGTTCCTGATTAAACTGACAGTTAGAGCTGACCACCAGTCCAATCATCGGGGAGTATTTAGGATCAAAAGCGGCCTCCTGAATCAGCAGAGCATTGGCTGCGGTATCAAAATAACTATAATAAGTCACATTGTTGACATGGCCATACAGATCATTGTCTGCCCATCGAGTTTGAATGGGCAAGAAAAATGTATAGTGCTCGCGCTGTTTAATCGTGGCTTTCATCAGTATTCAGTCCTCAGCTAGATAAGGCTTAGGTGGAAATTGGTCTAGGCATAGATCGCCTGATAAATCTGATAAGCATCCTCCACCTTGAGTTCACGTGGATTATTCTGCAACAGCCGACTTTGTTGCATCGCATCTTCTGCCATGACCTGCAGCATATCTTCCGGAACATTCAACTGATTTAGTTTCAGGGTCAAACCGCTTTGCATCAGATGATTATTAAAATGATCAATAAACAGATCGGTCAGGCCATCATGACAACCTTTACTGTGGGGATCCAGCCAGGTCATTAATTCCGCATAGAGCTGTTTGGTCGCTGGCGCATTAAACTTTAATACTTCGGTTAGAACCAGTGCATTGCTATGCCCGTGTGATAGGTGAAAATGTCCACCAAGCGGATAAGCCAGCGCATGTACGGCAGCGACCGGTGCGTTGGCAAAGGCTTGTCCAGCCAGCATGGAACCGACCAGCATATTTTGGCGCGCATCTAAATCATATCCGTCTTGTAGCACGCGCTGCAGATTGGCATTCAGTAATCTTAAAGCCTGTTTGGCCAGCATATCCGAATAAGGGTTTTTCTTGTGTTTTGAGGTATAAGCTTCAATGGCATGCACCATGGCATCAATGCCGGTGGCGGCAGTGATCTGTGCCGGAAGATTTTGGGTAAAGGTTGCATCCAGAATGGCAATATCTGCATAGAGAATGGGCGCGACAATGCCAGTTTTGGTCGTTTCACCTGTGGTGACAATCGAAATCGGCGTCACTTCCGAACCTGTTCCAGCGGTGGTCGGTACCAGAATTAAAGCTAAACGCGGTCCGGTAGCATTATCAACGCCATACAGATCGGACAGTGTCTGATGCTGCTCGGGATGCGCCAAAATTGCAATGAGTTTGGCCACATCCATCGAGCTGCCACCACCAAAGCCCAGCACCACATCAATATTTTCCTGTTTTGCAAAAGCCGCCGCTTCAAGCACCACTGTATCGGGCGGATCGGCCTGAACATCCGAGTAAATCACGTACTCCAGCCCGGCAGATTCAATAATATCAAGAAGCGGCAGATGTAATTGCTGCTTCAGCATCCCCGGGTCAGTCACTAGCAGAAGACGTTGATAATGGCCATTTTTTAGAATTTTAAATAATTCCTGAATCGTGCCTAGTCCGGCAATGATATTGGGGACGGTTTGAAACTGAAAACGATTCATGGCGATATCCTTGATTTTTTTATTGCAAATACGAGATTATTCTATGGTTGTAAGATAGGAATCAGTATATAAATAACTTAACATAAGAATCCTTAAAATAAAGTAGCTCTGAGGTTGTTTATGTCATCCAGAACGCCATACAAGGTGTTATGTGTTTGTTTGGGAAATATTTGCCGCTCTCCCACGGCAGAAGTTGTACTCAGACATTATTGTGATGAACAGCAACTGAACATTGTGGTCGATTCTGCCGGAACCAGTAATTATCATCCGGGCAAGGCACCGGACTTGCGTAGCCAAAAGCATGCGCTGAAACGTGGCTATGACCTTTCAGCACTTCGCGCACGTCAACTCATTCCACACGATTTTATTGATTATGATCTGATTCTGGCGATGGATCTGGAAAATTTATCCAATATTCAGAACATACAGCGTCTGGTAGAAACTCAGTTTGGTCATATACGTGCACGCGTGGCATTGATGAGTGAACATGATCAGATTTATCCAAAACAGGCGTTACCCGATCCTTATTATGGCGAAGCGGATGGCTTTGAACGGGTGCTTGATCAATGTGAGTCTAGCAGCCGGGCATGGATTGAGATTTTTAAACAGAATTTACACAAGGTTTAAGCGATGCAGATTCAAACCCAGGTTCAACTTAAACCTTTTAATACCTTAAATTTAGAAGCAGTTGCTTCATACTATGCCCAAATTCAGTCCACTGCTGATTTGCTGGCGGCACTGGATTTTGCTGAACAGCAGCAACTCAATGTACTGATCCTGTCAGGTGGCAGCAATATGTTGTTGCCGGAGCAGATTGATGCACTGGTTCTGCATATGGATATTCAGGGCATTGAAATGCTGGATGCTGATGATCAGTCGCAGCGCTTATGTGTAGGCGGTGGTCAAGGCTGGCATGACTTCGTGCTCTGGACCACGGCACAGGAGTTATATGGTCTACAGAATCTGGCTTTAATTCCGGGACGGGTCGGT
The DNA here is from genome assembly GCF_024129715.1 of Acinetobacter lwoffii. Lineage (GTDB taxonomy): Bacteria > Pseudomonadota > Gammaproteobacteria > Pseudomonadales > Moraxellaceae > Acinetobacter > Acinetobacter lwoffii_U. Next base: position 290,113 of record NZ_JAMXXM010000001.1, read on the forward strand.
GCATCGCCAGTACAGAATATTGGCGCTTATGGCGTTGAAGTTGGCGAGTTTATCGATTCCGTTGAGCTCTATGACCGTCAGCTGAAACAGTTTACTTCGATTCAGGCAGCAGATTGCCAGTTTGCCTATCGGCATAGTATTTTTAAAGATGATCCTAACCGTTATGTGATTACCCATGTGACTTTTAGATTACTTAAACAGCCAGATTTGAAACTGAATTATGGTGATCTGAAGACTGCGGTCGGCGATCAGCTCACAGCAGAAAACCTGCAGCAACAAGTCATTCAGATTCGTCAGAGTAAATTGCCTGATCCGCAGGAATTTCCCAACGTAGGCAGCTTCTTTAAAAATCCTGTAGTTGGTCAGGCGGTCTTTGACCGAATTGCTGCATCTTTCCCGAATTTACCCCATTACCAGCAAGCCAATGCTCAAGTTAAACTGGCAGCGGGCTGGCTGATTGATCAGGCTGGCTGGAAAGGCAAACAGTTGGGCCCTGTCGGTATGTTCCACAAACAGGCGCTGGTCTTGGTGAATTATGGTCAAGCCTCTCTCACCGATGTCCGTAAAACGTATCGTGCGGTACAGCAATCGGTTTGGGAAAAATTTAGTTTAATGCTGGAACCTGAACCTGTATTGTTTGATAAAAATGGTCTGATCCGCTCTCATCAGGAAGAGGAATAACATGAAAAACACCCATTGGATAGTACGTTTGCTACAAATTGTCACTGGACTGTTTGTGCTATGCGGCTGTCTATTGGTGTTGGTTTATACGCCTTTTTACTCAAAAATGATCGTCAAGGGCTTAAACCAGTTTGTCTCCTTAGAGCTAAATGAAGTCGCCGCCCAAAGCCAGAAAATGGCAGCGTTAAGCGAGCATGAAAATCTGGAACCTGGCTCTGATTTGTGGATTGCCCGTCAGGCTTATTTAAAGGTCATGGAACAGGATATCCAGCAAAATAATTCTGCCAACCTGATGCTGATTCAGGCGCGTTATAAAGCACTGCAGCAAGTAATTGAAGAATATCAACGCGAGCAGCAGGATCAAAAAGCAGAGCAAAGTCCACCTGCTCAGGTGCCGTTATTGTCCTCACAGGAAGGTGCAGAACCAGTCGATCCGACAGCAAATGTCCGGGAATTGCTGGAGTGGGACAGTAGTGAAAACAAGGAACGTATTGAGCAATATATGGAGTTTCTGACAACGCATCCGCTGGAACAAGGCGAAGCCAGTTCGGTACAGGAAACCGATGGAGAGGAAATCCAGCAGGACTTGGCTTTACTACAAGAGCAACAGCAGGCTAAACCGGCGAATAGCTCCCAGCCTTATGCCATTGTGGTATTGGGTGGTGGATTAACTTTAGATGACCACGGCAAAGAAATTGTCGTCAATAACTATACGCGACTACGGCTGGAAACCACGCTGGCAGTAGAGAAACATTACCAGTTGCCGATTGTTCTGAGTGGGGTCGAAGCGCCGTATATGCAGCGCTGGTTAAAAAATCATGGTGTCGATGCCAAATTACTGGAAGATCGCAGCATGAACACCTGTGAAAATACCCGTTTCAGTTCATTATTATTACAAAAGAAAGGTGGAGCGCCTACAGTGATTCTGATTACGGATCGTTATCATATGCCGCGTACCCGCCGTTTATTTGCGTTAAATGGCATACAAACCATTCCGGTAGAAGCGCCGATGCCAACGCCATTGACACGATGGCGTCCAAGTGCACAAAATTATGATCACAGTCGTCGTGCCAATTATGAAATGTTGGCGACCATGCGCGATATGTGGTTTGGATCCAGTGACTGTCGGGAGGTGCCATAATGTCTGATATCCCATTTTTAAATCCCATCATTCTGAAACAGCTGGATTTACCCATTCCGAGTCGGGATGTTACGCCTCAACTCTTGCCACCTTTAAACCTGAATCGTAGTGATGAACCGCCGATTGATCTGCAGTCCTATCGCAAGCTTTATGGTTTTGATTTACTGGACTGCAAACACTGGCAGGGCTATGTACAGATGCCTTTATTCAGGTTACATGTACAGGTGTTTGAGCCAAATCTGGAAAATACCCGCTTTGATAAGATTCAGGGAACCGCTTTTTTGCTGCATGGTTATCTGGAACATAGCGGCATTTATCAGCCCATTGTCAAAGAGCTTTTGGAACAGGGTTTTAGCGTATTAACCTATGATCTGCCGGGACATGGTCTGAGTGATGGTTCACCTGCCAGCATTCAGAATTTTGATCATTATCAGCAGGTTTTACATGCCGTACATCGTTATGTGCAGCACGCTTCACAATTACCTAAACCTTGGGTCGGCATCGGGCAGAGTACCGGCGGTGCGATCTGGATGCACCATTTACTGGAGTTTGCGGAACGTCGTGAAAATCCTTTTGTTGAACGAGTCTTATTGTTATCACCATTGATTCGTCCCGCTAAAACTGCCTGGTGGCATAATTCGGTCGGATTGGGCATTATTAGCCGAATCAAACGTGAAGTTCCCCGACATTTCAGACGCAATAACCATAATCCGGAGTTTTTGCGTTTTATCCGGCTTAAAGATCCATTACAACCGCGAATAATGGGCATGGACTGGATTTTAGCGATGTCACGCTGGATGCTGGAAATGGAAGCGCGTCCGGCTTGTCGTATTCCAGTCTGGCTGGCGCAGGGTGCACAGGATCAGACTGTCGACTGGCGTTATAATATCGAATTTATCCGGCGTAAATTCCGGCTCCAAACTTTGCTGATGCTAGAAGAAGGTTCGCATCAGTTAATCAATGAGCGTGCTGATATTCGTGCTGCACTCACGGGTTTGATTCCTGCCTTTTTACATGCACATGGCAGCAAAACTTATTATTGATAGATTGAAAATTGAATATTTAAAAAGGCATTTGAATTAAACGCCTTTTTTGATTTTAAATGCATCAAATTAAAATTTTTCTAATTGGGCCAAATTCCACATCCGGAAGTAGAAGTTCTCCTCATCTTTATTTTCACAGGACAATAATTCGCCTTCTTTCAGCCAGAAATGAATCTGCGCAAAGTTCTTTATTTCGTGATTATTCACGCGTTGTGCCAGATGATGCGCCTTAATAGCTGAAGGGTGTTTTAAACCTGCGGAAGCGATCAGTTCAGATAGGGCATGCAAGGTGTTTTTATGGAAATGAAACACCCGTTCTGCCTTGGTCGGCACATGTAAAGCTTTCTGGCGATCTTTATCCTGGGTGGTGACTCCGACAGGGCACTGGTTGGTATGACAACTTTGTGCCTGAATACAGCCTACTGCAAACATAAAACCACGGGCAGAGTTCACCCAATCCGCACCAATGGCAAGCGTACTGGCAATATCGAATGCACTAATAATTTTACCACTTGCACCAATTTTGATCTTATCTCTCAAACCTGCACCAACCAGGGTATTGTGTACAAACAGCAAACCTTCTCTTAATGGGGCACCAACATAGTCAATTAATTCAATGGGTGCAGCTCCCGTTCCACCTTCAGAGCCATCAACCACAATAAAATCTGGGTAAATCTGGGTATGTAACATAGCTTTGACCATGCTCATAAACTGCCACGGTTGACCCAGACACAGTTTAAATCCGACCGGTTTTCCGTTGGAAAGTTCACGTAATTTTTGTATGAAATGCATCATTTCAATCGGTGTGCTAAATGCCGGATGACTCGAAGGTGAAACACAATCATGATCACGGCTGATGCCTCGAATTTGGGCAATTTCTTCCGAAATTTTACTTTTAGGTAAAATACCGCCGTGGCCAGGTTTTGCGCCTTGCGAAAGCTTGATTTCAATCATTTTCACCTGGGGTAATTTCGCTTGTGCAGCAAAACGTTCCGGATCGAATTGTCCATCTAAAGTACGGCAGCCAAAATAACCACTGCCAATTTCCCAGACCAGATCACCGCCATATTCCAGATGGTAGGGACTGATACTGCCTTCGCCTGTATCATGGAAAAAATCACCTTTTTGAGCGCCGAGATTAAGTGCACGTATCGCATTGGCACTCATGCTGCCAAAGCTCATGGCTGAAATATTTAAAATAGAAGCTGAAAAGGGCTGGGTACATTGCTCATTTCCAATCAGGATACGAAAAGTCTGTGGATCGGCAACTTTGCAGGGCGTGATGGAATGACTAACAAAGCGGTAATTATCTTCATAGACATTCAGAATCGAGCCGAAAGGTTTATCAGAATTTTCATTTTTCGCCCGCTGATACACCAGACTGCGCTGCATACGGGAAAAGGGCAGCGCATCGCGGTCGGCTTCAATAAAATACTGACGAATCTCGGGACGAAATTCCTCAAAGATAAAGCGGAAATGTCCCATGATGGGATAATTTTTCAGAATGGAATGCTTGTTTTGCAGTACATCATACAAACCCAGCAAACTCAGCAGAATGCTCAGGATCCACAGGGTATTCACCAACGTTTGCGGCATAAAATAATAGATATAACGCGGAGAATAACCGATATGAAATGTAGTAAAAATTACTGCAATCAGAATGCAGGCAAACCAGACCGAATGGCGGGAAAAGAAAGTATTGAGCAGCTTGTGACGTACTAATTGAGCAGGGTTAGCCATTGTAAAATTAAGTCCCTATTTCTACTTCTATAAGGCTTTATGATGTGCAAAGCGAGGTATCTTATACAAGCAGAGAATTGTTATTCGATTTTATAAACTTGCCAGAAATACTATTAAGCCAGGCAATGAATCAGCAGCGATTATAGATAAATTTTGCGGAAAAAGTACTATAGAAAAAATCTGCAAAAGACATGCATTCTATTTATTTCACAATTAAGACAGATGACTTTATAGTCGGTTTATTCACTACATAGGAGTCTTAAACTATGACCAAAAAATCCATTCGCTTTAATAATGCTGAGCTGGCTTGCTCATGTCTCAGTCATTTTTAAATATTGATGTTTCATTCAAGCTGCATTTCGGGGTGTCAAAGAAAAGCAGATTGGCACAGCGGCAGATCACCACAACAAGAACAAAAATATAAGCATAATTCTCCAGTCCCCAATTTGGGGATTTTTTTATTCTGGAATACCTAAAAGAATCTGGATGAAGCCTGTGTAGTTAAGGGTTTTCCTCATCCAGTTGAGCGACTGCATTGGCCACAATACTCGGTTCAATATGTTTAATCTTTTTACCAAAGCTACGCAGCCACCAGACCAGTTGAGAGGTAAATGGCACGGTAGCAGTGATCAGCGACATGCCATCTTCCATTTTTTCAATTTTCTGGTCTTTACTGAGCTGGCTTTCCTCAAAGTAATGCGCATCCGACTCTGACATGCTGAGTTTAAGCGTGACATTTTCGGTGGGATGGTTGAAGTCCACCCGGAAGCCCAGTGCACCAGAATCAATATAATCATCAATATCGAAATTGACCGGATGCAAGGCACGTGAATTCAGCACGACGGCCGATTTAAAGCGGTGCAGTGCAAAGGTCTGGATATCCGATTTGTCATGACGGGTACACACCAGATAAATGATTGACCCTTTTTGTACCAATGCCAGAGGATTGAGAATATAGGTTTTTTCTTCGCTGTTATGACCACGGCCCTGATACACACATTCCAGTTGTTTGTCCTGTAACAGGCCTTCATACACCGCTTGCTGCGCGGCCTTATCTACCACAGGTGGAATCAGCGGTTGGGTGGCCGGAACAATGCGTACGCGGTTAATCCATTGCCGGACATTGTTCTGGGAAGAAAGACTGCGTCGTGCCAGATCAAACCACGGATTCATTTCCTCGATCAGGCTCGGTGGCAGCAGATGTTTTAAATGTTCTTCGACCATCATGAAAGTGACCGCTTGCGAGCTGGTCATATGCGGCAAACTTTGCAGCGGCGCATCTGAACGCCAACGCCAGCCTTGCGGCGTGGTTTTACTGCTTTCAATTGGAAAGCGTTGCGCAATCTGATTCAGGTCACGCTGAATGGTACGTAGACTGATATCAATGCCTTCGCGATTCAGGATTTCCTGTAATTCACGTGTTCCCATCCATTTGCCGGTAGAAAGACGCGACAAAATTTGCCATTGGCGATACAGACTGTTTGAAGTTTCTTTTTCTTGTGCTGACATAATTTATTTTGCTGGCAATAAAGAAGAGGGGATTTAGGCTTAGCTTAACACAATAAAAAAACTCTCATTTTTTCGCAAGTCCCTCTGTGCAACATTTGTCCTACAATTCTAAAACAACTTGGTCGAAAATAGCATTGAGTTCATTGGGCATTTATTAGATTAATGGTAATTGAAATGCAGATGTCATGGCATGGATATTGCTTTGATTTAATTATAATAGATGATAATACGAGGGTTTGTATGCTTAAAGGAAATCAGGATACAAATGTGATTGAAACAATTGATAAATTTAGTTCCCAGAATATTGGAAAAAATTTTATAGACACTAAAACTACAGCGGTATCTACTACAACAAACCCACAACTTTTACTGCAGCAGTTATCTTCAAAGTTCTTTAATGAAATGCAGGATGAACATGTGCTGTCCAGTCAGGCAGGTCAAAGACTGGAAGAATGGTTATCTCAACATACGCTGGATGAACTCAATGCACTGAATCAGGTAGCAAAAGAACATTTTTTAAATCACGGTATTACCTTTACCGTTTATGGCGATGAAGAAGGCGTAGAACGCACTATTCCCTACGATATCATTCCGCGAGTCATAGACCGGAAACAGTGGAATATGGTGGCTTTAGGCTCGGCACAACGGGTACGGGCGCTAAATTTATTCTTACATGATATTTATCATCAACAGGACATTTTAAAAGCCAATATCATTCCTGAGTTGCAGATTTTAACTCATGAAGCCTATCAGCCGCATATGTATCAACATAGCTTGAAAGGCGGGATTTATAGCCAGATTAGCGGGATCGATGTGATCCGTGATTCCAAGGGCGAGTTTTATGTCTTAGAAGATAATCTCAGAACGCCATCTGGCGTGTCTTATATGCTGGAATGCCGCAAGATCAGTGAAAAACTGATGCCGAAAGTATTCGAGCAGTCCAAGATTGCCGGAATCGAGCAATATCCACAATTATTAAAAGAAATCCTGATCGAAAATGCTTATGTCGACAAGCCATTTGTGGTGGTACTGACCCCAGGACGTTTTAATAGTGCTTACTATGAACATTCTTTCCTTGCAAGAGAGATGGATGTGCCATTAGTAACATCACGTGACCTTTTTGTTGATGACTCGAAGGTTTATGTAAAAACCATACGTGGTCGCCAACGAGTCGATGTTATTTATAGACGGGTCGATGATGCGTTTCTTGATCCCTTATGCTTTAAACCGGATAGCACTTTGGGTGTGGCTGGCTTGATGTCAGCTTATTTGCAAAATAATGTTGTGATTGCCAATGCACCGGGAACCGGTGTGGCAGATGACAAATCGGTTTATCCATATGTCGACAAAATGATTCATTTTTATTTGGGCGAGCAGCCAATTCTAAAAAATGTTCCGACTTATCAATGTCGTAATTCTGAAGAATTAGACTATGTCGTGGCTCATCTGGATCAACTGGTGGTGAAAGAAGCGCAGGGTTCGGGCGGTTATGGCATGCTCATTGGACCACAAGCCTCTAAACAGCAAATTGAAACTTTCAGGGAGAAAATTTTAGCTGCGCCGCATTTATATATTGCGCAGCCAACTATGGACTTATCGGTTAGTCCGACTTTGACCAATTTTGGTATTGCTGAACGTCATATCGACTTACGCCCATTTGTATTAAGTTCGCCTTATCGTACTGAAATCGTACAGGGTGGCTTGACACGCGTGGCGATGCAGTCCGGTTCACTGGTGGTGAATTCATCACAAGGTGGCGGTATCAAAGATACCTGGGTAGTCGACAATTTACATTCATAAGATTCCAAAGAAGGAAAATGTCATGGTTTTGCTGAATAGCAATGCACAACATATTTTTTGGTTAGGGCGTTATTTATCTCGCACTCATTTTTTATGTGCGCGCTTTCCATTTTTAGAAGACGAAGCGGCAGTAGCGTATGCCCATGCTTTCTGTTTGCCTGCCTTTGATGCCAGTTCCCTAAATGAGCTGGTACTTGATCCTACGCAAGTGGCGTCTTTTAGCCAGCAGTTTAAAGTAGCTAAAGACAATATTCAGGAATTACGCGGGGTGCTGTCTGCTTCAGGCTATGCGGAACTGATGAAATTGATCAAAACCGCAGACAAAAATGCTGGTTATATCTGTGAAGTGGTGACGGAATGTGAAGATATTCTGGAAGCCGAATCTTCCGATATTTTTCTGTTTTTTAGTCTAGGGCAATGTGTCGAACAGCTCGATCATCAGTTACGTCTGGGTGAAGAAACCAGTACTACACTCTGCAAGATTGATTATGTGGTCAGAATTTTGGTAGAGATGGGCTGGAATGATCTGGAACAGTACTGGGAGCAGTTGCGTACAGAACCGAACCGGATTCAGTTTTACCAGTTTAGCGACCATATTCATCAACTGTTTGAGGCAGATGTATGAAATTGATGGTGAATCACCAAACGCATTATATGTACACGGCCGAGGTGAGGAACAGTATTCAGTACATTAAAATGATGCCTTCGAGCAATGCGCATCAGCGGGTGCATTCCTGGGATATTAGTGTGCCGGGTAATAAAGAAATCCGGAAAGATGCATTTCATAATCTGTGGATGACCTGTAGCCAGCGGGAGCCTTATTATTCCCTGACTATCATGGCGCAAGGGATTGTTGAACTGAATCCTGCGCATCAGAGTGGACTGAATGATTCAATCAATCCCAATCTTTTTCTACAGCCGACCGAATCAACACAATGTAATGCAGCAATGAAAGATTTTGCACAGCGTCATGTTCCTGCATTAACCCGTCAGCATTTGATCGGACTGGCGCAGGCCTTGCTGGAACATGTGCCTTATATTTCCAACAGTACTTCAGTGCAAGGCTCTGCAATAGATGCCTTTGAGTCGAGACAGGGCGTCTGTCAGGACCATAGTCATATTTTCATTGCCATGTGTAAATATCTAGGTTTACCTGCCCGTTATGTGTCTGGTTATTTATATGCACAAAATGCTTCGCATCTGGCCAGTCACGCTTGGGCAGAGGTGTTTGTAGACCAGACATGGTATTGTTTTGATGTCAGTAATCTGTTGTTTACTCCAAGTTCGCATGTATATGTGGCGATTGGACGGGATTATTGGGATGTGGCACCGGTACGCGGTGTCAGAGAAAAAGGCGGTGTGGAATCCATGCATTCCATCGTTCAAGTGCTAGGATGTTAATAAGGACGAATGAATGACGTATTGTTGTGCACTACGTTTAGAGCAAGGTATGCTTTTTATTAGTGATACCCGGACCAATGCCGGAGTAGATCACATTTCTGTATTTCGAAAGTTGTATACCTTTGGTATTCCTGGGGAACGTATGATCGTCATACAGGCATCCGGAAATCTGGCAACAACACAAGCCGTAATTGGGCATATCAAAAATCAGCTCGAACTGAAGCAGGAACCCAATATCTTGAGTCTGCACACCATGTTTGATGTCGCTGAGCTGGTAGGTAGTACGTTGAAAAAAGTGATTGCGAATGTTACGAGCGATATTTCGGAACAAAGCAATTACTATTGTAATCTGCTGGTCGGTGGGCAGCTTAAAGATCAGGATATGCAGCTTTATCATGTCTATCCGCAAGGGAACTTTATCTGTGCCACACGTGATACGCCGTATTTCCAGATTGGTGAAAGTAAATATGGCAAGCCGATCCTGGATCGTGCGCTGACTTATGATATGCCACTGGATGAAGCCTTGCGCTGTTCCCTGATTTCATTTGCATCGACCCTACGTTCCAATGTATCGGTTGGCATGCCCCTCGATGTGCTGGTCTATAAAAAAGACAGCCTGATCATGCCAAGAGGCAAGCGTATTGCTGAAGATGATGAGTATTTCACGTCAATAAGCCGGCAATGGTCAGAGACCTTGAAAAAAGGACTGGCAGAACTTCCGGTTCCCTCTAATGAGTATTTCTTATAATAAACCTATCCGGGTTCAGGTTTTTCGCGTACAGTGTTAACTTCTATGCAGTTCAGCATAATAAAAATAGAGGAGTTAGCGCATGTACCAATTTTGTTACGCCAGTAAAAGTACTTCTCCCAAACCTGACTTACTCGAAGATTTGGCGAATATCCTGAAAGAAGCTCGTGATTTTAATTACCAGCATCAAGTCACGGGTGTACTGTATTTCGCAGATGGTCATTTTTTTCAATGTCTCGAAGGTGAATGTCCCACTTTAAAAAGTCTGTTAGTAGAGCGATTGAATAAAGATCCTCGTCATCAGGATATTAAATTATTTGAGACCAAGGAAATTGAATATCCAAGTTTCCCGGACTGGTCCATGAAATATATTTCCAAACGCAGTCAGATCCAGCAATTCTGTCGGGAAATGGGATTTGATGACTTTAATCCTTTTGCCTTTCAGCAAAGTCATGTCGATGCCTTATTAATGCAATTATGCATAGAGCAGGGCGAAGAACAAAAGTCAGCCTAAAGAAAAGCCCAACAGATGTTGGGCTTTTTTAACTCTTAAGATTAGATCAAACTACTTTGCGTAGTGGACGATTGCTCAGTCGGCATAATAGTTCATAACCAATCGTGCCATTGGCTGTCGCTACATCATCCAATAGACGGGTTTTACCCCAAAGTTCGACTTCTGTACCTAATTGCACATCTAGTCCTGTCACATCAATGGCAATCATATCCATGGCAACCCGGCCAATCACGCGAGTTTGCTGACCATTGATTGCGACATAGTTCTGTTTAGGGAAAGCGCGAGGATAACCGTCACCATAGCCAATTGAAACAATGGCCAAAGTCATGTTTTGGTCTGCGGTGAACGTCGAACCATAACCGATATGCTCACCTGCTTGAATCTCATTCAAGGCAATAATCTCGGCAGTAAAGGTCATGACCGGTTTCAAATCCAGGTCATGTACATCACGGTCTGCAAAAGGCGTCGCGCCGTAGAGCATGATCCCGGGACGGACATAGTCAAAATGCAATTCTGGATATTTATAGATTGCAGCCGAGTTACAGCAAGAGGCTAAAATTGGAGCGCAGTCATTTTTAATTTCCAGGAATTGACGGATTTGTTCATCATTCAGTGGATGCTCGGCATCGGCATTGGCAAAATGCATGGCTAGCACGCAACTAAAGCCTTCAGCTTTTAGCGTATGAATTACATCTTTGATCACATCAATCTTAAAACCTAATCGGTTCATGCCGCTGTTCAGTTTGACCCAGACTTTAAGATCTTTGGCGATATAGGCATCTTTATGTGCAATTAACCAGTCGACTTGAGCCTGTTGATGCACAATGACTTCAATATTCTGTTCGATTACGATTGGCATTTCATCTGCAGAAAAAACACCTTCGATAAGCGTGATCGGCTGTAGATAGCCTAATTCACGAATTTCTAAGGCTTCTTGCAGGCAGGCGACACCAAAGGCATCGGTTTCGCTTAAGGCTGCTAAGCAGTCTTTAACTCCGTGTCCATAAGCATTGGCTTTTACCATACTGACGATTTTCGCGGTTGGGGCAAGTTGTTTGACACGGTCTAAATTATATTGCAGCGCAGCGCTGTCAATATAAACTGTAGCTTGGCGCACCCTAAATTACTCCTAGAGGGACGATGGAAATGTGATGACGAGAGCCTGATTACTCTTCGTCATCATACTGAGCATAGAACTCAGGCGAGAGATTACTAAAGCGGGTATATTGACCTTCGAATGCCAGACGCACGGTACCAATCGGGCCGTTACGCTGTTTACCGATAATGATTTCGGCGGTGCCAGCTTCCTTGGATTCCTTGTTATAAACCTCATCACGGTAAATAAACATGATCAAGTCGGCATCCTGCTCGATCGCACCGGATTCACGCAAGTCGGACATCACCGGGCGTTTGTTTGGACGGTTCTCCAGCGATCGGTTGAGCTGCGACAAGGCAATTACCGGACATTGCATTTCCTTCGCTAAAGCTTTTAAGCTTCGGGAAATTTCCGAGATCTCGCCGACACGGTTATCGCCCATACCGGGTACTTTCATCAGCTGCAAGTAATCGACCATGATACAGCCCAGCTTTCCACCATGCATTTTGGCAATACGACGTGCACGGGCACGTAATTCTGTTGGTGGCAGCGCAGAAGAATCATCGATATACAGATTTTTTTCTTGTAAATGCACAATGGTACTGGTGACTTTTGACCATTCATCACTGTCCATTTTACCAGAACGTAAATGCCCCTGATGCACGCGACCAAATGAGGAAATCAAACGCATGGCGATCGAGTCGGCGGGCATCTCCATTGAATAGACCAGAGCAGGCAGATTGTTATTGAATAAGACACTTTCGACCAGATTCATGGCAAAGGTGGTTTTACCCATGGATGGACGCGCCGCAACAATAATCAGGTCGCCGGATTGCATGCCGGAAGTTTTGTTATCCAGTTCCACAAAACCAGTGGTTAAACCGGTAATGCTGCCTTCCATTTGCGACAGTTCATTTAATTTGTCGAATACGTCCGCGACCACCGAGTTGATCGGCTTAGGCCCTTGCGCTTTGGCATTGTTATTATGCTGTTCGGCAATCGAGAAAATATTGGTCTCAGCCAGATCCAGAATTTCACTGACGGTACGGCCTTTGGTGTCATAGGCATTTTGTAAAATTTCAGAGCTGACTTTAATCATGCTGCGCAGGGTAGAGAATTCTTTAATTTTGCCTGCATAGGTTTCCAAATTATAGAAACTTGATGGCGAATCTGCCATCAGCTGCATCAGATATTCTTCGCCACCAATTGCATCAAGCAAGTTTTGTTTGATGAGCCAGTCATGCACCAGAACCGCATCATAAGGCGAGTTTTCTTTAGAGAGCTGCTCAATGGCACGGAAGATATATTTGTGTCGGGTGGCATAAAAATCATTTTCGGTCAGCACATCACCGACCTGCTCAAAAGATTCAGCCACAGTCATAAGGGCAGCAAGTACAGCCTGTTCAATTGCTAAATTGTGAGGTGGAGTACGGAACTCCTTGAGATTGCTATTTTCAGTAACAATTTCCGGTTTAGCAGGAGCTACCTTTTTGCTGGCATTCGCCTGTGACATATAAATCCCTGATTTTAAATACAATGGTTAAATATCGTAGGAGATGAATAGCGTTTATTCACTACGAGATGAAATGATACGCGCTCTGACCAAAAATGCGAAGTGCAATTTTTTGTAAACACGAATAATAAAATGAATTTGACAGTGTTGGCTAGATTATATTTTTTAGAGATAAAAAAAGAGCATGCTTTCGCATGCTCTTTTTGAGGCGAGAAATTACTCAGCTACGATAGTAACTAGAACTTCTGCAGTAACATCATGGTGCAATTGGATTGCGATGTTAAATTCGCCAGTGTGACGAAGCGCGCCATTTGGAAGACGTACTTCAGCACGGTCTACTTCTAGACCAGCATTTGTCAACGCGTCAGCGATGTCACGAGTACCGATAGAACCGAATAGTTTACCTTCGTCACCAGCTTTCGCAGTGATAACGATGTTCACTTCGTTCAATTGGTCAGCACGTGCTTGAGCAGCAGCCAAGATAGCAGCTTCTTCTTTCTCAAGTTCAGCACGACGAGCTTCAAAAGCAGCAGTGTTTGCTTCAGTTGCAGCAACAGCCTTACCTTGAGGGATAAGGAAGTTACGGCCGTAACCAGCTTTAACTGAAACTTTATCGCCTAGTTTACCTAGGTTTTTAATGCGTTGTAATAAGATAATATCCACAGCTCAACCTCACTTATGATTGTCAGTGTAAGGGATCAAAGACAAGTAGCGAGCTTGTTTGATAGCTAACGCTAATTGACGTTGGTAACGAGCTTTAGTACCTGTAATACGGCTAGGAACAATCTTGCCGTTTTCAGTGATGTACTGTTTTAAAGTGTCGATATCTTTGTAGTCGATGTACGTAACGTTCTCAGCTGTAAAGCGGCAGAACTTGCGACGACGGTAAAAACGTGCCATGTTATGTTCTCCTTAAGCTTCAGCAGAGTCTTGAGCGTGTTGTGCTTCTTCACGTTGAGCTTTACGCGCACGTTTTTCTTCAGCACTCTTCGCCAATAGTGACTCTTCAGTGATAGCGTTTTCACGACGGATGATAAGGCTACGAATGATTGCGTCGTTATAACGGAACAATTCTTCAAGCTCATCAAGAGTAGTTTGACCACACTCAACATTCATAAGAATGTAGTGAGCTTTGTGGATCTTGTTGATTGGGTAAGCCAATTGACGACGGCCCCAGTCTTCAAGACGGTGGATTTGACCTTCAGCTTCTTTGATGTGAGTTAGGTAGCGTTCTACCATACCAACTACTTGATCGCTTTGATCAGGGTGTACTAAAAGTACGATTTCGTAATGACGCATTGTCAGCTCCTTACGGTTTGGACAGCCCCAATTTAAGTAAATTGAAGCAAGGAGTCACAACCAAAGTTGTGTCGCAGTGTTTGCGAAGGGGGAATTGTAGTGATCTTTAGGGATAATTTCAACCAAATAAGACATTTTTGCGAAATTATATCTATAGTCAGATCTTTTAATAGAAAACCACATTAACTTTAAAACAGCAGGGTTCGACTGCTTAAATTCAGCAAATGTACTATTGAGAATATCAAGTGGCTTTCTCTAACTTAAAATCTGCATACACATTATCAATGTCAGGCTAAAACCAAAAAACGGTAAATTTATCAGAGATAAGAAAAGAGAGGGAGGTTCTAAAGCAGAGATTTTGATTCTGCTCTACAGATACTTGGAATGGGGGCTAGGAAAAATCAAAATAAAAAAAGATAGAGACTAACTCTATCTTTTTAAAAAAACACAATCTGTGTAGATGGTGCAGTTGAGGTAAAACTAAAGATAATACTGATGACAGTAATCAGGATCACCGAGAACAAGAAATATTTCTTTGCCCAAAGTTGATCATTTTCAGCTTTAAAGCCAATGACACCGATATACAACCAGTAAATGCACAGTAAGTTTAAAATCACTGCATAGAACCAGTTGGCATAACCAAAGACAAATAACGCATTCATGGTTAGTGTGAATAACACCACATAAACCAGTGATTCAATCTTGGTACGATGAATCGAACGCGCCACAGGCAAGATCGGAATGCCTGCATTTTTGTAATCATCAAAGCGGTAAATCGCAATCGCCCATGAGTGAGGCATTTGCCATAGCGCATAACCTAAAAAGATCAGTAACGCACCGAGGTCAAATTGATTGGCTACTGCGGTATAACCAATGACAGGCGGAGCTGCACCAGAAATACTGCCTACAACAGTTTGATGAATTGTGGTTCGTTTTGTCCATAGGCTGTAGAAACCAACATATACGACAAAACCAATCACCGCGAATAAGAAAGCGTACGCATTTACCCAGAACCATAAAAGACTAAAACCAACGATGCCTAATACCAGAGCAAAGGCCAGGGCAACAGGTTCGGAAATGGTTTTGGTGACCAGAGCACGGTTTTGGGTGCGCTGCATTTTTTGGTCGATGTCCTGGTCAATCACGTTGTTGACCACACATCCTGATGCTACGACAAGCGTAGTACCGAGAAGGGTAATAAGCAGGAGAAGGAAATCTACAGAACCTTGGGTGGCTACGAAGTAGCCACCCAAGGTGGTAACAAAGTTACCGAAGAGAATTCCTGGCTTAGTCAGGAATAAATACTTTTTCAGCATGACGACCAGTTTAGATCATCATGTTGTAGTGTAGGTAATTCATGATCCATACAGAACCCACTAAAAGAATAGCGATAGTTAAGATGGTATACACGAATGCAATCACGTTCCAGCGTTGCTCTGAAGAAGAGTTCATATGCAGGAAGTAAATTAACTGCACAAGAATCTGAGCAACCGCAGTAATCGCGATGACAGTAATCAAGATACCACGGCCAAAACCGCCTGCCATCACCATACCGAATGGAATTACGGTAAGGATGACAGAAAGGATGAAGCCAACAGTATATTGCTTAACGTTACCGTGTGATTCGCCAGCAGCGTTATGATCGTGACTCATTACAGAACTCCCATCAAGTAAACTACGCTGAATACACAGATCCAAACGATGTCAAGGAAGTGCCAGAACAAGCTTAGGCAAGCTAGACGACGCGTGTTTGCAAGAGTCAAACCATATTTCTTGATTTGAACCATAAGCACGATCATCCAGACCAGACCAGAAGTTACGTGAATACCGTGCGTACCTACCAAAGTAAAGAACGCAGATAAGAACGCACTTGTGCTTGGACCGTGACCAGCATGAACTAGGTGATTGAACTCATATAGTTCCATGCCGATGAAGATAGCACCGAATACCCAAGTAATCGCTAACCAAGTCAGTACTTTTGCAACGTCTTTTTTGTATGCAGCAAGAACTGCAAAACCAAAGGTTACAGAAGAGATCAAGAGGGCGAAGGTTTCAGTAAGAACGAAACCTAAAGAGTCGCCAAACAGGTCTCTCGCACTTGGAGTACCCACAGGAATGTGGCTACTCAAAACAGCGAACGCAATGAAGAGTGTGCCGAACAGGACAAGGTCACTCATCAAGTAAGTCCAGAAACCAAAGACGGTGATGTCAGTATCATCGTGATGATGATGCTCATCGTGTCCGTGGTTATCGTGATGAAGTACTTCAGCCATTGTCTTAGTCCTTCTTCAAGTGTTTTTCAAGAATCGCATAGCGTTCGTTTTCAATACGCTCAACTTCAGCAGCTGGAACATAGTAATCCACTTTCTTGGTGAAAGAAGACACGATGAAGCTAATGATAGAAGCAAGGAACGTAACAACTACTAACCACCAGATGTGCCAGATTAAACCGAAGCCCATAACAGTGATGAACATCGCGATAACGAAACCGGCAGCACGGTTAGTTGGCATATGAACATCTTCGTACTTCGTTGGTTTTGCATACGCAACACCATTTTCTTTCTCGATCCAGAAAGTATCAATACCATTGATCTTTGGAAGATGAGCAAAGTTATAGAACGGAGCAGGAGAAGATGTCGCCCATTCAAGGGTACGACCATCCCATGGATCGCCAGTCAAATCCAGACGTTGCTCACGTTGTAAGAAACCAACCACGATTTGCAGAATGAAACATACGATACCAAGCGCAATCAGAACTGCACCGAACATCGCGATATTTACATACGGGTCCCATTCTGGGTTGTCAAATGTATTCAAACGACGTGTCATACCCATGAAACCAAGGATATAAAGTGGCATGAACGCAAAGTAGAAACCGAAGAACCAGAACCAGAACGCTGCTTTACCCCAAGTCTCATTCAGTCTCCAACCGAACATTTTCGGCCAGTAGAAGATGATACCTGCGAACATCGCAAATACTACACCACCAATAATTACGTTATGGAAGTGAGCAATCAGGAATAAAGAGTTATGTACCAGGAAGTCCGCTGGTGGAACCGCCATCAATACACCTGTTAAACCACCGATACCGAAAGTTACCAGGAAGCCTAGTGTCCATAGCATTGGAGTAGTGTAAACAATACGACCCTTGTACATGGTGAATAACCAAGAGAAGATTTTCACACCTGTAGGAATCGCAATAATCATGGTCATGATACCGAAGAACGCGTTAACGTTGGCACCTGCACCCATGGTAAAGAAGTGGTGAACCCATACAACGAATGACAATACTGTGATTGCTACTGTTGCATACACCATTGATTTGTAACCGAACAATGCTTTGCGCGAGAAAGTCGCAACAACTTCAGAGTAAATACCAAATGCTGGTAATACCAAGATATATACTTCCGGGTGACCCCAAGTCCAAATCAAGTTCACGTACAACATCGGGCTACCACCCAAGTCGTTAGTAAAGAAGTGGAAACCGAAGTAACGGTCAAGCGTTAACATTGCAATTGTTGCAGTCAACACTGGGAAAGCCGCAATAATCAATACTGCTGTACATAAAGATGTCCAGGTAAAGATTGGCATTTCCATAAGTTTCATGCCAGGCGCACGCATTTTGATGATGGTAACGAAGAAGTTAACACCCGTTAATAGCGTACCCAGACCTGAAATTTGCAGTGCCCAGATATAGTAGTCCATACCTACGCCTGGAGAGTATTCAATGCCAGACAGTGGAGGGTATGCCATCCAGCCTGTTGCAGCGAACTCACCTAACGCGAGTGACACCATCATTAGACCCGCAGCACCGGCGAATAACCAGAAGCTGAGTGAGTTTAATAATGGAAATGCAACGTCACGTGCACCGATTTGAAGCGGTACAGAGATGTTCATCAAACCAACAACAAGACCCATTGCCACGAAGAAGATCATGATCACGCCATGCGCGGTAAAGATCTGATCGTAATGCTCAGGGTGTAAATAACCTTCGCCGCCACCTTTTGCAAGGAACTGCTGAAGACGCATCATGATCGCATCGGCGAAACCACGCACCAGCATGATGATCGATACGAACAGGTACATGATACCAATTTTTTTATGGTCTACAGATGTGAACCATTCGTTCCACAGGTAGCCCCATTTTTTGAAGTAGGTAATACCGGCAACAACTGCGATACCACCCAAGATCATCATTGCAACAGTTGCCAATACGATTGGATCGTAAGGAATTGCATCCGGACCTAACTTACCTAAGAAGCTCATGTCTTATTCTCCTTGAGAAGCAGTCGCATGTTCACCAGCTACATGAGCTTCAGAAGCAGACGCTTCATGAGCAACAGCATCAGTCGCTGCAGCTTCTACAGGAGCTGAATGGTCAGCACCGTGGTAGTTACTCATATACTTGTGAATCACAGATTCAAACAAACCTTGCTCTACAGAAGAGTAGTAAGTCACAGGATGTGGCTTAGTAGGGTAAGGCTTCATTGCTTCAGCAGCAGCCTTCTCTTCAGGAGTCTTAGCTCTTGCAATAATCGCTTCGATCTGGTGAACACCGCGGTTACCGTCACGTAAGCTTGCAAATTCAGCTTGGTCTAGAACAGTTTTTTGTACTGCATTAGGGTTAACTGAAGTACCGTTTCCTGCCTGAATAGCAGAAACCCATTCGGCAAACTGGGCATCAGTCACAGAATGTGCACGGAAGCGCATTTGTGAGAAGCCGTAACCTGAATAGTTTGAAGAGAAACCACGGTAGCCTTCAGCTGGGCTAGTTTCATCAGCTAATAGGTTGAGGTGAGTTTGCATACCTGCCATTGCATAAATCTGACCACTTAACGCCGGGATGAAGAACGAGTTCATCGTGAAGTTAGAGGTTAAACGAAGGCTTACCGGAGTTTGCTCTGGGAAACGCAATTCGTTAACAGTTGCAATGCCTTGCTCAGGATAGATGAAGATCCATTTAAATTGCTCAGCAATAACTTGAACAGTTAATGGCGCTTTATCTGCTTCAATTGGACGGTATGGGTCATACTTGTGGGAGCCCCACCAAGTTAACCAAGCTAAAATACCAATAATAATGACAGGGATACCCCATACTACAATTTCAATCGCAGTAGAGTGTGTCCATGTAGGTTTATAGTCTGCGTCTTTATTCGATGCACGATATTTCCAACCGAACCATAATGCCATGATGATTGATGGAATAACCACCAATAGCATTAAGTAAATCGCAGTCATCATCAGGTTACTTTGACCTGCTGCAACTGGACCTTTAGAGTTCAGAAGTACCATATCACCACCACACCCGGTCAAGAGTGCAGTCATCGCAGATAAAGACAATACAGCTAAAATCGTTTGTCTCATTTTACAACCTCGGTGAAGAGTCCCATTCCCTAATTTAATATGGGATAGCGATTAAAGTGCATATGACAAAAAAGGCTGAATTTTACAAAACATCCTATTAATCACAATACACCGCTACGTTGTAGGGCATTATGCCTGAGATTCACGAACTAAGCTATATCTAGGGCGCTTTAAATGCCTGTAATAAAAACCGATTTTGCTGGTCTGGATTGGGGAGGATTTATGGGAATTTTATTTCAATTTCAAAGTTCTGTAATCAAAATGGGATGATATTCATCCCATTTTGTGTATTCCTGCACTATTGTTTCACAACTTGCGTTTTTGCGAGTTTATCGTGCAAGGTTTGACGTTTTTTGCCCAATCCGAAGGCCCAGTCAATAATTAAACTCAGTGGCATAAATACAATATTTAAAAATATGAAAAATACGCTACGAATAGTAAAGGCGCGCAACAGGCTGGTCTTTTCACCTGATTCTACATCTACAATTTTGATTTTCGTGAGCTTTTTACCAATACTTTGGCCTGATTTGGCAATCAGAAAGGCTTGAATGGCCAGCATGATAATCAAATAGACCGCTGTGGCAAGCCACGCCTGCTGAGAAAACATCTCAAACATTTGAGTCTGTAATTGCTGAGCCATTGCAGGATCTGCATCGCTACTCAGCACAACATTCATGAATTCTTCATTCAGTTGAGCAAACCGGGTTTCCTGTTCAGGCGTAAAAAAAGCAGTCAAAATGAAGGTTGCTGGTAGCCACAGTAATACGTCTACAATTTTGGCCAGGATACGGCTTGGAATACTGGCAAGTTCATTTTTTTGAGTTGCTGTTTGAGTATGAGGCTGTGAGTAGGCCGAAGTCGTTGGTTGGCTATTCTGGAATACCGGCGTTTCAGGTGTGACTGCTGGAGCGACATAACCTTCGGGTTGATATACCGATTTTCCTTGGGTAAGTTCACCTAAGGCTTTCCACTCGGTCATGCCTTGATGCCATGCCAGGTCAGTCAGCATGACTTGTTGATTCGCCAGCATCTGATTCAATTGCTCGAGCGTATATGGACCAGCTTGTTGATTGTTTCGTGCCAAGTAAATCTGCATATAGACTGAATCTCAATATATAAATGTGAACTGATAATAGCTTTGAA
Organism: Acinetobacter lwoffii; assembly: GCF_024129715.1. GTDB lineage: Bacteria > Pseudomonadota > Gammaproteobacteria > Pseudomonadales > Moraxellaceae > Acinetobacter > Acinetobacter lwoffii_U. The sequence continues at coordinate 311,105 of NZ_JAMXXM010000001.1, forward strand.
CAAGATTGTATTGAATTCTGTTTTGAAAACAAACATTCTCTCATCGTAAGATATAGATTAATTAAGGATTTTCAATCATATTTCTTATTAAAAATGCGCCCATACAAAATTGCAAGGATCACCATTCTTAAAAATATCTTCCCGAACATCCAATGGTTATTCATTATTATTGCCATTTTGATATGACTTTACTGTTGGTATTTGTTTGTCATTACAGTTTTCATGTGTTGATAAGCTTTTTTTTAATTATTTTTATAAATTCAATAGTTTAGCTTGTGATTGGGTCTTTAGTTATCAATTTTCAAACAATAAATCATAATATCTATCTCATAAAAAAGACCCTATCAAAGGGTCTTTTTTATTCAAAATTGCTTATGCTTTTTGCACTTTTTCTTCAGCCAGGAAGAACCAAGTTTCAAGTACCGAGTCTGGGTTTAAAGATACAGAGTCGATACCTTGTTCCATTAACCATTGTGCAAGATCTGGGTGATCAGAAGGACCTTGACCACAAATGCCTACATATTTGCCAGCTTTACGGCATGCTTGAATTGCAAGAGAAAGCAACGCTTTAACCGCAGGGTCGCGCTCATCAAATAGGTGAGAGACAATACCAGAGTCACGGTCAAGACCAAGTGTTAATTGTGTCAAGTCGTTTGAACCAATAGAGAAACCATCGAAATGTTCAAGGAACTGATCTGCCAATAAAGCATTGGTTGGAAGTTCACACATCATGATCACTTTAAGGCCATTTTCACCGCGCTTAAGACCATTTAATGCAAGAAGTTCAATGACACGTTTCGCTTCAGCAACAGTACGAACAAATGGAATCATGATCTGGATATTGGTTAAACCCATTTCATCACGTGCCTTTTTCAATGCACGACATTCAAGTTCAAAGCAATCACGGAAGTTATCAGAAACGTAGCGACTTGCACCACGGAAACCTAGCATCGGGTTTTCTTCTTCTGGCTCGTATAACTTACCACCGATCAAGTTTGCATATTCGTTAGACTTAAAGTCTGACATACGAACAATGACTGGCTTGTCTGCAAATGCAGCAGCAAGTGTCGAGATACCTTCGACCAGTTTCTCTACATAGAATTCGATTGGAGATGCATAACCTGCAGTACGCGCCATGACTGCTGCACGTGTTTCACGTGGAAGGCTGTCAATATTGATCAATGCTTTCGGGTGAACACCAATCATACGGTTAATAATGAATTCAAGACGCGCCAGACCAATACCTGCGTTTGGAATTTGAGTAAAGTCAAATGCACGGTCCGGGTTACCCACGTTCATCATGACTTTAAATGGAAGAGCAGGCATAGACTCAATTGAATTCTTTTGAATTTCAAAATCTAGTGCGCCTTCATAGATAAAGCCAGTATCACCTTCGGCACAAGACACAGTCACTTCCTGACCGTCTACAAGAACTTCAGTTGCATTACCACAACCAACGATTGCAGGAACACCAAGCTCACGTGCAATGATTGCAGCGTGACAAGTACGACCACCACGGTTTGTTACAATCGCAGCTGCACGTTTCATGACTGGTTCCCAATCCGGGTCAGTCATATCAGATACAAGAACATCACCATCTTGTACTTTGTCCATTTCTTTAATAGACGTTACGATGCGGACTTTACCAGAACCAATGCGTTGACCGATTGAACGACCTTCACAAATTACAGTGCCACGTTGTTTCAACAGGTAGCGTTCCATGGTGCCGACATTTTCACGGCTTTTTACAGTTTCAGGACGCGCCTGAACGATGTAAATCTTGCCATCATCGCCATCTTTTGCCCACTCGATGTCCATTGGTGCACCGTAGTGGTTTTCAATGATCAGCGCTTGTTTAGCAAGTTCTTGTAATTCCTGGTCGTTTAAAGCGAACTGTTGGCGTTCAGCTTTTTCCACATCCACGACAACGACAGATTTACCTGCAGATGCTTCTTCACCATAAATCATTTTCTGGTGCTTAGAACCCAGGTTGCGACGAAGGATCGCGTGTCGGCCTGCATTTAAAAGCGGTTTAGAAATATAGAATTCGTCCGGGTTAACTGCACCTTGAACGACCATTTCACCCAAACCATAAGATGCAGTAATGAATACTGCATCACGGAAGCCTGATTCAGTATCTAGCGTAAACATCACACCTGCAGCGCCAGTTTCTGAACGAACCATGCGTTGTACACCAGCAGACAGGGCAACTACATCATGGGCAAAGTTTTGGTGTACACGGTATGAGATTGCGCGGTCGTTGTACAAAGATGCAAACACTTCTTTGATTGCGATCAGAACGTTATCGATACCACGAATGTTCAAGAAAGTTTCTTGCTGGCCGGCAAAAGAAGCATCCGGCAAATCTTCTGCAGTTGCAGAAGAACGAACGGCAACCGCGATGTCAGGGTTGCCGTTAGAAAGTTCTGCAAATGCTGTACGAACTTCTTGTTCTAATGCAGGCGTAAGTGGAGTATCCACAATCCATTGACGAATTTTTGCGCCAGTTTCAGCGAGTGCATTCACATCATCAACATTGAGTGCAGCAAGCTCTGCATTGATTTTAGCGTTTAGGCCACTTTGCTCGAGAAATTCACGGTAGGCATCGGCAGTCGTTGCGAAACCACCTGGCACAGATACACCAGCATTTGATAAATGGCTGATCATTTCGCCTAGTGATGAGTTTTTCCCACCGACTAGCTCAACGTCGTGCTTCCCTAATTTTTCCAGACCAATTACGCGCGCTTCCAAAGTTGTTACTCCACTTTTGCAGTATTAATCACTATCTCGGCATGAGAGTATAGCAAATCATCTAGGTTTTTGATTTTACTAAGCGACAGTCATGTAAGATCGGTTTACTATAAAGATTATATAGCACTAAGACAAATGTTGGAGGAGAATTTTAATGTCGGAAGGTAAACAAATTCAGCGTAGTGTTTTCTTTATTTCAGATGGTACCGCCATCACCGCTGAAACTCTTGGACACTCGCTGTTAGCGCAGTTTCCACATGTGAAATTTGACATTCATATTATCCCTTACATTAGCTCCGAAGAAGCGGCCACAAATGTGGTGGCAGAGATCAATGCAAGAGCTCAAGTCGACGGTGAAAAACCGCTGGTATTTGATACCCTAGTTGATCCCTATGTGCGCGACATTATTAATACTGCAAATGCAGTAAATCTCGATGTATTTGAAGGGCTTATTAGTAAGTTGGCTGATGAATTAGGCACGATTCCTACAACTTTAGTCGGGCAGACCCACGCGGTGACCGACTCTGAGTCTTATAAGGCCCGTATTGATGCTGTTCATTTTGCTTTAGATAACGACGACGGCGCACGTACCCGTCATTATGATAAAGCTGACCTGATCCTGATTGGTGTATCGCGTTCAGGTAAAACCCCGACCTCTATTTATCTGTCTTTGCAGTTCGGTATTCGCGTGGCGAACTATCCACTGACTGAAGAAGATTTGGATGATAACCGACTGCCAGCCGTGCTGCGACCGCATAAAAACAAGCTGTTTGGCCTGATGATTGATGCGGAACGCCTTGTGGCCATTCGTTCTGAGCGTAAGGCCAATAGCCGTTATGCCAGCTTTAGTCAGTGTCAGATGGAGTTGCGTGCGATTGAAGGAATTTATATTTCGGAAGGCATCAAGTACCTGAATGTGTCTGAAATGTCGATTGAAGAAATCTCAACACGTGTGTTGCAAATGACCGGTTTAAAACGTCGAATCGGTTAAGAAACCAGCCAGAGCCAAACTGCGGTTTGGCTTTGATTTATAGCTAAAAATTACAAGTAAGCATTGATTAATCGAAATAATGTATGAATTTTATAATTCTAAAAAAATACCAACTATCACATTCTGAAATGTAAGAGGGTTTTCTTTGCTCATTTTGTTGAATAAATCATCATGTTGGTTCTTGGCACGTAAATCAGAAGCTCATTATTAGCTCATCAATTTTTTATTTTTACTGTTCAGTACGAGTTATTTTTCTGCTAAATAAGTATGAATAATGATATCGACTGGATGCTGCTCACCATTGATACAATGAATCGTATTTTCCGAAATTTTCAGAATCGGCCAGGTAATCAGCTGGCAATTTTCACGTTGTAGAGCAGCATAATAATGATCTGATTTCAGATAAATTTTACGGGAAGATGCAAGATTTGGCATTAACTGGCGTCTTAGCCACAAATTCTGCACCTGATTTTCTAAAAACCGCAGAGAGAGTAGACTTTTAATGCGGTTGTTAAATAAGCGACGATTTTTACCAATTAGTGGATGATTAATAATCCGTTGCAGAATTCGGTCGGAACCAGGCAATACAAAAGCGGGATTAATCTGGAAAACTTTCACCGAACGGGCATATTGACTGATTTTATCCAGCTGGCTCACGGTAAACTGATCCGTGCCAATAATCGCAATATCTTTATCTGCATAATCCAATTCTAACAGTTCGGAAGAGGGCACTTTAATTCCATTAAACTGCTGAAAATGTTCGGGGCGATTTTCAAAAATACCAGCGTGTGGATCCTGCTTGGTAGACATTAGAATTCCTTGAATTTATTTAATAATTAATTTTCTTTGTATGAGATATAAACAAAAACTCAAGCCAGGGTAAAGTGAAAAATTTAACTTAGACAGTCATCTATTTGACCAAAATATAAAATCTGATTTTGTTGAGGCTGAATGGGTTTACAGGCGATCCAAAAAGAATGAATTTTAACTTGCTGAGATGGATGAAGGAAATGAAGTGTTCGTTCAAAGAAGAGGCTGTTTAATGGAGGAGGTCGATAGAAATGATTTTACTGGGATGTTTCTTTTAGTCATTTATCTTTAAAGGTGAAAAAACATCTACCCATTGCTGAGAATAGGTAGATGCAGCTTTCATTTACAGACCGTTTTTAATTTGCATCAACAGCTCAAAGTTGTGCAGACGTTTGTCAGTGTCATAGATGTCACAAGTAAAGATAAACTCATCCACGTCATATTTGGCTAAAAGCGATGCCAGACCGGCTTTAACGGTTTCTTTGGAACCGACCTGAGCCATGGCAAAGAAATTATCGACTGACATTTTTTCCGGCGGCGACCACAGACCTTCCATCGAATCAATAGGTGCTTTAAGTTTTAGGCTTTGCCCACGAATCAGTGATAAAACCCGCTGATAGGCACTGGTCGACAGATATTGTGCTTCTTCATCGGTATCTGCGACACAGGTCGGTACGCCCATCGATACATAAGGACGATCGAGATATTCAGACGGTTCAAAGTTTTCACGATATAATTGAATGGCCTGACCCAGCATACGCGGGGCAAAATGCGAAGCGAAGGAATAAGGTAGGCCGAGTTTTGCTGCCAATTGCGCACTAAACAGACTGGATCCTAATAACCATACAGGTACATGCGTGCTTTGACCCGGCGTTGCCACAATACGCTGTCCTGGAATTGGATCTTTAAAATATTGCAGAATTTCCAGAACATCCTGCGGAAATTGATCTTCGGTTTCCTGACGGCCACGACGCAGGGCACGCATGGTCATTTGATCTGTACCGGGTGCGCGGCCCAGACCCAGTTCAATCCGGTCCGGATAGAGCGTCGCCAATGTGCCGAACTGTTCAGCCACGACCAGCGGTGCATGGTTGGGCAACATAATTCCGCCAGAGCCTAAAGTTAAGGTTTTGGTATTCGCCAGTAAATAGCCTAAGAGAACTGCAGTTGCTGAACTGGCAATACCATCCATATTATGATGTTCTGCCAGCCACATCCGGCGATAACCCAATTTTTCTGCTGTTTGGGCAAGTTCCAGCGCATGGTTCAGCGCGAATTGAATGCTCTTGTCGTCACGAACAGGAACCAGTTCGAGTATAGAGAACTGGGTATCGTTAAGCGTACGCATAGTATTACTCTTAAATAAACATCTCTAAAAGCATACGACTTTAGAATGTATTTGTATATCGAAAAAAATCGATATAAGTGTAAACCAAAAGATAAAGATAAAAAATAAAGGCAAAAAAATAAGCATCCGAAGATGCTTATAAAGGAGGAAAGAAGAAGGGGAGAGAATCTTAACGACGACGGTTGTTATAGCGATAATCGTTATAACGGTAGTTACGAGAAGAGTTATAGCGACGTTCGCTGCGGTCATCATAACGACGGTCTTCGCTAACTTTTTTACCTAAAGCTGAACCACCTGCTGAACCCAGTGCCGCACCGATATAACCACCGTTAGTGCCTGCCATGTTTCGGCCAACTGCATAACCTGCACCGCCACCTAAAGCACCACCGATAATCGCACCATTACGGTCACGTTTATTTGCCGCTACTGCGGCACCCGCACCGCCACCAATCGCTGAACCGATTGTTGCACCAGTGGTACCGCCCATCTTATTACCTACTGCAGCACCAACAACCCCACCTAGTGCAGAAGCTAAAGCTGTATTGGTTGTATTGCCTGCATTGGCAGCTGTCATACCCATGGCTGAGGTTGCTACAACAGCGATCATTAGAGATTTATAGTTCATGAGGACACCTTCTATATATCTAGCTATATTTTGTTGATGAGATAAATTTAATCTAGCAAGCGCCAAACAGCATGGAGGCAATGTTGGCGAATTGTGATTTTTATCTCCTTAATTTATTCATGATGTGGGCAGGATAATTCCATGTATTAATTGAAAATTCACGTAGTAAAGCAGCAATAAAAAAGCACCAAAAGGTGCTTTTTATGTTAAATGTAGCGTCTAGTCTAAACTGCCTGAACGCAAATTAACGGTAACGTTTTTTCCAGTGTTTAGAGCGTTTTTCCACTGCTTTATCTTTGGCAATCTTGTTACCCAGTGCCGCACCACCGGCAGCACCTAAGGCTGAACCGATATAACCACCGTTAGTACCGCCCATATTTTTACCTACGGTATAACCGGCACCGCCACCTAGGGCACCACCAATGGCAGATTCAGTACGGTTTTTCTTGCTGCTTGCAACTGCTGCACCGCCAGCACCACCTAAAGCAGCACCAATGGTTGCGCCGGTGTTACCGCCCATGTTTTTACCTAATGCTGTACCTGCAACACTACCTAAAGCACTTGCTGCTGCAACACGCGCTGTACTGTCGGCATGTGCGTTTACGGTCATCATTGAACCAGCAGCTAAAACTGTACTCATTAAAAGTGCGTTGAGTTTCATGTCATCACTCCGTGTCCATCAACAGGACTGTAATTATTTCGATGCGGAAAATGTAACAAATCATGCCCAAAACAATATGAAGATGTTTCTTCATAATTCCCTGCTTTATTTGGCGAATTGTAAAATCGGCAAGAAATAAGAATAAGATCGACTATAAAAAAGGCAATTCCACTGTTTTTAATCATATTTGTTAACAAATGCTGTAGAGCACGAATGATAGCAACGCGGACTTACTCAATAATGATGTTCATTAGAAGCCAGAGTCGTTAAACTAGGCGCAATTTTTTGATTTCGCTGTGCTAAATCGGTTTTTAGTCCCAGCCTATGTTTGAGATTTTTTAGAAAATGAAAGAATCGTTACGTTTACGATTAGACCAACTCTCTGACCGCCATGAAGAATTGACCGCATTACTGGCTGATGTAGAAGTCATTTCTGATAATAAGCGCTTCCGTCAATTGTCACGTGAGCATAATGACTTAACAGAAATCACTAATGTCTGGACCAAGTACAGACAGGCGGAAGAAGACATTGAAACGGCTCAGGCCATGCTGTCAGATCCGGACTTTAAGGAAATGGCGCAGGAAGAGATTAAAGAGAATAAAGCTTTAATTGAATCGCTTGAAGCTGATCTGAACATCTTGATGATTCCGAAAGATCCGAATGATGCCAACTCGGCTTATCTTGAGATTCGTGCCGGAACCGGTGGCGATGAAGCTGCGATTTTCTCAGGCGATTTATTCCGTATGTATAGTAAATATGCGGAAAACCAAGGCTGGCGTATTGAAATCCTCTCTGAAAATGAAGGCGAACATGGCGGCTATAAAGAAGTCATCTGCCTGATTAATGGTGACGGTGTTTACGGTCGTCTAAAATTTGAAAGTGGTGCGCATCGTGTACAGCGTGTACCGGCGACCGAATCACAAGGCCGAGTGCATACTTCTGCTTGTACCGTTGCGATTCTTCCTGAAATTGATGTTGATACCTCGGTCGAAATCAATTCATCCGATTTGCGGATTGATACGTATCGTGCTTCAGGTGCAGGCGGTCAGCACGTTAACAAAACCGATTCTGCAGTACGTATTACCCACATTCCAACTGGCACAGTGGTGGAATGTCAGGAAGAGCGTTCACAGCATAAGAACAAGGCCAAAGCGATGGCACTGCTGGTATCACGTTTGGAAAATGCCAAACGTGCAGCAGCAGATGCAGCAACCTCGGAAATGCGTCGTGACCTGGTGGGATCGGGTGATCGTTCGGAACGTATCCGTACTTATAACTATCCGCAAGGTCGTATGACCGATCACCGCATTAACCTGACTTTATACAAGCTGGATGCCGTGATGGAAGGTGATTTGACCGAATTGCTGGATAGTCTGCACCGCGAATATCAGGCGGATCAGTTGGCCATGCTTGCACAGCAGAATGGTGGATAATGAATATTTTACAAGCCTTGGCTTTACGCGGCGAAGCTGAAAGTTACGAACGTCAGGAAAATGCCTGGTTATTGGAACACATCACCAAGATTGATTCATTTGATCTGCTGATGAAAAAGGATCAGGAGTTAACGCCGGAACAGGAACAGGCGTATAAAGACGGGTTGGCGCGTATTGCTGCTGGCGAGCCTTTGGCTTATGTCACTGGTTCACAGCCATTCTGGACTTTGGACCTCAAAGTGACCAAAGATACCTTGGTGCCACGTCCGGATACTGAAGTACTGGTTGAGACTGTGTTGAAATTGGATCTGCCTGATGATGCCCGTGTGGTGGATTTGGGTACAGGTACTGGTGCGATTGCTTTATCGCTGGCATCTGAGCGTTCCAACTGGACAGTAACGGCTTCCGATATCTACGAGCCTACGCTGGAAGTAGCGAAATATAATGCGGAACAACATGATATTGAGAATGTAGAATTTGTTCTGGGTTCATGGTTGAAGCCATTTGGCCGTGAATTCTTTGACGCGATTGTATCGAATCCACCTTATATCGACGCTGATGATGTGCATATGCAGAATCTGGCGACTGAACCGGAACGTGCGCTGGTGGCAGATAAAAAGGGGCTGGCCGATATTGAAATGATTATTCTGCAAGCCAAGAAGCATTTGACTGTGAATGGTTGGGTGGTGCTTGAACATGGTTATGATCAGGCAGACGCCGTACAACATCTATTTAAACAGGCGGGTTATAAGCAAGTCCGCACGGTTAAAGATTATAGCGGGAATGATCGCGTGACTTTGGGTCAATGGCCGCATTAATCTGTAATTCTTTTCTATAAAAAAGCGACTACATTAGTCGCTTTTTTATTGGATTTTTTCTTTATAAATTCCTGACTGCATTTGAAACCTTAAGTATTTTTAATAACATCACGCCATAACTAAAAACAAAAAAAGCGATGCCAGAGCACCGCTTTCGAGGAATTTTTAAAAAGAATTACATCGGATAATCCTGTAGACAGTCATAGACTTCTACCTGATCTAGGCTACCTGTTTCCATTGCCAGACAAAGTGCCACAACTTTCAAAGTGTCTGCCAGAGATTTTTCATCTTTCAAGGCAATACCTTGTTGTAATTCATTGATACGCTCTGCCGGAATTTCAAGGGCCTGAGCCGCTTCCACAGCGTCCACCTGGTTAAAGAAGTGCAGAATTGCATCTTTCAGTTCTGCATCCGATGCATTTAAAATCCCTTGATTCAACTGTTCTGTGATGAGATCAGTCGAAGAAAATAAAGCTTTAGAGAAGTTTTGGACAAGATTTTGCCCAAGCACATCAGTCATCTTTAACATGGAGATACCTTCAACTAGAAAGGAAAATGGAGAGTACAGCCAATAGCAAAAGTGCTATAAATTGAATGAAAAATAATCTATTATCGGGTAAATTGCAAAGCTTTTCGGGTGACTGTGTAGTCCTGCTAATATATGTTTCAGGGCTTGAAATATATAATCATAATAAAAATAAATGCTTAGAATGTAAGTATTTTTGAATGATATTTTTAAAGTCTAAATTTATATAAATTATCTAATATTATTTTGCCGATACGCACCTGGACTGACGCCAGTCCACTTTTTGAATGCACGATGAAATGCACTGGATTCCTGAAAGTTAAGCTGATCGCTGATCTCTTGTAAACTTTGTTCAGTACGGGTCAGTAATTCAATTGCGGTATCCCGGCGTATCTCATTTTTTAATTGCTGATAGCTGACACCTTCACTTTTTAAACGCCGTTGCATGGTGGCTTCAGACATATTCATTTTTAAGGCTAGTTCATTCAGTTCCAGCCATTCTGCCGGCGAAACCTGTAGCAATTTTCGGCGAATCTGGGTGCTCAAGGCATAGGGGTTTTTAAAACGCACCAATAAATTTTGTGGTGTTTGCTGAATAAACTGATACCAAGACTGAGTATCCTGTTTAATCGGCAGTTGCAGATAGCTGGCATCAAATTGCACGTAATTTTCGCTGGCCTGATATTCAATCTGTTCACAGAATCGAACTTTGTAATCAAAATCATTCAGTGGTGCTGCACATTTCAATTGAATCTGATTAAGCAAAATCCGTTGTCCACTTAACCAGCAGATCAGGGTATGAATCAGCATCAGATAAGTCGCATAACTAAACATACGTTTGGTTGTTTTTAAATCATAAATCACGATATAGGCATAGTGTTCCTCAACCATGAGCGTGCTTTGCAGGTCGTCCAAAACCAAGTTGAGAAATTGCAGAATGTTTTGCAGCGCTTTTTCCAGTGTATCTGCCTGCATAACCATTTTCGAAAGCAATTTAAAACTGCCACGACGCATGGCATGGCTGTCCATGCCAAAAAATTCGTCATTCATGCTATCTGCAAGCACAGTCCATAATTGGGCAAATTGGCTGACCGACACGCGTGCCTTGGGAGCATTTAATACTTCTGCTGGGATATTGGCTTTTTTCAAAATGGCAGGGATATCAAATTGCAGCCGTTTGGCATCCAGCAATGCTTCGTTCACCAGGTCAATCGAGATGGTGCCTTTGCTATATTCCAGTGCAGGCTTATGCATATTCAGTCTGACATCCTTGTTTTCATTGTCCAAATACATCATGCAAGATGCAATATTTGGAAATTGTACAGAATAAAAACTCTGTTTACTCTGCATATTAAGTCGTATCTGAAATAGAAAAATCGCTAGGAAATAAACATGAACATTCAGGGAAAAGTTATTGTGATCACTGGTGGTGCCTCAGGTTTGGGTGCAGCTACAGCGACTCATTTGGTTGAACACGGTGCTAAAGTGATTCTGGTCGATATGAATCAGGAGCAGGGTCAGGCATTACAGCAGCAACTGGGCTCACAGTCTGAATTTGTACAGCTCGATGTGACCGATGAACAGACAGTTGAAGCTTTCTTCGCTCATGTTGAAAGCACATATGGCCAACTGAATGGTTTGATCAACTGTGCCGGGATTGCGCCATCCGCCAAAGTATTGGGTCGTAACGGCATCCATGAATTGGCAATGTTCCAAAAAGTGCTGAATATTAATGTAAACGGTACTTTTAATATGTTGCGTCATGCGGCGGCTTTAATTGCAAAATATGAGCTGCAAGCTGGTGAAGAAGAACGTGGCGTGATTGTGAACACCGCTTCGGTTGCCGCTTATGACGGCCAAATTGGTCAGACTGCCTATGCGGCTTCTAAAGGTGCAGTAGTCGCAATGACTTTACCTCTGGCACGTGAACTGGCCCGTGAAGCGATCCGTGTCATGACCATCGCGCCGGGCATTATGGAAACTCCGATGCTAAAAGGCATGCCACAAAATGTCCAGGATGCTTTAGGACAAATGGTGCCGTTTCCACCACGTCTGGCAAAACCACAGGAATTTGCCCATCTGGTGGGACATATTTTTGAAAATAGTTATTTGAATGGTGAGGTCATTCGTTTGGATGGCGCAATCCGTATGCAGCCTAAATAAGTTTTCGATTTATATAGGACATGATGATTTGCACAGCTACCAATTTTTCATTGAATTTAAATGAATTTGCTTAAGCATGCATTTTCTTTTGAAGGATCAAAAGAAACAAAAATCCTTTGCGAAAATGAAGATACATCCCTGTATCTCAGTTTCGCAGGCGACATCCATGCCGCCTTATCCGACGTGCCAACGATCTCAATAGTAAAAAGCTTGAAGTAAATAAAATAGATATACAAAGGGAAGTTCAATGATTTTAAATGATGAACAAAAAATGATTCAGGACATGATGCGCAATTATTCGCAGCAGAAACTGAAACCGACAGCGGCCTTACGCGACAAAACGGCACAATTCCCAGCACAAGAACTTAAAGAGCTTGGTGAGCTTGGTGCATTGGGTATGACAGTGGCTGAAGAATGGGGTGGTGCAGGTCTGGATTATGTATCATTGGTTTTGGCGCTAGAGGAAATTGCCGCAGGAGATGGTGCAATCTCGACGATTATCAGTGTGCAGAATTCTTTGCCTTGCGGCATTACCCAGCGTTATGGCACTGAAGCACAAAAACAGCAGTATTTAACCAAACTGGCAACAGGTGAATGGCTCGGCTGTTTCTGTTTGACAGAACCTCAGGCCGGTTCGGATGCCAGTTCGCTGGAGTGTAAAGCCGAACGTGATGGTGATGAATGGGTGCTAAATGGCACCAAGCAGTTTATCACGACAGGTAAACACGCACAGATTGCACTAGTCTTTGCTGTGACCGATAAATCCGCAGGGAAAAAAGGTATTTCATGTTTTCTGGTGCCGACCGATGCACCGGGTTATATCGTGTCACGCCTAGAAGAGAAAATGGGTCAGCATTGTTCTGATACCGCGACCATCGTTCTGGATAACTGCCGGATTCCTGCTGCCAACTTGCTAGGTCAGGAGGGTGAAGGTTATAAAATTGCCTTGTCGAACCTTGAATCGGGTCGGATCGGCATTGCGGCACAATCTGTCGGTATGGCTCGGGCTGCACTGGATGCTGCAGTGGAATATGCCAATGACCGTAAAGCCTTTGGTGTAGAAATTGTGCAACATCAGGCTGTGGCATTCAGGCTGGCAGATATGGCGACACAAATTGAAGCGGCGCGACAATTGGTCTTGCATGCGGCAACGCTTAAAGATGCTGGCCAGCCATGCTTAAAAGAAGCTTCTATGGCCAAGCTGTTTGCATCGACTATTGCAGAGCGAGTCTGTTCAGATGCGATCCAGATTCATGGTGGCTACGGTTATGTCTCTGATTTTCCAGTAGAGCGTATTTACCGTGATGTGCGCGTGAGCCAAATTTATGAAGGTGCATCGGATATTCAACGTTTGGTGATTGCGCGTGAAGTCTGTCAATGTTGAGTTTGATTAAAAATAGACTTTGGTCGATGTTCAAATCTGGCATTTCGGTTGATGGATATGAAAATTGCCAGGATCAAGCAACCCTGATTAGCTAAAGACAGACAGTACGCAGAAGATAAATAAAGCAGCATGATTCATGTCTTAGTCATCAGGCATGAATCAGATGTGAAGAAACTATGCTGATGGAATCAGCAGGAACAACAACGATAAGTGGACACACTCAGGCAAGGTCGCCTGAAAATACAACAGGATAGAGGTTGTCGTCATGAAGACACTAGAACAAGCATATGTTGATTTCAATTTTGAAAATATGGTTCAGGAACATCTGGCTGGAAATGCAGAGTCCATCAATGCCTATACTGAATGTTGTGGACGTTACCTTGGCCAAAACCGAACCGCACTGATCTGGGAAGGCAAAAATGGTCAAACAGAGCAGTGGACATTTGAACAATTGGCAACTGCTTCAGGACAGCTGGCCAATTATATGCATTCTCTGGGTTTAAAGGCTGGAGATTGTATTGCTGGACTACTGCCAAGAACACCTGCACTCTTAATTACTATTTTGGCCACTTGGCGGATCGGTGCTATCTATCAGCCTTTGTTCACTGCCTTTGAAAGTAAAGCAATTGAGCATCGTATGAGTACGGCCGCTACTCAACTGATTGTCACCGATCAAGAGCAGCGCCTGAAACTGTATGATCTGAATGTTCCAAATATTCTGACCGTACATCAGGCAGTGGCAGATCATTATCCGGATGCTGATTTTTGGACCGAGTTAAAGCAGCAGTCAGAAGAGTTTGAGCCAGTGAGTGGCCAATTTAATGATATTTTTCTGATGATGTTTACTTCAGGCACCACAGGCTTGGCAAAATCGGTTCCTGTACCTTTAAAAGCGTTGTTGGCCTTTAAAGGCTATATGCTGCACGCCGTAGATCTGCGAGAAGAAGATTCCTTCTGGAATCTGGCAGATCCAGGTTGGGCCTATGGACTATATTATGGCATTGCGGGCCCGCTCAGTTTAGGTCATAGCATCATTATGGATGAACGTGGATTTAGCGTCGATAATGCTGTACATATCATTGAGAAATATAAAGTCAGTAACCTGACTGGCTCGCCAACCGCATTCCGGATGTTCTTCGGCTTTAAAGAAAAATTTGATGCAGGCATCAGTTCGCATTTGCGTGTGGTCAGTAGTGCAGGTGAGCCGCTCACGCCTGAAGTGATTCAGTGGTTCAATCATGATTTAAATGTGAATATTTATGATCAATATGGACAGACTGAACTCGGTATGGTGATCGCCAATCATCATGGCTTGGAGCATCATAAAAAAGTGGGTTCAGCTGGATTTGCGATTCCGGGGCATCGCTTTGCGGTATTGAACGCAGAACATCAGGAAGTCGAAAAAGGCGGGATTGGAATCTTGGCAATTGACTGTTCGGCTTCACCCTTGATGTGGTTTAAAGGCTATGCCGGTCATAATCGAAAGTCTTTTGTCGGGCAGTATTATCTCACTGGTGATACCGTGAAGCTGAATGAATATGGCGGTATTGATTTTATTGGGCGTGCAGACGATGTCATTACAACTTCGGGCTATCGGGTTGGGCCTTTTGATGTAGAAAGTACTTTGCTTGAATGTGAAGAAGTGCTTGAATCTGCAGTCGTCGGCAAGCCAGATCCAGAACGTACTGAAATTGTGAAAGCCTTTGTAGTACTTAAATCAGCATATCCAGCCACTGAAGATTTGATGTTGAAACTGCAAAGTTATGTACGTTCACGCTTATCCAAACATGCCTATCCGAAAGAGATTGAGTTTGTGACGTCTTTGCCTAAAACATCGAGTGGCAAGATTCAGCGCAATTTACTCAAACAGCAGGAAGTTGCCAAACTTCAAGAGATGAAGCGAGTCAGTTAATTTTTCAAATTAATTGTTTGATTGAATGTTCAAAGGCTGCCATGGCAGCCTTTGGTTTTTTTAGGAAATAAATCTTCTACTTAAATTTTAGTCAGATATTGAGCTGATTTCCCCAAACTTATATCTTCAAGAGAGCAGATTGAGGCAAGCTAAAATTATAATTTTTATGTCATTACAGTAAAATTACATTAATATTTAAAATGAAATATATCAAAAATTTAGCCTCTTAATTTCAAGAGGCTAAATCTCATTCATTACCAGATATTACCTTGTAGATTCACTTTTTGATGTTCTGCATGAGGTTCGCCCGCTTCACCAGTTACGCCGCCTTTTAAGGCTTTAAAAAGCTGGGTGACTTTGTTGTCTGTCACATTCCAATATTCTGCGCTGACTGCTTCAGCAATCAATACCCGTACGGTAGGATCATCTTTGCCTTCAAACCAGTTTTCAGCCCACGGATTCCACAACTGTTCAATCAGAATGCGGTCAGTACTGATCTGGGCATGTGCACTAATCGACACGTAAATACCATCTGATGGTTTTGCAAAAGACAGACCAATCTGACCACGGCCTGTTTCTGCTGCTTTGACCAGATCATTGGTGTTACGCAGGATGAAATATAAGTTTTGACGTTCATTCATCTGCTCGGAGTTCAGCATGGTCATCGGCTGGGAGTGTATTTCATGTGTGTCGGTTAAATGGCTGATCATGGTGTAACGAACATCCTTGATCAATTCCCATAATTTTTCACGATTATCATGTTGAGTATTGTTATGCTCGGTCATGTATGTTCTCCATACGATTTTATGAAAGCTGAAAAGATTGCTTGGTATTTTCAGATTAATCATATTTAGAGACAGATGCCTTAGGTCTCACTGAACTCATACATTTTCATACTCAAATACAGGCAGAGACTACAGAATTGCTAAACAAGGCAGTTCTATTTACAGGGTAATTCAATAGCAAAGATTTTAAAAACTTCAGGTTTGACACCTTTTATAAATTAGAAGGAACAGTTTGCCGGAACCGTTTAATTGAGGTGATTCAAAAAATCTTGCCAAGCCATAGCGGCTGCATCTTGATACCGAACGTTTAGCTGATATGCTATTTGCCTCAACGATTGCCGAACCATTTATTGATATGCTGTAAATTGACTGTGAGATTGATATTCCAGAAATTTATCAGTACTTAAAAACTTCAGTAAAGTTAATTTTACGATCATTGTTAAAAATTTTTGAAACAAGGAAAGACGTTGTCTACATTTAACATGGATGCCATCTCCCCAGAATTTGAACTTACCGATGCTGAATTGCATCTATATAGCCGTCAGATTCTTCTGGATGGCTGGGATATTGACGCTCAAGAACGGTTAAAATTTTCTAATGTCTGCATTATTGGTTGTGGCGGGATAGGCTGTGCACTGGCAGAACTTCTGGCACGTGCAGGTGTGGGAAAAATTACCCTGATCGATCCGGATACCATCGAGATGAGTAATTTACAGCGACAACTGGCATTTATACCGCAGGATATTGGATTTTATAAGGCAGAAACGCTGGCCAAAAGACTGAGTCAGGTTAATCCGAACCTACAAGTTGAATATGTGAATCAGGCCTTAACGGCTGAAAATGCAGTAAGTGTGATTGAGCATCAGGATCTGGTATTGGATGGCTGTGATCAGTTTGCCACACGTTATCTGGTCAATCAGATTTGCGTGGAGCTGAATGTGCCCTTATTGAGTGCTTCTGCGATTGGCTTGCAAGGTCAGCTATTTATGGTCGAAGGGGATTCCGCCTGTTATGCTTGCCTGTTCCCGCCAGAAAATCAGGCCGATGAAAGTCTGCGCTGTGCAGATTCCGGTGTACTGGCCACCACACCGAATGTGATGGCCAGCTTACAGGCACATCATGCCTTGTTATATCTGGGATTAGGTCAGATACCACTTCGACAAAAGCTGTTGTTATGGGATGGACTGAGTTTTAAGCAGCGGATTCTCGCTTTCGAAAAAGATACAGATTGCCCAATCTGTCAGGCAAGATAAGCCTGCAAAGTGAATTTTTTTGCTACACTGCGTTTAATTAATTTTTCCTAAGACATTATGAAAAACAATATCTGGTTAGATGGAATACGTTCAGTTGCCCGTATGGGAGAAACAGCAGTCGTTGCGGCAAAGGCGGGCTTTAAATATGCCACTGAAAAGCCGAGCAATGCCAAACTGATGCGTGAAACTTTTGAATCCTTAGGTTCGACTTATATCAAGCTTGGTCAGTTTATTGCCAGTACGCCGTCGCTGTTTCCACGTGAATACGTTGAAGAATTTCAAGGCTGTCTGGATCAGACACCACGCTTGCCGTTTAGTTATATCCAGCAGGTTTTAGCCTCTGAATTTGCAGGGCGTAATCTCGACGAAATCTTTGCATCGATTGATGAAACGCCATTAGCCTCTGCATCTATTGCACAGGTACATGCAGCCAAATTGGTGTCTGGCGAAGATGTCGTGATTAAGGTACAAAAACCCGGTGTGGAGACCATTTTGTACACTGACCTGAATGTACTGCATTGGGCAACCAAGTTGCTGGAAAAAGCAGTCCCGAAAGTCAAGTTTGCTTCACTGGCTGATATTGTCGAAGAAATCAAAACCCGTATGGTGCGTGAAGTCGATTTTATCGAAGAAGCACAGAATCTGGATGATTTCGTTAATTACCTGAATATCACCAACAATCAGGCAGCCACTGCACCTAAGGTTTATCATCAATATTCGACCCGTCGTGTGCTCACCATGCAGCGTTTATACGGTATGCCTTTGACAGATTTTGAAGTGGTCAAAAAAGTATCCAAAGATCCATCTCAAGTACTTATCACTGCGATGAATACCTGGTTTGGCAGCTTGATGATGTGTAACAGTTTCCATGCCGATCTGCATGCAGGCAACCTGATGCTACTTGAAGATGGCCGTGTCGGTTTTATTGATTTCGGTATTGTCGGTCAGCTTAAGCCTGAAGTATGGACGGCATGTATGGCATTTATGGATTCATTGCAACATACCAATTATGAGCTGATGGCGCAAAACATGCTGAAAATGGGCATGACCGCTGTGCAGATTGACACCAAAGTCTTGGCTGCTGATCTGGAACGTTTATTTAGCGGTGTATTGATGGCGGATCCGCAGGAATTGTTAACGTCCAACCCTGCTGACCTGAACGATATCATGATGGATATGGTGGCTGTGGGTGAACGTCATGGCATCCGGTTCCCGCGCGATTTTGCCTTGCTGTTCAAGCAAATGCTGTATTTCGACCGTTTCATGCGAATTCTTGCGCCGTATACCGATATCTATGCCGATCAGCGTTTGCAAATGGTGCAAAGCATGGATCCGAATCTGCTGTTAAAGCATTAATCTTAAACTCATCTAGACTTGGAAAATCCCCCTAAATCCCCCTTTTTTAAAGGGGGGCTTTAAAAGCTCCTCCCTTTGAAAAGGAGCTTGAGAGGGATGTGGTCAGTATTAAATTCTCGAGCAATCCAATGGACGCCATTATTATTGAAGGTTTAAAGGTTGAAACAGTCGTGGGCTGCTTTAACTGGGAGCGTCAAATTATTCAGCCTCTAATGCTGGATTTGACCATTCAAACCGACTTGGAACAGGCATCAAACTCAGATGCACTTGCAGATACGCTGAATTATGCAGAAATTTGTGAGATTTCCAGCAAAGTCATTCAAGAGGCCAAGCCTGAATTGATTGAACATGCAGCAAAGTTAGTGCTGAATGCACTTTTTACTACCTTTACAGCAATTGAATCGATTAATATTACGATCCGTAAGCCTGCCATTATCGCGCAAGCCAATTCTGTAGGGATACGTCTTGAACGCCACCGAAACGATTTTCGCCCTAGCATTAGCGAGTAATTGTCATCCTCAGCAACATTTTCAAGCTGCACAGCAACGTATTTCCGAATGGGGAGAAGTTCAGTTTTCTCCTATTTATATGATTCCTTGCCGTGATGGCATCGGCGCAGATTACTGGAATGCAGCGTGTTTATTGCGAAGTTCGGTGTCTAGTGAAGACCTGATTGAGCTGCTCAAACAGCTGGAACAGGCATCAGGGCGAGTACGTCCATCACATCAGATTACTTTGGATGTTGATTTGATTGCCTGGGGATCCGATCTTCAACATATGCAGTTTAATGAAAAAAAATTGCCTTTGGCTTTGGATGTGAAAGTGCCCATGTTTGATATCTGGCATGATGCCATGTTCGAACATGGATCACATAGCTTCCCAACAGTTGAACAACTGATTTAAATCAAATCACCTAATTTTTTGCTCATAAATTTTATCCAGTAAGAATGATTAACCAACCTGATCAAACAAGATCAGGCTTTTTTTATGATTCAATTTTTTGTTTTAGATGAAAAGAAAAATTCAGATAAGATGAGGTGCTTAAGTATAGAGCTCATTTAAAAATGAAAATATTAGAAATCTTGGTTTCGGTGATTTTAATCCTTGGGATTCTTTATGTGATCCAATGGGGATTTCATGGTTTTCCGACGGGAAATTAATATTTGATTGATTTAAAGCTCTGGAATTTATTTTAAGATCAGTAAAAACCTCAAAGCAGTAAAAATGCCTCATCGCTCTTTCACTTTTTCTTGTTATAAAAAATGATCAGCAATATGATAATGATCGCCAAGATGGCAAGAATAACCGTAGTTTCCATAAATATACCTCTCAAACTTATGTATTTTGTTTGAAGTGTTTAAATTAAAACTGAACGTAAATTAAAATAAACGCTAATTTTGTTAGCAGAGCCGTTTTAAAACATTATTCAGGCAAGTTAAAAGCATCGTCGCTCAATCATATGCTATGCCTATGCAACGGTGAACGGATGTTTAGGCAACAGACACATTAAATAATGATCCGATCCAGGCACTGAATAACATGGCGATAATTCCCCAGAGCATCACCCGAACTGCACCTCTCCAGACACTTACTCCACCCGCATAGCTCGCCAGTGCACCCATCATCCCCAAACTTAAAACGCCAATCAGCATGACGCCTTTATCCAGATAGTGTTCCGGTAAAATCATGATTGAAATTAAAGGAAATAATGAGCCTACCGTAAATGCCATGGCGGAAGAAAATGCAGCGAGAAAGGGTTGGGCAGAGGTATGCGCTGAAATACCAATTTCATCCCGGGCATGGGCATCCAAGGCATTATGGTTGGTGAGCTGTTCAGCGACCTGTTGTGCCAAAGCGGGTTCCAGACCTCGTTGTATATAAATCGTTTTGAGCTCATTTAACTCATGCGTGGGATGGCGTTGCAGTTCGCGCTCTTCCATGAGTAGATCATTGGTTTCAATATCTTGCTGGGATTTAACCGAAATATATTCACCGGCCGCCATTGATGCGGCTCCAGAAATCAATCCGGCAACACAGGTCACCAATAAAATTTCTGTGGATGCTCCACTGGCTGCAATACCCACCACCAGACTGGTGACCGAAATAATCCCGTCATTTGCCCCCAGTACAGCTGCACGAAGCCAGCCCGCGCGTTCGATATAATGTTTTTCAAGATGGTATGAATGGCGCACAATGAAGCCCCTTTTTTATTATCATCATGATTATATTAAATTTAAGTCATGTATAGATAGTAGGATTGAATCGATCTGAAAATTATCTTGAATGATCAGCTCATCGTGCGCTTGGCTGAGCATTTTATCAATCCAAGATAAAATCGAAGTGAGATTCATAAGTTCAAGAAATCAGACGCACTTGATACATAATTGATTTACGAATGGTAAAAATGACTAAAGCAAATCAAACATATCGAACAAAATAATAGCTGAGTGAGTTGGTTTAAAAAGAGAATTATCATGAAAGAAAAACATGAAAGCCATAAATGCTTGGTATGCGGCAAGCACTTTCTTCTGAAAAATCTCACCCCGATGGGAACAGTCAGACAAGTCATTACCGAAGAGATTGCCAAAGATATTCCAGGCTGGACACCGCAAGATTATATTTGCCAGGCAGATTTAACCCAGTACCGTATACAGTATGTACATTCATTATTAAGTTCGGAAAAGGGTGAAGTGACTGATCTTGAGTTTGAAGTGATTGATAGCATGCATCAGCATGAACTGATTACCAAAAATGTGGAAACGACCTTAGAGCAAAAGTGGACCTTGGGAGAAAGGCTCGCCGATAAAATTGCAACTTTTGGTGGAAGCTGGACCTTTTTGATTTGTTTTGCAATCTTCTTGGGCCTGTGGATTACGATAAATACTGTGGTGATGGTGACACGACCTGCTGATCCTTATCCTTTTATTCTGTTGAATTTAATCCTATCCTGTCTTGCGGCGATTCAGGCACCTATTATTATGATGAGCCAGAACAGACAGGAAGCCAAAGACCGCTTACGTTCACAAAATGATTATCAGATCAATTTAAAAGCCGAACTGGAAATTCAGCATTTACATGAAAAATTAGATCATCTGCTGCTACACCAATGGGAACGACTGGCGCAAATCCAGGAAATTCAGCTAGACCTACTTTCTGAAATGAGCAAAAAAGATTAAAAGGATGCTGTGGGGGAATCTCTATTATTTTATAGAACTTATAAGCAATAAGATAACGATATCCCTTGAGCTGATAGATACCAGTGAGGATTTTAGATGTATTAAAAAGCCCACAAATGAGTGGGCTAAAATTAAAATAGTGGGATTTAAATAAAATAACTGGTTTTGGTCATCAACTTGGAAATGCCTGTCATGGCGATCTTAACTGGAACGGGTAGATCTACACCGCCAGCATTTAACGCTGTATCCCGATGATGCAGTTCATCTTCATTCATCTGTTCTAGAATACGACGAGAACGTTCATCCTGCGGTGGCAACTGGCTAAGATGATGCTGTAAATGCATGCTGACCTGACGTTCTGTTTCAGCCACAAAACCCAGACTGTATTTATCGCCTGCGATTCCGGCAATTGCACCCATACCGAAGGAAAGACCGTACCAGACCGGATTGAGCAGACTGGTATGGCTATCCAGTTCTTTTAAGCGGTTTTCACACCAAGCCAGATGATCCTGTTCTTCAATCGCTGCCTGTTCCATTTCGCGACGTACATTCGGGAGTTTCGCCGTCATCGCCTGACCATGGTACAGCGCCTGTGCGCAAACCTCACCACTATGATTGACCCGCATTAAACCTGCCACATGACGTGCATCACTGACGGTTAACTGTGTTTCTACCGGTTGGGCCGGATTTTCACGTTGGGCCGAAGTCGTGCCCGGGACTAGACTGCGTAATGCCTGGTCAAAAGAGTGAATCAGTTTATCGAGACCTGTATATTGACGCATGAATTAATCCTCCAAGGGCGCTTTTGCAGTTTTGATCATTGGTTTCAGCCGGTAAAGTAGCCAGAGAGTAAACAGGCCGCTTAATACTGCGGTAATACAAAAAAGTATTTTAAGATCAAGCTCTAAAACACTTAAAATAATAATCGAGAATATAGCAGAAGATACCATGAAAACGGCATTCAGAATGTTATTTGCTGCAACCACACGCGCACGATGTGAGCGGGGAGAATGCGCCTGCATCATGGCATACAGCGGTACAATATAAAAACCGCCGCTAATTCCAAGTAAGGTGACGGCCAGCATCACATGATAATAGCTCCAGCCTTGCTGAAAGACATCTGCCAAGCCGATTAATGCACCTGTACGCTCCGGAACAAAGGCCAGACTCGCGGCCAGATACAGGGCAAAGATCACCAGACCGATCGCGCCAAAAGGCACCATCTTGATATTGACCTGGCTGCCACCAATTTTACGGCATAAGTATGAACCCAGACCAATTCCGACAGAAAAAAAGGTTAAGAGCAGACTGGCGACATTTTCAGATGCATGCAGATTTTGTAATGTCAGCTGAGGAATCTGGGTCAGATAGGTTGCACCATAAAACCAGTACCATGAGTTGCCCAGTAAAATGGTAAAAATCAGAGGTAAGCTTTTGGCATATTTCAAGGTCTGCAAGCTGGTGCGGAAGAAATTCCAGTCAACTTGCAGCTCAGGCGCGGGAATACTTTGTTTCAGGATATAGCGACTGGATATATAACCAATCAAGGCGATGCTGATGACGGTTAAACTGATCCAGATCAAGTTGCCGGCAGAAGCTGCAATAACTGCGCCGCCTAGAATCATACCGAACAGGATTGCCAGAGAAGTTCCGGATTGAAACAGGGCATTGCCGGACATCAGTTCATTTGGTTTCAGCACTTCAGGTAAAATGGCATATTTAATCGGGCCAAAGAAAGTGGAATGGGTGCCCATCAGTAACAGGGCAAATAACAGAATCCATAAATTACCCATGAGAAAACCGACAGTTCCCAGCAACATAATGGCAATTTCCAGAAGCTTAAGATAGCGAATTAGCTGTGAACGTTCGTATTTGTCGGCAATCTGACCGGCAGTGGCTGAAAAAATAAAATAGGGCAAGATAAATAGTAAAGCCGCCAGATTATTTAAAGTGCTGATGTTGGCCGATTGCTGTTGAATCCATCCATAAGTGATGACCAGCAGTAACGCCTGTTTAAATACATTATCGTTTAATGCACCAAAAAACTGCGTCAGAAACATCGGTAAAAAGCGCCGAGAAGCTAACAAATGTTCATTTTTGTTCATATAGGCCGTGCTACATTAAGTTTTATTAAGAAATGTCAGTTATGCGTAAACATTGAGAAAAATCATGTAAGATACTTTCAGCCATGTAAAGGTAAAAACCAATTAATTAAGCTCCTTAGCTTATATTTTTCGGTCAAATAATCAATTAAAGAATGTATTCGTTTAGAGTTTGCTATGCCTGCAAAGAAAAATTTTAAAAAAACGATGCTAAATCGCAGTATGGGGCCTCTCATACCACAGCATAGTGGTATGCAGCTGTGTATGAGCATCTTTTTTATGATGTTATCCCATCAGAGCATGGCACAAACCGAACAGCCAGAAACACCCGTAGCCATTTCTCAGGCAGAAATGGTGGACGAGCTATCTAAAGAAGCGATTCGTCAGGGTGTGGCCACGTCCGAAACGGAAGCGGAAGAAAAAATCGAAAAAGCCTTGGAGCCGGAAGTACCAGTCGACAGTATGTTGATGCTGGAACAACAGCAAAATGCAGGATCTGGTCTGGGTGAATTTACGCCGATCGAATTTGATGATCTGGAAGATCTGCCAGTACAGACTATTGATCAGAACATGGCCAATGAAATTTATCAGGTAGCCGAGCAAGCCAAACAGGAAGCACAAAACTATCGCAATACTCAGACCAGCGAAACGGTGGTGGCCGATATCAGCCAGCAAGAACTGCTGGAAATTAATCAGGCGCCGGTTAATGTCGATCAGTTGATGCAATCGATTCAGGCAGACAGCAAGATTATTGTACAAAATAATGAAGCCGGATTGACCTTGCCAGAAGTGCCAGGTCAGCTTGTCGCTGAGGATGATAAACGTCCGAATCTGTTTAAACGACTATTTTATAAAATCCGTCCTCCACGTCAGATCATGACCGCAAGAGTTCCTCGAATTAGTGCCGATGTGGTGATCATGAATGGGCAAGGTGTTGCGCAAAGCAACGGTATGCTGAATCGTAAAGATGTACCTGAAGGCCATTTGAGCTTAAGAAATAATGTTAAAGCCAAATTATCCAGTTTTACTCAGGAGTCTTTTGGCGACTTTAATTCGGCTTTGCCGCAATTACGCACCTTGTCCAGACAGGCAGCGCAGGCAGTGGGTTATTATAATGCCCAGTTCAGGTTTGAAAAAATCTCTGACAGCCGGGTTCGAGTTTTTGTGACCCCGAATGAACCTGTCTTGATCAGTACTCAAAATATTGAATTTACTGGAGAGGGCGCCGAACAGCCACAATTCCAGGTCATCAGTCTTTTACCTGAACAGGAAGAAGGCGATATTTTCAATCATGGTAATTATGAAAAAACCAAGACACGGATTACTACTGCAGCCAATAACAATGGTTATTTTGATTCATTCTGGCGTCTGCATGATGTAAAGATTGCTCAGCCACAAAATACCGCCGATGTGAACCTGCGTTTTGAAACGGGTGAACGTTATAAATTAGGCAATGTCGAGTTCAGAATGAGCGATCCTGAAAAGGAATTTCCGCTGGACCGAGACGTACTGGAAAGTCTGGTCACCTGGACAGATGGTGCAGACTATACCTTCTGGCGGGTCAATAGTCTGGCCAACAATCTGACCAACTCACGCTATTTTAATTATACATTGGTGGATGCGATTCGCCCTGATCCGCTTGATAAAGAGCTGGAACTGGCACCCGATATTCAAAGCCTGATTGAAGAACAGAAACGGAGTGAAGATCAGGCTGCTACGATGCAACCAGCTCGCTCGGTATCCTCTTCTCAGGAAGTGACCCAGAATGTCGTGGATGAAGACCAGTTTGCCGGTAGCCGCGATCAGGAAAGCGCAAATTTAAGAACTTTACGGGTTGAGCAGCAAACCAAAGAGAATGAACAGGACCGTTTAAAAGTACAGGCACGGGAAGAGAAAAAGATTCCAGTGATTGTGACTTTAAATGCAGACCGTTTAAATAGTGCTGAAGTGGGTCTGGGTTATGGCACAGATACCGATATCCGTTTACGTGGTCAATATCGCCGTGCCATTGTGAACAAGCGCGGACATTCGTTTGATGCCAACATGGAGTTATCTGGCATCCGCCAGTCGATTGATGGACGTTATAATATTCCCTATCACCATCCGCTGAATGACTATGTCAGTATTGTGGGGGGGTATGAGCGTGAAGAGCGTGAAGGCGTCGCACAGGGTGAAGGCCTGTTGATTGAATCGGCAGTCTTAGGTGCAGACCGGATTATTAAAAATCCACGTGGTAGCTGGCAGCGGACTTTTGGCGCACGTTATCGTCTGGATCGTTTGAAGCAGGATGGTTCTGTCGATTTTAACCAGATTCCAGAAGCTTTTCGCTTTAATACCGAAGATGAGCAGCAATCGCTATTAGTCGGTTATGAAGTTTCACGTACCGAGAGCGATCGTCGGGTCAACCCAACCAAAGGTTTTAAGCAGACCTATAAGATTGAACTGGGTAGTGAGGCTTTACTCTCTGATGCAGATATGGCCATTGTGAATGCGGGCTGGCGTTTTATCTATTCATTGGGTGAAAATGCAGATCATCAGTTTGTTGGGCGTGCCGACGCGGGTTATATTTTTACTCAAGATTTTGCCAAAGTACCGTATAACCTGAGATATTTCACTGGTGGTGACCAGAGTATCCGCGGTTTTGACTACAAGAGCCTTTCTCCGGAAATTGACGGCTTTAAAGTGGGCGGGCAGGCCTTGGGCGTGGCTTCATTAGAATATAATTATCAGTTTAAGGAAGGCTGGCGTGCTGCGGTCTTTGCAGATGCCGGAAATGCCTATAATAAAGAATTCAGTAATCCGACCGAATATGGCGCGGGTGTGGGTGTGCGTTGGGCTTCACCGATTGGGCCAATACGTATAGATGTTGCGACTGGACTGTCTGATGACAATTATCCGATTCGTTTACATTTCTTTATTGGATCACAGTTATAAAACATCATTTTAAAAAATAGTTATTTGAGTAGATCATGGTCGAGAACCAACCACAGCCAGAACAAGAACCACAAGATAGCGTTGTTCCGAAAAAGCGCCGTATATTCAGAAGCATCCTATTGTCGGTGCTTTTTTCGCTGATTTTTCTGCTGTCTGTGCTGGCTCTACTGTTTTCGACCAATCAGGGCAGTAAATTCCTGCTGGATCAAGTGCTAGAACGCCAGCAAATTATTCAATATGAATATGAAGGCGGTAATTTATGGCGTGGGATTATTCTTAAAAATGTGCTGGTCAGCCTGAAACCGGTCGATGTCAAAATTGATCGTGCTGATGTAAAACTGGGTTGGCGCGCGATTGTCAAAAAAGAAATTCATCTGACTGAAGCCGATGTCCTTAATCTGCAAATTATTAACAAGCAACCATCAACGGGCGAACCGTTCAAGTTTAATGCCATCCGTTTGCCTTTTATTTTGCGCGTTGACCATTTACTGCTGGATCATCTGGTGATTAAAACCCAGACCAATGCAGTCGATTTCTATAATATTGAATTAAATGAGGCGCTCTGGTCTGGCACCGAATTAAATTTTGAAGATTCCCGTATGGACATGGGCTATCTGTCAGTACGTGAAGCCACGGGTAAAATGCAGTTTGAAGGCAAATATCCGCTAGATGCCACGGGCATCGTTAATCTGCCTTCCTTAAGAGACAGCCTGAATATTCATGATATTCAGGTGCGGGCACGCGGAACACTGGACACGATTCAGGCTGGCGTAGCAACCAATACGCCTGATTTATTAACGGGTTGGGTTATCGTGCATCCGATGCGTCCTCAGGTACCAATGCGCGGCGAGTTGAAGTTCAAGGATTATCACTGGCCTATTCTGGCCGAACAGAAACTGTTTACCAAAGACGGCATTGCCGAGTTTAATGGCGATATCAAGCGTCTGGACCTGAACGTCCAGACTGACCTGATTGGGGAAAATATTCCGCAAGGGCAGTATAGTGCAGTGATGTATACCGATCTGGTCAATCAGCTGAATATTACCGATCTGAATGGTCAGTTGATGAAAGGTGCAGTTAGCCTTGCCGGGACAGTAGGCTGGAAAGACCGGGTCAGCTGGGATCTGGCTGGGCGTTTGAACGGGATTGATCCTAAACATGAACGTATTCCGCTTGTGGTTCAAGATTTCTTGCCGCCAAGTCTAGATGCCAATATCGCTTCTGCAGGTAACTTGGAAAATGGCCTGCACCTTACCGGACTGGTTGATTTCGACCGTTATGAAAGCTGGAATCTGAAGCTGGATCAAAACCCGGTCAAAGGCAATAAAGTACAACCGATGCTGTTAGATGTTGCTTGGAAAAATATTGATCGCGCCGTACCTTACGTGGGCTGGCTCAGCAGTCAGTCTGGCGATGTCAAATTGGCATTGGTCGAAGGTCAGCAGAATATTCATGTGGCCACTAAAGTCGAGCAGCATGAAGAAGGACTTCTGCCTGCAGGCATGTACCAAGCTAAGCTCAATCTGAACAAGAATATCCTGAATGTTACAAGTTTTAATTATAGTGCCAATGCACAGGCAGGCAGCTTAAGTGGCAATGCACGGATTGAACTGCCACAGGAAAAACGTCAGTTAAAATGGACCGCGGTATTAAATGCCAAAAATTTGAATACTCAAAGTATTGCCGCAGCTTCACCGGTAGATCGTTTGAATGGCGAGGTTAAAGCCAATGGTTATGCGCAACCGAATCAGCAGATTATTAAACTCAATAATGTCGACCTGACCGGACGACTGGCAGAGCAAAATGAAACCGTACGTCTGACCGGTAACAGTACCATTGCCTTGTTATTCCATAATGAAAAAGCGGGTGGCGGATTTAAAGGTTACGCGGTCAATTATGATGGTGCTTTAAATGCCAGCCAGCTTAAAGCCAGTCAGGGTATGCTGAAACTGCGCGTTTCAGGCACCCCGGAAATGTTGAAGATAAATGAATTCCGTCATGATGGTGTGGCTGGCAAGATTAATGCGAGTGGTCTGGTCAATCTGGCGAATGGCATTGGCTGGGATATCAATGCATCCTTAATCCGCTTTAAGCCGCAATATTTTAATGCCAAACTGAAAGGTGAATTGTCAGGCAATGTGCAAACCCAAGGCGTTTGGTCAGATGCTTTAAAACGCATTCAGATTCAACGTTTAAATCTGGCCGGCATGCTGAATAACAAGCCAGTACGTGGTACAGGTAATTTATCGGTCATCATCAATTCAAACCAGCGCGGTTTTGTACCAGAGCAGTTTGAAGCCAATAACCTGTTCTTGTCTTATGCGAGCAACCAGATTCAGGCGACCGGTAATGCACAGAATCTTCAATTGAAAGTGAATGCGCCAGCACTGTTTGAATTGTATCCGGGCTTAAGAGGTCGTGCACAAGGCTATATCAATATGCAGGCGCAGCCGCGGTTGCAGGCTTCGGCCAACTTGTCTATCGACAATTTTGCCTTTAAAAACCTGTTTAGTGTGCAGAAAGTTCGTGTTCGCGGACAGTTGCCGACATCGCTAAGCACACCAACTTTATTGACCGCGACAATGGATCGCCTGCGTAGCGGTTCACGCGAGATTGTACGCGGTGAGATATCACTGGCCGGTACCCGTGCTGCACACATTCTCAAAGTGCAGGCAGAAAACCGCCTATCAAAATTCTTTGTACAGCTCGCCGGTGGCTTTAATGCCCAAAATAACTGGCTGGGTCAGATTCAAAAAGGTGATTTCGACTCTTTACGTGCCCGTCTGGTGCAACGTCAAAATGCAGCAGTGATTTATAACAGCGCTCAATCCGATCTGTTTGTTGGTGCCCATTGCTGGATGAGTCAGCAAAGCCAATTGTGTTTTGATCAGCCGATTCGGATCAACAAAAACCGTGGTAGTGCCTCTTTTATTACTCAAAACCTTGATTTGGAAGACTTTAGTGCATTCCTGCCTGATGGATTGGCGTTGACAGGTAAAGTTAATGGTTATGCCAAGGCTGCCTGGGCACAAGGTGCCAAACCTAAAATCGACGCGCGTCTGGTGACGCGTAATGGTGTGGTGGGCTTATCTTCTGAAGATCCGGATTATTTGGGTTCTACCCTTAAATATGATGAAGTCGGTCTGGTGGCAAAAAGCGTGGCAGATGGCTTGCAACTTCGGCTGGATGTTAAAACACCGGATATTGGAAGCGGCTATGCCAATGTCATCATTGATCCATACCGTGACAGTAAACCGATGCGTGGCGAAATTGCCTTTAACCAGGTACAGCTCAAAGTCTTTAAGCCATTTATTCAGGACATCCGTAATCTGGACGGGATTTTATCTTATGCCGGAAAAATTAGCGGAACTTTAACGGATCCTTTGCTTGAAGGTGAGGTTCGTGTCAAAGATGCTTCAATCAGCATGATCTCCTTGCCGGTGAACTTGACCAACGTACAACTTTACTCATCCATACGTCAGAATTCTGCCAGCATCAATGGCGCATTTAACAGTGGTCGTGGTGTGGGTAAATTAACCGGATCGGTCGACTGGAAAGGCGATCCGCGGGTGCAGTTAAAACTGCAAGGTGACAATCTGCTGATTCGTCAGGCCCCATTAATTACCGCTGTAGTGACACCTGATTTGACTTTGGACATGTATCCATTTAATAAAAAACTGAGTCTGAGTGGTACAGTCGATGTACCGCGTGCGCTGATTTCAATGCCTGAAGCCTCAGAACCTGTAGTCGGTTTATCTTCAGATGTACGTGTCGTACATGAAGGTGATGATCAGCTGGCGATCTTGAAGTCTGCACGTCCTTGGGATATCCGGGCAGATGTTGCTGTTTCTTTAGGCAATCAGGTGATTTTCCAGGGCTTTGACAGTCGTATTCCACTCTTGGGTCGAGTCAATCTGTCACAGCGTGGTCTGGAAACTGCAATGCGTGCCAATGGTGCAATCGGGGTATCACAGCGGGTGAAAATCGAAGCCTATGGCCAAAGTCTGGACTTGAATCGTGCTATCGCGCGTTTTAATGGTGAACTTACCAATCCGACACTGGACATTGATGCCAATAAATCGGTTCAGGGTAGTACAGTCGGGGTACGGGTAACAGGGACTGCATCGAGTCCAAGTATTCAGATTTATAATGATGCGGGCTTGTCAGAACAGGAAGCCCTGAATGCCTTGATTACCGGTCGTGTCAATGAAGGTGTATCTGGTTTAAGCCAGGCCGAAGGGTTTAGATCCGATGTGAATAATACAATCGCTGCTGCGGGGATTAGTTTGGGCTTGGGTAGCACCCGCGCACTGACCAACCAGATCGGGCGCAGTTTTGGCTTAACTGGTCTAGCTCTGGATGCCCAAGGTACAGGAGATGATACCCAGGTTTCTGTGACTGGTTATATTACGCCTGATTTATATCTTCGCTATGGGGTCGGGGTATTCACACCAGTGAATAAGCTGACTTTACGTTATCAGGTAAATCAGCGACTGTATCTGGAAGCGAGTCAGTCTTTAGAGCGTGCGATTGACTTGTTCTATAACTGGCGATTCTAATCCGAATAAAAAAGCCCTAAAATTTTAGGGCTTTTTGATGAGACAGGACAAAGATTTTATTAGCTATAAAGTAGATTGATATATTAGTCAGCAGAAGCGTTGATGTCTGAATTCAATCCCTATACATATAGGGCAAATAAGTTACGAGTAGAGAAAGAATCTAAAGTCAGCTTTTATGCTGAAGAAAACTGATCATCGTATAATTCAGCTATCACATATAGAAAATCAATTAAGACATGCAATAACAGACTGAAAATCAATAAACCCATAATAAAAATAGGTGT
Organism: Acinetobacter lwoffii; assembly: GCF_024129715.1. GTDB lineage: Bacteria > Pseudomonadota > Gammaproteobacteria > Pseudomonadales > Moraxellaceae > Acinetobacter > Acinetobacter lwoffii_U. Next base: position 342,977 of record NZ_JAMXXM010000001.1, read on the forward strand.
ATATTGAAAATACGATTTCACGCATAAGAGCATCTTCGCATGTCGACTAAATTTATCATCCGTTTTGCTGCGATTCTATTTTCTGTACTTATTTTGACTGCATTAGCCATTCAATTTTTCTTTAAACCGGATGTAACCGTAGTTCTATGGATTTTCGCTGTACCTTTCATTTTGGGCATTCCAATTTTAGCTTCTGTTGTATTGACCACCAATGATGAGCTTGATATTCATAGCGTTAATTAGGCTTGAACCTTAAATTGGCGTATTTAAAGTGCATCTGATCTTTGCTGATAGAGCAGCTGACATTTGCATTTTGTTTAATAAAACAGACTTTATTTTAGAGCAATGCCAGTCAGTTAAGCATGCACTAGAAAATGTAGTAAAAATGAGTGTATGTTTACGCTCATTTTTTTATCAGGTTACTCCAAAATTTGGATTTAAATCTCAAATCATCATGATTTACATAAATTCTAAGAAATAAGGGAATATTCTTATCATTATTCATTCAAAATAGGTCTTCATCATAAAACTCATCATTTTAGAGAAAACAGAATGCCTAAAAATAATTATCTACCAGCTCTAGAACAAGTTTATGACTTTTTGAAGGAACGACCAAGTTTTAAGGATAAAAGTGAATTTGATAAAGCAGTAGAATATTTTAGAACTCTACATGAAAGTGATCCTCAGGATTTCAGAGTTCAAGCACCGAATACTGTCGCTGGAAAATTTGGTGCTAAAGAAACTATAAATTTAGGGTCTATGCCAGAATTCAGTAATAAGGAAAATTTCCTTAACTGGATAGATACGCAAATTAACCACTAGTTGAAAGACTTTAAGTAAACGCATCATACAGCAGGTTTTCATTTATTATTCATACATTCATTAACATGTAGTACAGAAAACAATCGAAACTGAGTTGGAAAACTACAAATTTGAATGATAATTTTATATTCAAATCTTCCCAGTAAAGAGGTGAGCAATGAAGTTGTTGACTTTGGTTGGTATGGGAGTAGCAGCGAGTTATTGTTATAAAACTATGAAAAATGGCAAGCTTGCTCTTTCAAAACCTGACTTTGATGAAAGTGTAAAACGATTTGTACTGCAAGAATTTGCAGCTTAGTTCTTCACGATATATTTTCCAAAAAGGCTCATCGGAAGATGGGCTTTTTTATTTTATAAAAATTTATAATTTTAATATTCAGATTAAAAGCAGTTTAATTATAGCCACCATGTTATAAACCTACCTCGTGATCTATTTTAAATAATTAAATGAGAGCTAATGGATGATGAAGATGGAAATGAATGGTGCGAGCTTATATATTCTGAAGCCTTGAGAATATATAAACCAACAAAATACAACACAGTCAACAAACTGAGATTCTTTGCACTGATTTTAGAATTATTCGCAGAAATGCAGCATGAGGATGTAATAATTCAAGTAAAGGCCGTGAATGTAAAACTTAAATTGAGATCTAAAAATTACATTTTTTGGGTGTTTGAAATGCCTGATTTTCAGGATAAGACGTTATGTTTAACTTATATGTCTAGCAAATTAAGTCAGCTATAAGGTGTCGTTGAAGGTTAAAATCGTCAATCAATTTAACAAGCATAGTTTTTTTTATACTAATGGTCTATTTATATATTTTTATCAATAGCTTGCTTATTCTCTAGTCGTTACTCACTTTGACAACATACCTGAATCAGCGCAAAAGTGAAAAGGGGAAGACCTATCGAAAGATGGGCTTTTTTAATATGTATAACTTATTGAACGAAAAGTAACTTAAAGCAAATGTAAGAAAACAGTTTATTAATACTCCCTATACTTTATTGATAAATTCACAGTGCTATAGTCATTTTGCGAAAACAAGAAGACGCAAATAATACGAAGAAAATGACTACAGCACTAGCCCGCTTATTTGAAAGAGTAAGCGGGCTTTTTAATTGAAAAATTAATGTAATATTATGCTAATGTATAAATTATAAGTTTATATATAATGCATGAATAGATTCTATCGCTGTAGTTTCTTTCCAATTTCAGCCTCCTTCCCTAAGGAGGCATTTTTTTGTCGATAGAAAAGTAATGTTCCAATGACTATTGTGTTTATTCAGTTACACAAATGATCATCGTTGACTCTTGAATGAATCTTTCAAATATTTGAGCATGATATTTTATTGGTTAAATAAGTGATGGATCGCCATGATAAATGAAGAAAAGCCTTTGAACTTTGACGACGATAGTGAGCCTCAAGATTTCGAAGATGAAGAATTTATCGATGATAAGAAAGAGGATGAAATGTACAATGCTATTACCAAAGATGGTTCTAGTGTTGATCCTGCGGATGATGGGACGCGTCATATTCGCCCTGAAGACGGTGATCCTATAGAAATTGAAGAGTAATAAAAAGCCCAATTCAATATTGGGCTTTTTATCGTCTGGTGGATGAGAATGAAAATACAATATTTCCCATTTAGAATTGAGCGGATTGATCAAAATCCCCATCTAGAAAATTTAAATAGTCATTGAAATGATTTTTTTCACTTAATAAAAAAGCCCCCATGAATGAGAGCTTTTATGTCAACTCAATCTAGCAGAATAGTCTAAGCTAATATTTGAAATGACATCCAATTAATCTTTAAAAGTATCATTTAACGCAGTTTGAACCGCTTCAACCCGTGCCTTGCAAGCTTTATAGGCGGTCATGGATTCTTCCACGATTTTCATCAAGTTATCAATATCCGGTTCTTGCTGAGATTCGAGCAATTCTGCATTCTTTTTCAAGATGTCATAGCCTTGTTGGAAGCTCAAAGTATCATGATTCATGAGGAAGTACCTGTATAAGTTGTGCTGAAAAAATGCCGTCATGTAATTCGACTTCAACCAGATCGCTGGACTGAATCTGTTGAATAGAGGCAACCACATGTTCTTGCTGGCGCACGATGGCATAACCCTTGGATAAAACATGTTTAGGATTTTGTAGTAGCGTTTCCCGCATCAGGGCATCAAGCTGCTGATTAATCAGCTGGGTATGCTGCTGGGCCAGACTGGTAGTATTGGCCTTGATCTGTTGCAGACGTTGCAGCGCATCCATAATCTGGTTGTTGGCCAGACTTTGAATCAGTTTCAAAAATTGATCATTCTGATTTTGATAAGCTTGAATCTGTTGCTGGGATAAACGCTGAATGCGCTGTAGATAATTCAGAATATCCTGGGTCAGTTCAAAGATATGATTGCGGATTCCGGCAATGGCTTTACTCGGAGTATCAAAGGAGCGATGCGCAATCTCATCCAGAATAGTACGGTCTTTTTCATGCCCGATGCCGACCCAGACCGGTACCGAACGTTTACAGAGCAGGGCAGCCAGATCATAATCATTCAAATAAGCCAGATCATTGACTGCGCCACCACCTCGTATAATCACAATCAGATCCGGTGCGGTATTATAAGTCTGTGCCCATTGTTTGAGCGCTTGTGCCAGACTGTACATAATACTTTGCGGGGCGGTATTTCCCTGAAAAGTCGCACTGTGATAGATAAACTCACACACCTGCGCACGCTGCAGTGCATCGGCATCTTTTTTAAAATCTCCCAGGCCTGCTGCATTTTCGGGAGCAATCACCAGAATCCGGTTCAGGTCAAAAGGGCTGGGCAAGTTTCTATTGCGCTGAATCAGTCCTTCAGTCGTCAACCGCTCAACAATCTGCTGATAACGCCGGGCAATATCTCCCAGAGTATAGCCTGAGTCAATTTCAACGATATTTAAAGAAAAACCATACTGCGGATCGAAATTAGCTTTGACTTTAATCAGCACTTTCAAATCACGACTCAGCTCAATTCCGCTTTCACGTTCAAACTGCGTGACAATTTTCTGGGCACTGAATTTCCAGATAGTCGCTCGGCAACTGGCGATGACCTGATCACTGTCGGCTTCTTTTTCTGCCAGCTCCAGATAATAATGGCCGGCTTTAATACTTAGATTACGAATCTCGGCTTTAACCCATACCGGTGTATCGAAAGTGAGTTTGACCACTTCCTGAACTGTAGCAAGATATTCCTTGAGGGAGAGTTGAGGATCGTCTGTCATGCCAATAGAAAGTTTAAAATTCAATCAAATATTAAATCAATCCAGCACAGATCACAAATCTAAAAGTGAAGTCATATTTGAATGATGTAATGACAATGCAATGCTATTGAAATGCATAATCACTTGGTCTAGGCGATTCATTCGGCATTTTCGTATTTTGTAGAGGTTCTTATCTTCTGTTTGTCTTGTTCATTGAGAGAATTTATAGTGTTGAAGTCCTTAATTCACAAAGGTCTTATTTCTAATTTTTAATGAAAAAGCACGGTTAAAAATGTACACAGACTTGTGTCTGGCAAGGACAAGGAAATATGCTAAATTGGTGAAGAATTATTGAAGAAGAATAGGCTCTCATGAAAAAAACAATGCTGTTCGGTTTACTGGCTCTCGCTCTAAGCGCATGTACCACTACGCCGCAATCTGAGACGGATGCTCCTAAAACAGGTTCAGCGAATCCTGCAAGCGCTTATTGTGTCAATCAGGGTGGCAAGCTTGAGATTCGTACTGAAAGCAATGGTCAGGTCGGATATTGCCATTTAAAGAATGGTCAGGTGGTCGAGGAGTGGGAATTACTGCACATGAATCAACCTAAATGTATTGCTGATCAGGCAGCGGCATTGGTGGGTCAGTCCAATTTGACTGAAGCGCAAATCAAGCAGAAAACCAAGGCACAAATTGTACGTATGGTTGAACCGGGTCAAGCGGTGACGATGGATTATCGTGAAGAACGAGTGACTGTAACGGTGGATCCTACAAGCAAAAAGATTATCCAGGCTTCATGTGGTTAATTACACAAAATGAAAAAGCCCATTAGTGGGCTTTTTTAATTCCATACAACTCGCATTTTGAAATGACAAATCTTCCCCGATCTTTTATATTGCCCCTCGGAAGGAGAAATTCATGAAAAAGTTATTGGCTTTATCGTTTATGCTGGCGCTGGCCGGTTGTGCCGAGAAGAAACCCTTAACCCCTGAAGAGCAGTGGCAAGGTTATTGTCGAAGCGTCGGTAATGCGGCGCGTACCATTATGCTGGATCGTCAGAATGCGATTGAGAAAGAAAAAGCAATCGAGCATGCCAACAAGATCGACGACGAAACCACCAAAGGTTTTATCCTGAATATTATTGATGAAGTCTATGCGATTCCAGCCGAAGAGATTAAGGCAGATGTAAAAGCAGCCCGTGAAAAAGTCCGCGCTGAATTTACTGCAAAGTGTATTGCGACACCGCATGACGAATTACCAGATTACAAACCGTTCTAAGGAACGGTTTTTTTATATTTGGATAAAATTATCCAACCCATATTTCCCATTAAACGTATTTAAATATAAGCATCTTCAAAAGACTAAATAATAAAAATAGCCTAAGCAAAATGTACACTTTGTGACAATTTCTAAATCTAAAATATAGAAATACTTATCTTTATATTGAATAATGAATTTAACTCCAATTAACCGAGGAGTAGCACAATATGGAAGTCGTAAGATATTTGCATCATTCTGATCTGCTGTTGGAAGATGAAGAAGGTGTGGTCATTATTGGCGGCAGTCGCTATGTACTCAGCGTCGGTGACAAAGTCGTTTTAAAGAAGATGCTAGAACAAGATAAAAAGCTTTATCAGATTGATATTTCCTTTGCCAGCAATAATCACAGTAGCACCTATGAAGATGAATGCGTGGTGAAATTCCAAGGCTGCCGAGACTCATATCAGCAGTATTTAAACTCGACCACTGTACACTAAGGTGGAGTATCTTTTTAACGTCAAATCAGGCAACATCAGGGTTGCCTTTTTTATGCATTAAATTCAGTTAAAAGGGCCTATTCATGGGCTTGTTTCGTGTGGTGTAAGCTGGAACTGATTATGGAATAATCATTAAGAGCATCATTTAGTTATAAAATAACGAGCATCACGAAGAAACACTTGAGTTGCATTAACTTTTAACTGGAAATTTAGTAAAATTTTGGAGTCCATATTATTTATGAAGCTTGGAATAAGCAGGAATTCATAAGTAATTTTTTAAAAAAGAGGAATAACACTGTGCTAGAAGCTTACCGCCAACACGTTGAAGAACGTGCCGCACTCGGAGTCCCACCGAAGCCACTTGACGATGCCCAAACAGCTGCATTAGTTGAACTACTAAAAAACCCGCCAGCTGGTGAAGAAGCATACTTGGTAGATTTGCTTGAAAACCGTGTACCAGCAGGTGTTGACCAAGCTGCATATGTAAAAGCTGCGTTCTTAGCTGCATTGGCAAAAGGCGAAGCAACCTCTCCACTCGTTTCTAAAGAACGTGCTGTTTACTTACTAGGTACTATGCTGGGTGGTTATAACGTAGCACCTTTAGTTGAACTTTTAGACAATGCTGAGCTTGCTGAACTTGCAGCTGAAGCATTGAAAAAAACGCTTCTTGTATTTGATGCATTCCATGACGTTGCTGATAAAGCAAAAGCTGGTAACGCAAATGCTCAAGCAGTTATGCAGTCTTGGGCTGATGCTGAATGGTTCACTAGCCGTAAAGACGTTCCTGAAGAAATCAAACTGACGGTTTTCAAAGTAACTGGCGAAACCAACACTGACGACTTGTCACCTGCACAAGACGCTTGGAGCCGTCCAGACATTCCATTGCACGCAAATGCAATGTTGAAAAACGTACGTGACGGGATCAATCCAGAAGTTCCTGGTGAAGTGGGTCCACTTAACCAGATTAAAGAATTGATCGCGAAAGGCAACCAGGTTGCTTACGTGGGTGACGTTGTTGGTACTGGTTCATCTCGTAAATCTGCAACTAACTCTGTACTTTGGTTCTTCGGTGATGACATTCCGCACATCCCGAACAAAAAAGACGGTGGTTACTGCCTAGGTTCTAAAATCGCTCCAATTTTCTTCAACACGATGGAAGATGCTGGTGCGTTACCGATCGAGATCGATGTTGCCAACATGAACATGGGCGATGAAATCGTTCTTAAGGTCGATCACGCTGCTGCTAAAGTAACTGCGTTCAAAGACGGCGCGCAAATCGCTGAAGCTGAACTTAAAACTCCAGTTCTTCTAGACGAAGTACGTGCTGGCGGTCGTATTAACCTGATCGTTGGTCGTGGTTTGACGACTAAGGCTCGTGAAGCTTTAGGTCTTCCAGTATCTACAATGTTCCGTACTCCGGTTCAGCCTGCTGCAACTGGTAAAGGTTTCACTCAAGCTCAGAAGATGGTTGGTCGCGCTTGTGGTCTTCCTGAAGGTCAAGGTGTACTTCCAGGTACTTACTGTGAACCTAAGATGACTACTGTGGGTTCGCAAGATACAACTGGTCCAATGACTCGTGACGAATTGAAAGACTTGGCTTGCCTAGGCTTCTCTGCTGACCTTGTTATGCAATCTTTCTGTCATACAGCTGCGTATCCAAAACCAGTTGACGTTCAAATGCAACACTCGCTTCCTGATTTCATCATGAACCGTGGTGGTGTGTCTTTACGCCCAGGTGACGGTATTATTCACTCTTGGTTAAACCGTATGCTTCTTCCGGATACTGTTGGTACTGGTGGTGACTCGCATACTCGTTTCCCAATCGGTATTTCATTCCCGGCGGGTTCTGGTCTTGTAGCGTTCGCTGCAGCAACTGGTGTTATGCCACTTGACATGCCTGAATCTGTACTTGTGAAGTTCAAGGGTAAAATGCAGCCTGGTATCACGCTACGTGACCTTGTACATGCAATTCCTTACTACGCAATTAAGGAAGGTGACCTAACTGTAGAGAAGAAAGGTAAGAAAAACATCTTCTCTGGTCGTATCCTTGAGATCGACTTAACAGAAATGGAAACTGACCTGACTGTTGAGCAAGCGTTCGAACTTTCTGATGCTTCTGCTGAACGTTCTGCTGCTGGTTGTTCTATCACACTTTCTGAAGAGAAAGTTGCTGAATACCTTCGTTCAAACATCACCATGTTGAAGTGGATGATTTCTGAAGGTTATGGCGATGCGCGTACTATGGCTCGTCGTGTTGAGAACATGGAAAAATGGTTGGCTAACCCAAGCCTGATCAAAGCGGATGCTGACGCTGAATACACCAAAGTGTATGAAATCGATCTTGCAGACATCAAAGAACCTATTCTTTGCTGCCCGAACGATCCAGATGATGCGAAACTTCTTTCTGACGTTCAAGGCGCGAAAATTGACGAAGTATTCGTTGGTTCTTGTATGACTAACATCGGTCACTTCCGTGCAACTGGTAAGTTGCTTGAGAAAGTTCCTGGTGGTGCATTGTCAACTCGTTTGTGGATCGCTCCACCGACGCGTATGGACGAACATCAGTTGATGGAAGAAGGTTTCTATAACATTTATGGTAAAGCTGGCGCGCGTACTGAAATGCCAGGTTGTTCATTATGTATGGGTAACCAAGCACGTGTAGCTCCGAACACGACTTGTGTATCGACTTCTACTCGTAACTTCCCGAACCGTTTAGGTCAAGGCGCTAACGTTTACTTGGCTTCTGCTGAACTTGCATCTGTTGCTGCTGTATTGGGTAAATTGCCTTCTCCAGAAGAATACCAACAGTACGCAGCTCAAATTGACAGCATGTCAGCTGACATCTATCAATACTTAAGCTTCGACAAGATGAGCGAATATACTAACGCCGCTAAAGACGTTGATACGAAGAAAATTGCTGCTGCTCAGTTGACTTAATTCTTTGTTAATTAAGCAATAAGCGGTATAAGATAAGGGCTGATTAATCAGCCCTTATTTTTTTATGAAAAATTATTACGAAGAAAAATTTGAACATTTAGCTTTAGAACTTAGTGTGGAAAAAGCTAAAGAAAAAATTGTTAAAGAACTTTTATATAAAAGTACACAACCTAAGATAGGATTATTCAAAAATAAGTTTGATATGTTTTGGCAATCAAATTTTATTAAGTTACTTACAGTTGATGAAGTTCAAAGTGAAAACTACATTTTAGCTTTGAGCCAATATTTGCGATTTGGGGGTGTTGATAAAAATGTCTGTGTAAATTATTTAAAACTAGATGTTCAAAGCTTTATTTTAGCGGTACGTCAGTCTGGGTTAATCCTACAATCAGATCATAATTCTTGGAATGTTTTAAAAGAAATTGATCAAGAAATACAAATCGACGCACTGCATATATTTTTTCAGACTGTAAAACATTTACAATCACAATATAAGCATCGATTGGAAATTTATGAAGAGATAAAAAATACAATCAACGTTGGTCAAATTACTGCTATGGCTTTTGGCAGTTTATACGCTTATCAGTATTTAATTCCTAATCAAGATTATTTTGCACATTTACCTTATCAATTTGATAGTACTGAAAATAACTCAGCAGAAACGGTTTGGAAAGCATTTGATCATATTGTCAAAACTTCTAGAAAAAATACTAAAAAATTAACAGAACAATCGCTAGCATTGGCATTGAGAAATAAGTTAATGCCTTTCTTGATTGGTGAGGGTATGAGTGTACTTCTTCAAGATCAGTATGAGTTTTATAAAAAGCTTGTAGCTATCAAAATTGAGATCCTTAACTATAAAAGAAATGTATTAGAGTCATTCTGTTTTGATAAGCAAGTAAATTACAAGCTCAACAACTCAGAATTGATTTATACCAATACAAAAGAGAAAAAGGATAATTGGTCGGAGAAAAATGCTTTATTGATAAGTTATTGGTTAGGTGTAGGGGCTGAAAAATTACTAAAATCTGACGCAATTTATAGCATCATAAATACAGGTGATAATTTAGAAGCTAATGCAATTGCATTGTCAAAAGCCTTTGGTATTCAAGAGCAGTTAGCCCAAGTTTATGGGATTACAGAATTCAGTATCAATAACCAAAAGCTCAATGCTTTTGAAACAATGATTACCATGACTTTATCACAAGCACATTATTTAAAGGATCATATTGAAAAATTTATGCGTTTTTTACCTAATTCTGAAGATAAATTAGATGCATTAACACAGCTTACTATGCATGGTTTTGTAATTGGCGAAAATAGGATGCCTTTTACTTTCGCTAAAAGAGAAGAGAAGATAAAAAGAATGTCTTCATGGGTTCAGGGGGCTTCTAATAATATAAAAAAGAAAAAAATGGATGAGATTCTAAGTTTTTGGAGTTGTGATTTGTACGACAATGATGATGTGTCTACATTCCAACAAAAACCATTTTATAAGATTGATGACTTTATTTTTCAATTTCCATGGCTTACAGCATATCAAAATTTAAATACTACTATGACCAACTACTTTCGTAAATTACATAAAAATAGATTTGAATTGAAGGGAGAAACTAATCAGATTGAGTTAACTCTAGCAGAAAAAATGCATCATTTAGGTTTTGAAGTATTTCCTCAACTTGTTCCTGAATTTAAAGATGTTGGTGAAATTGATTTAATAGCAATTCATGGAAATCATGTCATTGTGGCAGAAGTGAAATCTACATATATAAGAAGTAGTATTCAGGAAATTTATGAATATAAAAACTTCACCTTGAATAAAGCTAGTTATCAGTTGGATAAAAAAGTTGAGTATATTAAAAAATATTTTTTAAAAGAGTTCTTTGATGACATAAGTGAAGTCGTACTTCATACTTGGATTATTGATACTACACTAGAGTTTGATCATGAATATTTTGGTGATCATTTAAAAGTATCTTTAGATGAAGTCATCATTACATCAAATTGTGAATCTGAATTTATGCAAAAACTTGTTGATGAGCAATTTTATATTGAAAAAGATGAAGTGAAAATTGATCCTATCCAATTTTTAGAATCAATTGAAAAAAATACATTTTGGTCAAAGCAATTGGGTAACTACGATTATTACATAGAAAAAATGCTGAATAAATTTGCTTCTTGATAAGGTTAGAATTTTTCTTGGTTACGCTTTACAGTATTTTCAATAAATCGTTTAATCACCACATATTTTAGTGATGTAAAAGTTGATCTAACCAAATGGCAAAACAATCTCGATTCCTCTGTATTGGTGGTTTCCTCAATGGAACCCAAGTCAAAGACCAAGGTGACAGTTTTATCTGTGTCGAAAAAGGCAAAAATGTCACTTATACCAAAAAGGAAATCTTCCATCCTAATTCATGGGATCACGACTATTATGTTTGTGAAACGACCACAGACAAACAGGCACGAAATTGGGTTTATGACATTGAGACAAAATAATATTTAATTCGATAAAGAAAGACATGGGTTGGCGTTATCGTCAGCCCATTTTTATATACGTTTTAAAATATTCAGACAATAAAAAGCCCCATGGTTAGGGGCTAGTCGTATATAGGTCAAGCCCATATACTGTAAGAGGCTCATCTCAAACTAAGCGTATTAGAACACAGCAGCCTGCAAATAACCATCTAAATCTGATTTAAACAGCCAATTGTTGCTCAATCACCGGCCATAAATTCTGATGCGATTTTTTAAACATCAGCATATGACCAATGGCCTTATAGGCATAACTTTTAGGTTTAAGTTCAATTATTTGGGTTTTTGCGTTTGGATATAAACGTAGTAAATCTTTCACATTGGCTTCGGTGGCAATCTCATCATCAGATGACCAGATTGCAGTCACAGGGCAGGTGATTTGAGCATGATAATCATGGGATGGTGCAATATTTTTACCAATCGCGTTGATTACATAACCCGGTTTACTACAGAACTGCGCCCATTCGCGAGCCACATCTTTAGGCAGGTTTTCACCCATACCAATCACTTGAGTTGGGCCATAGCCTTTAGTGATGCGAGCCAGTGGGAAAATGACATTAAACATCACTGGCGCAAGTAACTTGGTTTTGCCTTTGAGTCCTTTCACATGTCCGGTAGAGCCAGAGACAGCCACCACTTTTGCGACTTTATCATAATTTGGCACAATACCTAAAAGCTGACCACCGGCACTATGTCCAAGTAGTATCACTTTTTCTGCATTAGTACGCGTTGATAAAGCATCTATTGCGGCCGGTATATCCAGTTGACCCCATTGCACAATACTGGCTTTTGAATTTTTCAACGGGCCATGTAGTGAATCACCAATCCCTCGAAAATCAAAGACCATAACGGCATAGCCTTGAGCTTGTAACCAGACACAAAACTGATGATAAAACTGTTTGGTAATGCCAGTTGCCGGGCAAACTAATACCGGAAGTTTTTTAGATTCAGAAATAGCCGTATAAAAACGTGCACTTAAGCGATAGCCATCCTGACACTGGAGAGTCAATGTTTCAAATTCAGACATACGTTACACTATATTTTTAGAATCCTGATGAAGCTTTTACTGTATAGATTTTTAGCAGGGTGGATTGGGGAAAACATGACTTAAAAGTCAGTAAAATAATAGAGATGGAATAAACTTATGCAGCTAATAGAACTTGAGCTGGCCGTTAAAACTGCCATTATTTTTAGTGGGATATTCTTGTGGATCGGGATGTTTACCGGCGTCTGGAAATACTGGCAGATCCGTCAATCGCCTCAGTCACGTGCACATTATTATGTCGATATTGCCCATCGTAGCAGTCTACTTTATGCGCCTTCAACCTTAATTCTAGCAGTGCTGGCCTATTGTTCAGTGTTATCGAGTGCAGTAAATCTGATTTGCGTATTGATCAATATTCTGTTTTTTAGTTTTTCTATTGGGGCTTATGTGTTGCATGGTTTCCTGCAAGACACAACGAATCAGTTTAAACAGCCGCATCAACTGGGTAAGTTTCATTTGCCAGAAAGTTTGATGACTTTAGCCATGCTGGGTTTAATTGTTGCAGAATTGGGCGGGACAGGGATTTTGCTCTATGGAGCATTTGCGGGATTATTTTAATCTTCTTTTTATAGTTATTCTGAAAGGATGCTGGAATGATTGAAAATTAAAACACTTTTTTCACCAGATGGATGACTGGCCATATCATCCATCTGGGCTAATTTAAAATTTGATTATCGGTATTTCTGGTCTATGGCAGCCCATAGGAAAAATGCAGCTGAGACAATCAGTGCATAGCCAAAGTATTCAAGTTTTAAATTACCTTGAATTAAGCAATGAACGGTTAAAGTCAGCATGAGTGCAAAAGTGGTGCATATAAATGTCACCAGATTGGTGTTGTTGGCTTTAAGAGCGTCAATGAAGACTTGCTTGTTGAAATGTAATGATAACATCTCCATCCCTCCCATTTATTTATGTTATTGAAGATTAAAGCAGATTTAATCAGTCAGAATTGAATATATAGTTGTACTGTTTAATTTGGACCTTTGCAACTGCTGTGGCAGGCTTTTACAGTCAAAATGGTCATCTTTAGTCGTATAACTACATAATCACTTGATTAGGCAAGAATTATATTTTCAGATTTCACCTCCAGTTAATTTTGGAAATAAGATGTAGTCATCATTTGATTAATGCGACCAGATAGAAAATGCAAATTCTACGCCAAAGATATGTAGTGTTAATCAATACTTTGTAAGCCTGCGTATGACTCGGAGGGGGACTTGGTTTAAGTTGGCAACAATAAGTATCTAAAATCAGGAAATTAAAGTTTTGTTTATATTAGATCTCTTGCGAAAGTTAATTTAAGAGCATCCAATTCACCATTCCAGCAATTAAATTCATTCTTAGACCAAATCGTTTCCGTCTATCTATAGCGTTCTGTTAATATCCGAAAATGTTTAAGTTTGCCGTTGATATGTTCAATGGCTGTCCTACGCCGACTGATTTCTTGGTTGATC